>JAIOQB010000198.1:4342-5976 GCA_021413585.1 Planctomycetia bacterium
AACCACGCTGTGTTGGGTGGGTCGCACCCCCACCTATTGTAAATGTTTTAACTGGGGTGGTTCTCCCACCCACTC
This sequence comes from Planctomycetia bacterium, assembly GCA_021413585.1. GTDB lineage: Bacteria > Planctomycetota > Planctomycetia > Pirellulales > UBA7805 > JAIOPX01. The sequence goes on from JAIOQB010000198.1 coordinate 4,418, forward strand.
TACATTTTGGCAAGGACTTTTCCGATGGCGTCTCCACCACCTGAAGATCTCACCCGCTTGATTGTCGGTTATTGGACCACGCAATCGATCTATCTGGCCGCGCGGCTGGGGATTGCCGACTTGTTGCGCGAAGGACCGCGGCCGGTCGAAGAACTCGCCCAGGCGTGCTCGGCCGATCCCGACGCCCTCTATCGGCTGCTGCGGGCACTGGCCAGCGTGGGGGTGTTTGCGGAAATCGAAGGCAAGCAATTCCAGCTCACGCCGCTGGCCGAGCCGCTGCGCAGCGACGTGCCCGACTCGCAGTGGGCTCTGGCGATCATGAACGGCGAAGAGATGTTTCCCGCCTGGTGCAACGCCATGCACAGCATGCGTACTGGCAAGTCGGCGTTCACCGATCTGCACGGCAAGCCGCTGTTTGACTATCTGGCCGACAAACCAGAGAAAGCCCGTGTGTTCGACGAGGCGATGACCGGGATCCATGGGCACGAGACGGCGGCCGTGCTGGATGCGTATGATTTCTCTGGGATTGGCGTGCTGGCCGACGTCGGCGGCGGCAACGGGTCGAACCTGGCGGCCGCGTTGCAGCGGTATCCCAAGATGCAAGGGATGCTGGTCGATTTGCCGCACGTCGTCGCGCGGGCGAAGGCACGCGTCGAAGCCGCCGGCGTGTTGGACCGCTGCCGGCTGGTGGGAGGCAACTTCTTCGAGTCGATCGCACCTGGCGCCGACGCCTACATCTTCCGACACATCATTCACGACTGGAACGAGGAGGAGTGCCTCACGATCCTCCGCAACTGCCACAAGGCGATGTCGCCCACGTCGAAGCTGCTGGTGATCGAAACGGTGATCCCGCCGGGCAACGGCCCCTTCATGGGCAAGTTCCTCGACCTAGCGATGATGATCGTCCCCGGCGGCAAGGAGCGAACCGCTGCGGAGTACGAAACCCTGTACACTGCGGCGGGTTTCAAGCTGACGCGAATCGTGCCGACGAGTTGTGAGGTCAGCGTGGTGGAAGGGGTGAAGCAATAATGCGCGTCGTCGCCCTGCAATCTGGCAGCAATGGAAACTGCGTGTACGTCGAATCGGACGACGTGCGGCTGCTCGTGGACGCGGGCATCCCGGGTTACATCGCCCAGCAGCGGCTCGCGGCGATTGGCCGCGACATCAAGAAGGTGCAGGCATTGTTGATCTCGCACGAGCATGCAGACCACGTCCGCTGCATGGGCGTGTTTCACCGTAAGTTCAGCCTGCCGATTCACATCACCAAGAACACGCTGGCCGCCGCCCGCTCGCGGTGCGATCTGGGCGGGGTCAACAACATCCAACCATTCGCCGCCGGGGAGAAGTTGCAATTCGGCCATGTGACGGTGGAGACGGTGCCCACGCCGCACGACGCGGTGGAAGGAGTGGCGTTCGTGATTGACGACGGCCGGCGCCGGCTGGGCGTGCTGACGGACCTAGGGCATGTGTTTAGCGGCCTGGCCGACGTGGTGGCTTCGCTCGACGCGGTGCTGATCGAGAGCAACTACGATCCCGACATGCTGGCGCGAGGCTCGTAT
>JAIOQB010000281.1 GCA_021413585.1 Planctomycetia bacterium
CGCGCAGGTGATGTATCACTTCGTCAGCGGCTATTCGGCCAAAGTGGCGGGTACCGAGATGGGTGTGACCGAGCCGGCGGCGACGTTCTCGGCCTGCTTTGGCGCGCCGTTTATGGTGTGGCATCCGACGGTGTACGCGGAACTGCTGGCGGAAAAGATGCACCGCCACGCGGCCGAGGCGTGGCTGGTCAACACCGGCTGGACGGGCTGCCCGCACGGCGTCGGCCGGCGGATCAACCTGGCGCACACCCGGGCGATCATCGACGCGATCCACGCCGGCACGCTCGGCAGCGCAGCGACGCAGGAAGACCCGATCTTCGGCCTCGCCGTCCCCACCGCCTGCCCCGGCGTTCCGAAAGAAATCCTCATCCCGCGCAATACCTGGACCGACCCGGCCGCCTACGACCGCGCGGCCGAAAAACTGGCGCGGTTGTTTCACGATAATTTTGCGCAGTACCTGGATCACGCGAGCCCGGAGACTGCCGCGGCCGGGCCGAGGGTGGGGACGACGGCGGCAGCCAGGTGAGCGGTTCGGCGCTAGCCGCCGGTCCTACGCAATGGCCTAGCGATTACGCCGTTCCTTAAGTAAAGCATAAGAAAATCGGCTGCGGATTGAGGTCAATGGCCAATGTGCGTTTTCTTCTTCCTTCGAGCGACATGCCTGTCGAGCAAGGCTTCGATTTGAAATAGCCGAAGGACTGGAGACTTGAGTTCCTCAGTTCGCGTCGCGGCATATTCACGCAGTTTAGCTAAGCACTCACTGTAGCGTTCATTGATTATCAATTCAATTTTCACCTTGCGCGACTCTTGAATGTGCTTACGACACTCTTCGACGGCTTTTACTTGATCGTGCTTGGCAGTAGGAGCCGAGCTTTTAACGATGGGCGACCAAAGCATAAAAATCCGTTTGAAATCCGGAAAAGCTTTCTCAGCATAATCAATGTCCTTGTTGAATTTCTTGATCAACCGGCGCGCCGTATCGGGTCGCTTGTCTTTGACGTACTGAAGACCAGTAACGAGATGAATCGCCACTTCGCAGATATAGACGTTTTTTTTCCTGAAATTGATTGCAACAACGTCGATTTCACCTTGAACATCTGGCGTGTACAAGTTGTATTGAACAAAGTCACTCGGGCAGCACCGCCCCGCCATGTCGGCCGCTGTGTTGGCCGGTGCCGCCGATGAATTGATAGTCGTAGCCGCGGAACTTGAGCGCCGCGGCCATCTGCTGGTTGGCCAGCCACCAGTTGCCGTAGGGATTGTCCAGATCGTTGCTGCCGTCCTGCAAATAAACGCGGATCGACTTGCGCGGCGTTTTGCGCACCAGCGACGGATAGGCGTGGCCGCCCCGGATGTCGGTGAAGCTGCCCACATGACTGAGCACCTTGCTGAACATGTCGGGGCGCTGCCAAGCCACCGTGAACGCGCAGATTCCGCCCGACGACATCCCGCAGATCGCCCGCTCGGACGCTTTGTCCGTCAGCTTGTACTCCTTCGCCACCTCGGGCAGGATCTCGTCGATCAAGAACCGGGCGTACTGGTCGCTGAGCGTGTCGTACTCGAAGCTGCGATTGTCCGCCTTCCACGGGCCCGCCTTCGCAGGGTCAGGCTTCGCAGCGTCCGTCTTCGCGCCGGCCGGCGGGTTCGTGCGTCCCGGGTTGATGAAAATGCCGATCGTTGGCGGCATCTGCCCGGCGTGGATCAGATTGTCGAACACGACGGGGACGCGCATCTGCCCGTCGGCGCTGACATAGGCATGGCCGTCTTGAAACACCATCACCGCCGCCGGCTTGCTGCCGTCGTACTGGGCCGGAACGTAGACCCAATAGTCGCGCTCGGTGTTCGGAAAGACCTTGCTCTGCCAGTGGTGCTTGGTCACCTTGCCACGCGGCACGCCGTCGTGAGGGGTGGAGTCGGGGCCGAGATTGTAGTCGGTGTCGACGGCGTGGGCGGCGCCAGTGAGCGCGACGGCCGAGGCGAACAGAAGCAGGAGGGGGAGGGATCGGGGCATGGGGTGTGAAGGAAAGGTGTGAAAACGGGGTGTGAAAACGGGGTGTGAAAAAGTAGTGTGAAGGGTGTGAAGTGAAGTAAGTCTACCCTACCGCGCAGCGTGCGCGAGGTCTACCTGTTCGGCTGGGCCGAAAGATATTGCGGCGCAACAATATAGCCGTCCAGCAATGGCTCAGAGAAGAATGGCGAACAGAAGATTTTGAACAGAAGATCGCAAAGTGCGCGAAGGAAGTAATTTGCTTCCTTAGTTTCTTAGCGTCCTTCGCGACCTTCTGTTCAAAATTGGACGACGGTTCTGTCACGCTGCGCGTAACCTACGTCGCTTACCGCCTGGTTGTGAAATCGGCGGTCACGCGGTTGGGGTGGCCGCGGTGGTAGACGCCGGGGCGGTCGACGCCGTCGCCGGACCAGTTGCCCACCACAGGGATGTCATCGGCGCCGCCCAGCTCGAACACCTTGTCGCTGGCATCCAGCTCGCCGTTGCCGTTGGTGTCGAGGTACCACGTGCCGTGGCGGTAGACGCCGACCATGTCTTTCCCCTTGCCGGTCCAGTCGCCGACCACAGGGATGTCGCCCGCTTGTCCGAACTGGACCACGCGGTCGTTCTCGTCGAACCGGCCGTCGCCGTTGCTATCGAGATACCAGACGCCGTCGCGGAAGATGCCAATGGTCCGCACGCCGTCGCCGTTCCAGTCGCCGACGATCGGCACGTCGCCACGGCGGCCGTAAGCGAACACGTGGTCGATCAAATCGGCCCGCAGCTTGCCGTTGGGCTTGAGCGTCAGTTCGCGCTTGCCCAGCGCCGCGTCTTCCACCTTGGGCGGCAGGTTCTTCATCGCGCCGGTCGGCGTATTGTACGGATCGGGCAGACCCGGATCGACGTAGATCGCCCGCGGGTCGCCGGTCCAGGCGGGGCCGAAGATCCCGATGTCGATCTTGCCGTCGCCATCCCAGTCACCGACCACAGGGTAATCCTTGTCGGTTCCCAGCTTGGCCCACATGTCTCCGTTGTCCCACACGCCGTCGCCATTGAGGTCGATGAACCACTGGCCGTCGACGTATACGCCTAACTCGGCCTTGCCGTCTCCCTTGAAGTCGCCGACGATCGGCGTGCCCCGTTCGTTGCCGAACACGATCTTCTTCAACTGCCCGTTGGCCTCGAGGATCGTCCATTCCCCGTCGTCCATGCGGATGTCGCTGTGCGACTCGGCGGAGGCGGGGATCAGCTTCAATGTTCCATCCGAAGCGTCGGCCGTGGCGGACGATTGATCCGCCGCGCGGGGCTGGCCGGCGTTGGTCACGCTCAAGTGCCACGTGTACAGGTTCGAGCCATCGACGCCGCCAAAGTCGTCGGGCAGCTTGGTCGGCGGAATGAACGGCGGCGGCACCAGCGGATTGTTCTGCTGCGGAATCAAAGCGGCCAGCCGCGGCGCTCCGGGCGGAGTCGGCGGCGGCGGCAGCGGGACGCGCGGCGGCGGTGGCGGCTGCGTTTCGCAGAAGTCGTAATGGACCAGATCCTCGCCGCTGTGGACCGCAATCTGCGTGGTCAGGTCGACGTCGGCAATCACGCCGCCGCCGCTGCCGACGTGCTGGTCTCCCTGCTCGTAATCGGCGGGCTGGATTTCGCGGACGCCGTACGTCCCCTTCTCCAGGCCGGTGAACTTGTAGGCGCCGTTGGAATCGGTGGTCGTGAAGGCGAGCACGTTTCCTTCGGTATCAAGCAACTGAATCACCACGCCGGCGATCGGCGGGCCCGGATTCACCTGGCAGTCCTGCCCTGGCACTTCCACATGGACCGAGCCGGCAATCGTGCCGGGCAGCGATTCGCAGTAGTCATAGTGTATGGCGTTCACGCCCGAGCCGATCACGATCTGCTCGATCCGATCTTGCGCGGTGACCACGCCGCCGACGCTGCCTACCCACTGCGTGTCGTTGAAGTAACCGGTCGGCTGCAACTCCTGCACGCCGTAGGTTCCCTTCTCCAGGCCGTTGAAGTGGTACTCGCCGTTGGCGTCGGTCTTGGTGGTGGCGATCACCTTGCCGGTGGAATCCAGCAACTGCATCGTCACGCCGGCAATCAGCGGCTCGCCCGGCTGGTAGATGCAATCGCCGTTGAGGTCGGCATGCACCACGCCGCTGATGCTGCCGGGCAACGACTCGCAATAGTCGTAATGCACGGCGGCCACACCCGAGCCGATCACGATCTGCTCGATCCGATCTCGCGCCGTCACCACGCCCCCGACGCTGCCGACCCATTGCGTGTCGTTGAAGTAACCGGTCGGCTGCAATTCCTGCACGCCGTAGGTTCCCTTCTCCAGGCCGTCGAACTTGTATTCGCCGTTGGCGTCGGTCTTCGTGGTGGCGATCACCTTACCGGTGGAATCCAGCAATTGCATCGTGACGCCGGAGAGCAGCGGCTCGCCTGGCTGGTAGATGCAATCGCCATTGAGATCCGCATGCACCACGCCGCTGATGCTGCCCGGGAGCGATTCGCAATAGTCGTAATGCACGGCGTTTACGCCCGAGCCGATCACAATCTGCTCGATCCGATCTTGCGCCGTGACCACGCCGCCGACGCTGCCCACCCATTGCGTGTCGTTGAAGTAGCCGGCCGGCTGGAGTTCCTGAACGCCGTAGGTTCCCTTCTCAAGATTATCGAACTTGTACTCGCCGTTGGCGTCGGTCTTGGTGGTGGCGATCACTTTGCCGGTGGAGTCCAGCAGTTGCATCGTCACTCCAGACAATAACGGCTCGCCCGGCTGGTAGATGCAGTCGCCGTTGAGATCGGCATGGACCACGCCGCTGATGCAGCCGTGCAACGATTCGCAGTAGTCGTAATGCACCGCATCGAAGCCCGAGCCGAGCACGATCTGCTCCATGCGGTCTTGCGCAGTGACCACGCCCCCCGCGCTGCCGATCCACTGCGTGTCGTTGTAATATCCTGCCGGCTGGAGTTCCTGGACGCCGTAGGTTCCTTTTTCCAGGTTGTCGAACTTGTATTCGCCGTTGGCGTCGGTTGTCGTCGTGGCAATCACTTTGCCAGACGAATCCAGCAGTTGCATGGTCACGCCGGAGAGCAGCGGCTCGCCCGGTTGGTAGATGCAGTCGCCGTTGAGGTCGACGTGGACCTGGCCGCTGATACTGCCGGGCAACGATTCGCAATAGTCGTAATGCACCGCCTGGACATCCGAGCCGATGGCAATCTGCTCGATCCGGTCCTGGGCGGTGACCACGCCGCCGGCGCTCCCGACCCATTGCGTGTCGTTGTAGTATCCCTGCGGCTGAAGTTCCTGGACGCCGTACGTGCCGGGGGCCAGATTATCGAACTTGTATTCCCCCTTGGCGTCAGTGGTGGTGGTGGCGATCACCTTCCCTTGGGCATCCAGCAGTTGCATTGTCACGCCGGAGAGGAGCGGCTCGCCCGGCTGGTAGATGCAGTCGCCGTTGAGATCGACGTGGACCTGGCCGCTGATGCTGCCCGGCTTCAATTCGCCAAAGTTGTAGTTCACGCCGGTTTGATCCGGCTTGAGCGTGATCCCCGCGATCTGGTCGCCAGGATTGGTGGCCGTTCCGCCCGCGTTGCCCGGCGTGTCGAGACCGTCGATCCAGCTCGCCGGCTGCACTTCGACCACGCGATACGTTCCTGGGGCTAGTCCGGTGACCGACCAACTGCCGTCGCTATTGGTCGTAGTCTGAATCGGCGAGGTCGAGCCGTCGATCGTGTTGACCGGAATCACCTGGATCGTGGTGCCGCCGATTCCTTCCTCGCCCGCTTCTTTCAGGCCGTTGTTGTTGCGGTCGTGATAGACGAAGCCGCTGAGCGCCGCGGGTTTCGCTTCGCCAAAGTTATTCAGGATGCTGTTGTCGCCCCCCTGCACCGTGATCTGGCTGAGCCGGTCGGGATTATCGACGTGGCCCACTGTCATGCCATCGATCGTGCCGGGCTGGGCGCCGACGCTAAAGTAGTTCGGCGGCTGCGTCTCGACGACGCGGTACGTGCCGGGCAAGATCGAGGGATCGCTGAACTTGTAGTGGCCATCGGCGTCGGTCGTGGCGGTCAGCCCGGTGGAGACGTAGTTATTGTTGCCGTCGAGCCGTTCGAGCGTGAGCTTCACGCCGCCGATGCCGGTCTCGCCGTTGTCCTGCGAGTTGTCGAGGTTCTGGTCGCTGTAGACCGTGCCGGCGATGGTGATCGGCTTGGGCGTTTGCTTGAGCGACAGCACAGCGCCCGCCGTATGGTCGCTTTGATCGACCGTAGCGGGCGGCATGTTGCTGTCATTGGGCAGATTGAGCGTCGTGCCCGTGGCGGTGGCCACAGCGGCGAACTCGTCGTCATAGTCGTCGAAGAACGTGGCCGACCCTTGCACGTCCTGGTAGTGCGTGTTGGTGAACGTGCCGGTGAGCTTGGAGCCTTCAAACTCGCCCCCTTCCGCCAGCGAGTTGGGCTTGAACAGCCCCATTTCGTCCACGTCGACGGTGAACACCAGCTTGTCGCCGGCGGTGAAGCCACTGAGGTCGAACTCCAGAATGGGAGAGCCGTCAGAGACTTTAATGTTGGTGACGGTGAACCCGTCGGAGGCGACGATCTTTACCGGGTTCGATTTGAACGCGCCGAGCCCGCCGGACTCCGTATCGAAGAACACGTCCCCCAGGGTGACCTGGCCGTCCCCCAGCTTATCGCCATTGATGATGATGTGCGTCAGCTCGGTGCCGGGCGCGCCGCCTTCGAACGAGATCTGGATCGTATTCGGCACGCTATCGTCGCCGACCGTGGGGTCGAAGTAGACCGCACCCAGGTGGATGTCGGCGGCCAGCAGGCGGCGTTCTTCGAGCGGCTCGAAGTGGCACACGTGCCGCGCGGAGTGCTGCTTAGCGCGACCGGAGCGCGCGACGCCGTTGCGGCGGGCAGCCCGACGCGAACCAAAAAACCGTTGAAAAAGTCCCACAGGCGTACCTCCCTGTACGATGCAGCGTGACTTGGTGCCGCCCAGCACCGATTCGCAAGTGGCGAACGATGCCGGACGGCAAGATGGATTGTCGCTACGCGGCTGTCACTATTTTTTTACCACAGAGACACAGAGGCACAGAGACGAACGGAGGAGACGAAAAAACTTTTTTACAGAAGACCGCAAAGGACGCGAAGTAGGAAGCTGTAAAGATGTCTTAACTTTGCGACCTTCGCGGCCTTCTGTTCAAATTTTTCTTCTTTCCCCTTCCGTCCTCTGTGTCTCTGTGGTTCAAACGTCCTTCGTAATACTCACTTCACTTCTGCGCCAATCACCGACGACGTGCGGTCCCCTGGGCCTTCCAACGGCCAGACGCGGATGGTGGTGTCGAAGCCGGCCGAGACCAGCGTCTTGCCGGTCGGGTCGCAGGTGAGCGTGGCGACCGAGCCGGTGTGGCCGGGCAACTCGCGCACTTGCTTGCCGGTGGAGACTTCCCACAGCCGCACCATGTTGTCGGTGCCGCCGGTGGCAATTCGATTCGGGGCGTAATACAGCAGCGTCAGCACCTTGGCCTGCCCGGCCTTGAACTCGTGCAGCAGCTTGCCTTCTTGCGCGGTCCAGACTTTCACCCGGCCATCTTCACCCGCGGTGGCCAACTCCGTGCCGTCCGGCGAAAAGCCCAGTGAGCGAATCCGCCGCAAGTGGGCGTTGAGTACTTCGTGCATCGCGCCGCCAGCGGCGATGTCGACAATCCGCAGCTTACCGTTGCGCCCTGCGCACGCCAGTTGCCGGCTGTCGGGGCTGAAGGCGGCGGCTCGCATGTCGACGCAGGGGCAGTCGATGCGGTTATTGATCAAGCGGCCGTCGCGGCCGTCGTAGATACGCATGCCCGGCTCGAAGCCCACGGTGACCAGTTCGCTGCCGTCGGGGCTGTATTTGACGCAATAGATGGCCCGCGTGGCGTCGGTCAGTTCCATCTTGAGCAGCCCGGTGGACAAGTCCCACAGCCGGACGCGGCGATCGTCGCCACCGGAGGCGAGCGTTTTGCCATCGGGGCTGAACGTTACGCTGCGCACCCAGTCGCGGTGCCCGACCAGGCGATAGCGGAGCTTGCCGTCGGCAATGCTCCAAACGCGCACGGCATGGTCGTCGCCGGCGCTGGCCAGGTATTGGCCGTCGGCCGAGATGGCCACACTCGACACGACCGGCGGCGTGGCGGGGCGTTGGCCGCCGCGCAACGGCGCAAACGAATTGGGGTTATCCGCTGGCGCGGGTTCGGCAAACGCCGGCAACGCAAGCAGGGCTACTAGCGCGATCGGCGCCACGGCCCGTAATACGGCACGACCTGTATTGAACATCGTCAGGTGCCCGTGAAGGTGGTTGGATTGGAATCAACGGCGCCGGCCAGTCCATCCCTGGATTGGCAGGCCGTTTTGGACAGGTGAAACCCACACCGGCGAAGCGCCGTACACAGTGAAAACTGCGGGTGTGGGTTCGTATCCTGAGGTATCGGCCATCAGTTGACCTTTCCGACAGGTGAACCGGGAGCGGCGCGGGAATGCGTCAAACCGCAGAATTTGAGGGCGCTGGTTAAGTATCGCAGGCTGGGCGTGCGTGCTGGAGTTTGCGGGCGGCAAGATGGCATCAACCGAAGCAGGGTGGCGGGGCAACGCCCCAGATGTCTACCCTCAGTGCGGCAAAGTCTGGGGGGTTGCCCCAGGCACCCACTCCATTTTCATCACCTTCTCAGATCGCAAATCGCCATTCGCACATCGCAAATCAGTACGCCTTTCACCCGCCGGCAAAAGTTCCTAGAATTGCCTGACTTGCCATGAAGGAAGTGCTGGCGGCCCAAGAGGCGTCCGGCCGGCTACTGCAACTGGCCGAACGGTTGGCGGCGCAGGATGACTTCAAACGAGCGGCGGCGGCTCTCCAGCGTGGGGAGCAGGCCAGCTTCGACGGAGTCTGGGGGTCGCTCTGCGCGCTGCTGGCCGCCGTGCTGGCATGCCGGGAGCGCGGGCCCGTGGTGGTCGTGCTGCCCCAGGCCGCGGAGCTGGACGATTTCTGCGATGAGTTCTCTGTTTGGTCCTCAGCACCATGCCAGCAGTTTCCCGCCTGGGAACTCGAGCGGGCCGACCAGGCCCTGGCCGACGATCTGTATGGCCAGCGATTGCGGCTGGTGCGAGCGGTTTCTGCTGGGGCGTTGCCCCAGGCACCCGAGGTCGCCACCACCGACAGATCATCTGGGCTGATCGTCACCAGCATTCAGGCGCTGCTGCAACCGATTCCGGGGCGCGAGCGGATGAGGGCGATGACCCGCACGCTGGAACGGGGGGAACGGCAGGAGATCGAACCCTTCATCGAATGGATGTTGGAAAACGGACTGGCGCGGACCAGCGCCGTCGAGTTGCCCGGAGAGTTTTCCTCGCGCGGCGGCATCGTGGATATTTTCCCGCCCGACGCGGAAGCGCCGGTCCGCGTCGAATGGTTTGGCGACGAAGTCGAATCCATCCGGACGTTCGACGTCGCCACGCAGCGCAGCGCGGCGGAGTGCCAGCAAGTCGAGATCACCGTGCTGCGTCCTTCGGCCGTCGATCGGGACTCGCTGTTATCGGTATTGCCCGCGTCGAGCCGGCTGTTGCTTGTCGAGCCGGAAGAAATGACGGCGGCCGGCGCGCGGTTTGTCGAGCGTTGGGAGCGCCCCGCCGAGCTGCTATCGGTTAAGGAATTGCTGCGCGAGGCGGATCGGTTTGGCACGGCCACGGCGCAGCAGATGGCCACCTCGCCCGCCGAGGTGCATTGCCGGATGCCGGCGCTCTCCGTCGAGCGATTTAGTGGCGAGGTGGCGAAGGTTCGCTCCGAGATCGACGACGCCGCCAGGAAAGACGACGTGTGGCTCTTCTGCCGGACCGAAGCCGAGGTGAAACGCTTGCGAGAAGTTCTCGCCACCACCGAGACGGCGCACGATGGTCGGCTCCATTTTTCGATCGGCCATTTACGCAGCGGCTTTCGGCTGCCCCCCGAGCGTCTGGTGGTGCTCAGCGGCAGCGAACTATTCCACCGCACCGAGCCGCCGCGCCCTCCGAAGCGCCGTCTGGGCCGCGCCATCGATAGCTTTACGGAGCTGCGCGAAGGAGACCTGATCGTCCACCTGGCGCACGGCGTGGGCCGTTATCGGGGGCTGGCCCTGATCGAAAAAGAGGGCTCGGCAGAAGAGCACCTGGCGCTGGAGTTCGACGGGGGCACGAAGATTTACGTCCCGGCCACGCGGATTTCGCTGGTGCAAAAGTACGTCGGCGGCAGCAAGTCGCGCCCCCGGCTGGCGAAAATCGGCGGACGCAGTTGGGTCCGCCAGCGCGCGGCGGCCGAACAGGCGGTGACCGATCTGGCCGTCGACATGCTCGAACTGCAAGCTGCCCGCGGCGCACGGCCGGGCATCGCCTTCCCCGCCGACAGTGAATGGCAGCGCGAGTTCGATGCCTCGTTTCCATACCAAGAGACCGACGACCAGCTCCTGGCGCTCACAGCAATCAAAGACGATATGCACCGCTCGCGGCCGATGGATCGGCTGCTGTGCGGCGACGTCGGCTTCGGCAAAACGGAAGTGGCGATGCGGGCGGCGTTCAAAGCGGTCGACAGCGGGCATCAGGTGGCGGTGCTGGTGCCGACAACGATCCTGGCCGAGCAACACCTGGTGAGCTTCCAAAGCCGGATGGCCGAGTTCCCCTTCTCCATCGCGGCCCTGAGTCGCTTCAGCACCAAGGGGCAGCAGAATGAAATCATCGCGCGGTTGGCGGAAGGAGGGGTCGATATCATCATCGGCACGCACCGGTTGGCCTCCGCCGATGTCAAGTTCTCCAACCTGGGTTTGGTGATCATCGACGAAGAGCAGCGGTTCGGCGTCGAGGTGAAGGAGCGGCTCAAACGGCTACGCGAGATGGTGGAGTTGTTTAGTTTGTCGTGTAGGGATATAGTGT
>JAIOQB010000163.1 GCA_021413585.1 Planctomycetia bacterium
ATTGCGATATCCCCAATCCCACGCCACCGAACCGTCCTTCAATTCCAGCTTCATGGTCGGCGGCGCGATCTTGCGGGCATACGCTTGCACCCGCGGCAGATAGGCGGGCCGGCCGGTGGCCAACAGCGCCAGCCCATTGACCGCGCCCCAGATATCTTCTTCCAACGGTTCTTTTTCGAGCACCGTGCAGGCGTCGTCGAAGATGAGCTTCGACTTGGGACAATCGTAGGGGGCGGTGGCGCTGTACGTGCCCATGACGCGGAGCTTGAGCTGCACCTCGTCTGTCTGGCCTGCTCGCCAGCGGGTCAATTTCAACGCGCCGCCATTGGCGGGTGTTTCGGCCTGCTGAATCGCCAGGGCCAACGACTTGCGGGCGTCGTCGGCGAACAACTTACCCGCCGCGCCGAGAATTACGTCGCTGACCTGGATCACGCCGTCGGCCGGCGACGCGGCGCCGACGTGCGTAATGAGAATCTGTCGGCTAACCGTCGTGGTGCGGCCCTGCTGGCTCTCGAAGAAGTTTTCAGGCTTCGTATAAATCCAACCCCGCAGGCCGGTGGCGCCGAGATTGTAGGTGAGCGTGCGGTCGACATGTTTGTCGGAATTATTGTTTTCCTGATCGTTGCCCTTCGTGAGGTCCGGCGGCGCCACGGGCGAGTCCGCATGCAGCGGAGCAGTGGCAATCAACGCTACCACGACGGCGAGGCCCGCTAGTCGCAGCGGCATGGTTCGCATGCGGGAAGTGAGGTTCATAAGGTGAGTCAATTTCTTTTCGGGTTAATTGGCCCCGTCAGCCACCATGATAGTCAATGCCCTGGGAAGTACGGTCAATTCTATTGGTGCAAATCCGATCGCGTCGCCGTCCAGCTCGAACGGCACGGGCGTCTCGCACGACAGGCGGATGTGACGTGCCCGGCCATGTTTCACGTCAGACCGCCGCCAGTGCCGCTGCAACATTACGGAGAGCGTGTACCCCACCAGAGGCATCAAATGGGGCGTCTCGAAGGCGACCCAATCCAGCATGCCATCGTCGGGCAAACAGCTCTCCACAAACTTCAAGTGAAACGCATACTGCGGCAGGTTGAACACCATCACCAGCGCGGCTTGCACCGGCACGCCGTCGGCCTCGATCCTCATGATAGGGTATTGATAGTTCCACACCGCGCCGACGATCTGCCGCACGTACGACAACCGGCTCACGCGCTTCAGCCCCACCGCATGGCTGCGCCACTCGGCCAGCCGATGGGCGACGTCCGCGTCGAAGCCGGCCGACGCCACGCAGCAGAACCGCTGCTCGTTGGCCACGCCCAGGTCAATCGTCCGCGTTTTCCCCGCCTGGATCATCCGCACGATGGCCGCAGGATCGTTGCGGTGGCCGAACTCCCTCCCGAACAGGTTCTCGTTGCCGAGCGGAAACATCGCCACGGGGAGAGCCGACTGTTGGTTGATCACCCGATTGAGCGTGCCATCGCCACCAGCGGCCACGACGCAGCGAAACTCGTCGGCAAACCCGGGCTGGCCCGCCGCATCCGCCAGTTCGTGCGGCTCCCACATCGGCCGCGGCTCCAAACCGGCCCGCTGCAACGCGGCCACCAGCGCCGCCACCCGCTCGCGGTTGCGGCGCGCGCCGCCGTACGGATTGGCCACGATCGCCACGGCGCGTGCGGAGGGGTTGATGGCCAATGTCACCTCGAATTCGGAGAGCCGCTGGAACGCCACGGAAATTGCCGCGATATCGATGAGTTCTAATCGATGAGTTATACCTGAGCGAGTTATGACCAGGAGGGACAAAAGTCCACATCGAGGGTAAATAAGCGGGCTGGAACATCTTCGTCCAGCGCGACGACCGGCCCTCCCTGGCGGCCATCTCCATACCGTTAAAACCGCAGTTCGTATTGGACCTGGATTTGCATCGAAATGCTGACACGGACCCGCTCGTCCTGCTAAAATAAGAGTCATCGCCCCACCAGCGCCGCGATCTGATCCACTCTGACTTGTCAGCCTGGATTACGGCGCGTCGAGATTCCCCCGCCACAACATCCTGCCCAGAAACTCTGCCAGCGTATGGTCGAACAGCTAACGCTCCTGCAGTGCGTGGAGATCATCCGCAACCGGAAGCCCGCCGACGTGACGGCCGACGAGGTCGCCGCCATCCGGGCTCGCGTTGAGGCCAGCCCGATCACGTTTTCTATCGTGGGGGGCGCTGAGGCAGTCGAGCGGTTCTTGGCGCATGCAGAGGCCGCGTTGGCCGCCCAGGCGGCGCAGCCCCAGGCGGATGAAATCGATTCCACGCAGCCGCCGCCGGATAGCGTGCCCCGCACCCCAATCTCGTTTCGACGCAAAGTAGAGTTCGCGGTCTACGCAATGCTCCTCCTGGGGGCGGCGGGTTGGATTTACATCCTGGTGCGACCCAGCGAACCGGCCGGCAAACCAATGGACGTCGCCAAAACGCCCGATCAAAAAACTCCCGATTACAAAGCGACTAAAGCGGCCCCCAAGTCGCCACAGCCGAAACGTCCTGCTGCCGCCTCGCCCGACAAGCCGGCCACCGAACCGCCGACCGAAGATCTCAACGATCCGAACCTGTGGCAGGGTTGGCAAATCGTGCGCAGCAAAGGTGGCACCGCAGAAAAGAAACGTGACTGGGACCTCACCGATCCGGGCAATCCGATTCCCGCCATTGCTCTGTTCGTCACCGGCGGGCCGCTGCAACTGAAGCGGTCGGTGGACATCGGAGCGGACGACAAATGGCTGCTGCTCTTGGCGCGCCCGGTGACGCCGGTTTTCCCTGGCGGACACATCGTCGTCACACTGGACGGTAAAGAGGCGGCCAAGGCAAGCATTGGAAGCGGCGAGTCCGATTGGCCCCTGTATGTGCCGCTGCCCGAATCCCAACAGGCGCAGCGGCAGTTGGAAATTACTTTTCTGCCCGGCACTGCCCAACAACAGATTTCCCTCTGGAGCGCGCGGCTGGTGACCAGCCAACCGCTGAAGCCGGTCCCCGAGAGCCCGTTGATTGCGGCCCTGCGATCGCCCGATCCGGCGGCGCGGGCGAAAGGAGCGGCGGCGGCCGCGCAGGTCAACGATCCGCTGGTCGTAGGGTCGCTGGTTCGCGCACTGAAGGATCGGGACGTCGAAGTCCGTCTGGCGGCGGTTGCCGCCCTGGCGAGATACAACGACTTGTCGCGGCCATTCGTTGTGGCCGGCTTGATTGAAAAGCTCCGCGATGCCGATCCAGAAGTTGCACGGCTGGCGGCCCAGGTGCTGATGGCCTTCGACACCGAGGCCACTTGGGTGGCACTCAGCGCGACAATGACGACTCATCCCGACCTGCCGCTGCGCCTGCAAATCGCAGGGCAGCTTTCCGGTCGGCCGCTCCCGGTCGTCCGGGCCGCGTTTGCAAAGCTTATGGACAGCAAGGAAGATCCGCTCCGGCTGGCCGCTGTGAACAGTCTGGCCAACAGCAACGATCCGGCGGGGGCCGCTTTGCTCCTGCGGGCTCTCAACGATTCCAATCGCGACGTGCGTCAGGCCGCTTTGCTCTCGTTGGCGCGATACGGCGCCGTGGCGCCCTCTCCGCAGGTGGTCGAGGCATTGATCGCCAAGCTTCGCGGCACCGACCCGGTATTCCGCCGGCTGGCGGCCCAGACGCTGATGGCCTTCGACACCGACCCCACCTGGGTAGCGCTGAGCCAGTCTATGTCCGCGGATCCGGACGCGCAACTCCGACTGCAAATTGCCCAGCAGCTTGCCGGCCGCAAGCATCCCGCCGTGCGGGCCGCGTTTGGAAAGTTGCTCGACGACGTGGATGATTCGCTGCGGCTGACCGCCGTAAACAGCGTGGCCGGGAGCCCCGATGCGGCGGTCGTGCCGCTGTTGGTGCGGGCATTGGCCGACCCCGAGCCCGGCGTGCGCCGCGCCGCGGCGACCGCCCTGGTATCGCGGAGGGAAGAAACGGCCGAAACGGCGCTGATTGCGGCGCTCACTTCGCATCCCGACGCCATGGTCCGCAGAATTGCGATCACCCGGTTCCACAAGTTCATCACTCCCCGGGCCGTGCCCGCGATTTGCAGCGTCGTCAACGGCCCGGACAACCTGCTGCGGCGTCTGGTGCCGCAGGCGTTGGCCAGGCTAACGGGTGACGAAGCGGACGCCGCATTGGTCAAGCTCTTCAACTGGCCCGACTACAACGTCCGCCTTGCGACGGCTGAAGTGCTGTCCAACCGGCCGGGGCCAGTGGCCGAAGAGTTGATGTTTAAAGCAATCACCGGCGACAATGTAACCCTTCGACAGTTCGCCCTGCGGCGATTCACCCAGCCGGCGCTGGTCACGCCGCGCGTCATACCAGCATTGCGCGAAGCGATGAAGTCTCCCAGCGCCACGGTCCGCTTTGAGGTGCTAGAAGCAACCCGCAACGTGCGGCTGGCACAACTGCGTCGTTCCAACTTTGCCGTGTTGGCTGCTCCGCCGTGGAATGAAACGCTGGCCCTGATGGCGCAAGGGATCGACGACCCGGTGGCCAGGGTGCGGGTCGGCGCCGCGGGCGTGCTGCGCGGCGATCCGCATCCCGACGCCGACGCATTCATGCCCCGGTTGATGGCCAGCCAGGATCTACAGGTGCGGCAGTTGGCCGCCGGACGTTACCCGGGCTATGCCCGCACGTCGGTCAAGAATTTGGAGTTTCACAAGCTGTGCCTGAAGGATTCGGACCCGCTGGTGCGTGCTTGTGCCGTGGTGGCGCTGGCGACGATTCCGACGCCGGAATCGAAGTTGCTCGTGGACTCCGCCATCGACGATCCGGCCTTTGCGGTGCGGCATGCAGTCCAAACATTTCGCCGAGGCGATCCAAATAAAGTCAGCGACGAAGCTCTCTTGCCCGCCGCGGCCATCACCGGCATGCCGCAAGCCGTACCTTTGCTGGTGAAGCTGCTCAGCGACCCGAAGCCGAGCGTTCGGCAGGCGGCCATTCAGCGGCTCTGCCAGAACCTCGACCCCGCGGCCGATGCGGCGATCCAACAGGCATGCCGCACGCATCCAGACCTCGTCGTGCGCCGTGTCGCCGCGCAATATCTGTTCCGCAAGCCGGCGCCGCCGGGCGGAATCGAAATCGTGCGAGAACTGATCCGCGATCCCGACCCGGAATTGCGCGAGACGGCGGCGAACCTGCTGTTGCGCACGCCGACGCCCGAGGGGATTGCAATGGTAGCGCCGCTGCTGAAGGACCCCATTGCCAGCGTCCGCATGACGGCGGCCACGCTGCTCAGCGTGACTCCACTGCCGGCCGCCGACGACGTGGTGATCCCGCTGTTGAGCAACCCAGACTGGCAGATTCGCCAATTGGCCGTTCAGCGGTTCGCGCGCACGCCAAATCCGCGTGCCGCTGCCGGGCTCATTGATGCGGCTGGGGCTCCCGAGTTTGAAATTCGGCAGGAAGCGATGGGGCCGCTGAACCTGATGAAAGATCTGGCCGTGTTTGCCTTTCTGGCCCGCACGCTCAACGACCCCAACGAATCGCACAGCATGATGGCTGCGGAGATGCTGCGAGCTCGGACCGAGCCCGAGTGTGTCGCGCCGATGTTGGCGGCCCTCGCTACTCATCCCAGCATCAATGTTCGCGCGATCGCGGCGCTGAAGTTCGAGGCCCAGCCCAACCCTGCCGCGCTGGGGCCGCTAGTGGCCTTGGCGAAGCACGAAGACGACGGAGTGCGTTTCGCGGCAATCCGAGCATTGGGAAAGATGACCGAGCCCACTGCCGCCGCTGCGCTGGTCGCGGCGCTGGCCGATCCGATTCCAGAGGTGAAGATGACGGCGGCGGCTGCGCTTGCGGCACGTCGTGACGACGGCGCGGAAGCTGCCATGATCGCCGCGCTCGCCGCGCCCGGCGACGTGGAGGTGCGCCGTTTGGCGGCCACGCGATTTCAGCAGATCCCCACCCCCAAGGCGGTGCCCGCGCTGGCCGCGGCGGTCAAAGACGTGGACGATCAGTTGCGGCTGCTGGCCGTGCAAGCGCTGCAGCACACCCCGACCGAAGGGATGGACCTATTGATCGCCGCGCTCAATGATCCCAGCGAGACGATCCGGCAAGCGGCGCTGGCCGCCCTTGCGCCACAGCCCGATCCTCGAGCCAAGGGTGCCGTGGCCGCTTTCAAGGCCCGGACGCAGCCCGCGCCGTGATTTCATCGGTTGGCAGCAGGCGATTTAGCGGCTCACGTCCAGCGCGGGTTCTCGATTAAACGCACGGGACCACCATTCAGTTCGCCCCCTTCATCGCCGAACTGACGCTGTTCGAGGTCTTGGTGAAGCTCTTCTGTGTTTCCTGGCCAACCAGGTTGATCGCCGAGATGCAGATGATAATCACCAGCGCGAGCATGACCGCGTATTCGACCGCCGTCGGCCCATCCTCGGACACGAGGAAATTGCGGATCTTTCGCAGGCCGGTTGTTGCAACCGTGATTCCCGAAGTGGCTTGACCAACGGCGGGAGCATCGCGATGAAGTAGCGTGTCTGATCGCAAGGCCATGGCGTCTTAGCTCCGGTAGTTGAGGCAGTGGGCTGACCAATTACCGGAGCTAACAAGGCAAGTCCTGGGCCAAGCCGATATCCGGCAGGGAATTTTTGGCGGCTCGGCCTCCAAATCCTGGTGTGGTAGCGAGTTAGAACGGCTTCGCGGGCGCCACCATCCTTCGCCGGGTGGGGGGGTGTTGTGCAGACGCAACATGGTGTCGAGATAAATCTCTCCGAGCCGGCGCGGCCAACTCCACCACGGCCGTCTCAAGTCAATTTTTCAGGGTACCGTGGGCCCGGTGACGACAGCTATTCTAGTGAGCGTCGTACGATCACCCGCCATTTTAGCGATGCGGTTGTTGTACCCCGCGAAACGAGTTCGCCGCATGGCCTATAGTCTTTGCGAACTTTGCCGGCACAAGAAGGATGTCGTATCCGGCACGGGCTCACGCTTCCTGCTGTGCGGCAAATCCCAGCGAGATCGCCGGTTTCCGAAGTATCCACCGCAGCCGGTTTTGGAGTGCGTCGGGTTTGAACCGACCACCGAGCAGGAACCGCGATTGCCATGAGCCGAACCGGGATGGACCTTCAGTGGGCATCGAGCCAGCTTGCCGAACACACCCCTTTGCACGCGGGTCCCATGACGGGGTAAAATCGTTGGAACCAATGGAAGGTGGCCAATCGGCATTCGTATGTCGGGGGTGTCCATCCAGACAATCACTCGAGGAACGAACGCATGGCCGAAGGCACGATCAAGAAGTTGACGGACAAGGGATTTGGATTTATCAGCACGGGTGGCTCAAAAGACCTGTTTTTTCACTCGAACAGCGTCCAAGGCGCCACGTTCGACGACCTCTACGAGGGCCAAAGCGTAACCTTCACGGCGGGCCAGGGTCCGAAGGGCCCATGCGCTGAAAACGTCAAGCCGGCTTAGCTCGAAGTGCCGGACTACGAGAGACCATCAATCGCCCCTGGCTCTGAAGCCGGGGGCGATTGCGTTTCCGCATCAAGCCACGCGCATTCAAGTCACTCGCACTTCTGTGACTTCAACCCGGGCCGCCAATATTAACGGGGCTTCGCCGGAGAGGCTGACGTCTCTTCCACAGCCAGGGGCGAAATGTTTTCCGCGGTGGCCGTTGCAAGCTTCAGCGCCCGATCAACCCGGCCCCAGGTGTCCCGATCAAATGTGCTGCGGTCAACAGCCGACTGCAACAGGTGCAACGTATCGATCCCCTCGGTCAATTGGCCAAGCGCCCTGGCCGCCAAGATCTTTATCGAATCGGTCGCATGGTCGTCGATGGTTTGTTCGGTTCCGATTGGTTGCGTTTCTACGCTCATTGCTTGGCTGCTTTCCGCCGCGTGATTTCCGCGGCCGTTGGGGGATCGTCACTTTCAATTGTAGCACGACTTCAATTTCAACGCGCTGGAGGGGCTTGCTTTCGGCCCTCCTCTATTGTGCTGATTCTCGCCCCATATCTCAAGCGGCCAGGCCCATTTCTCAAGCGGCCAGGTTTGACTCATTTTGGGCCGGCGTGGTTGTTGCGGCATCGCCATCAACGCCTGCATCAGTAAAAAAGAACCCTTCACTTGTAAAAACGGCCGCAACACGGACGGTGTTTTATGCAGTTGCCCGCGGGTTCGTGGCGTGCCGGTGCGGCAACGCGATTAGGTACGGCCTTTGCTAAAGGAGGATCGCCCGAGTCCGCATAAATTGCGCAGCAGTGACAGCATACGCAACCGTTGCGAATGACCTGGGCCGCTCCGGCAAACAAACGGCGCAAACAAACGGCAACGTAGAGGGTACGGTGAATCATGAGCTTTCTATCGTTCATCCAGCGTGCGTTCATCCAGCGTGTCTTGGCGAGCGAACCCGCGCGTCGCGGCCGTTCGCGCTCCGGTAAACAGCTACAAGTCGAGCGGCTGGAGGAACGGCTCGTGCTTTCCGCGACTTTGCCGACGGTCCTGTCGGCGCTCCATGCAGTCAAGAGCGACGTCAACCGACTTGCGGCCAGCACCCCGGCGCTCATTGGCAAGGCTTCCCTGCAAGGTGATGCGGCGCCTGCCGCATGTGATTGCCAGTCAACCACCACCGGCAGCCTGGCCTGGGAGAAGCGAGACACTTCCGGCAACCTGCTGGGGGGCGCGACGTTTCAAGTCGGCCCCATCAATCCGCTCGACGGCGGCGCCACGCCGTTGACGGTGGTCGACAACGGGGCCAACGATGCCGATCCCGACGCCGGCCAGATCCTGGTCAACAACGTGGCGTTTGGAACGTATACGATCACCGAAACCGTGCCACCGGCCGGCTTTGCCCTGGATGTCAATCCGTCGCGCACCGCGACCGTCAGCGCGAGCCATCTCAATGCGGTGGTGGGCTCGCCGCTGGGTTCGGCTCCGGGCACGGACGACGCCGGTAGTTCCAACTCATCCGACTTCCACGACGCCCCATTGCCCACCGGCAGCATCGAATGGGAAAAACGCAACGAGAGCAACGTGCTGCAAGGGGGCGCCACGTTCACCGTGGTCAATGCCGGCAAGACCTTCCACCTTACCGTGGTCGATAACGGGGCCAACGACACGGACCCCGACGCCGGCCAGATCAAAGTCGTCAATATCCCGCAGGACAACTATACGGTGACCGAGACCGTGGCCCCGGCCGGCTACGCTCTGGACGATGACGCTACCCGCGCAGTGACCGTGAGCGCCGGCAACTTGAATGCGGTGATTGGCTCGCCGCTCGGTTCGCCGCCGGGCATCGACGACCCGGGCAACACGAACCAGTCGGACTTCCACAACCTGCTGGGGAGCATCGAATGGGAGAAGCGGAACGAGAACAATCTGCTGCAAGGGGGGGCCACGTTCACCGTGGTCAACGAGGGCAATACCTTCAATCTGACCGTCGTCGATAACGGTGTGAACGATACCGACCCCGACGCCGGACAAATCAAAGTCATCAACATTCCGCTCGACACCTACACGGTGACGGAAACCGTGCCCCCTGTCGGCTACGCCGTGGATGACGATCCAACCCGCAGCGTGATCGTAAAAGAAGGGAACCTCAGCGCGGAGATTGGCTCGCCGCTGGGTTCAGCCCCCGGGATCGACGATCCGGGCAACACCAACGAGTCGGACTTCCACGATCCGCCGTTGGAAGGGAGCACCGGCCACGTGACCGGCGACGGCAGCATCGAATGGGAGAAGCGCGATCAGAACAACGTGCTGCAAGGAGGCGCCAAATTCACTGTCAACAGCGATGCGCTCAATCTGACGGTGATCGACAACGGGGTCAACGATACAGATCCCGACGCCGGCCAGATCAAGGTGATTGACCTCCCATTGGGAGCCTACACCGTCACCGAGGTGAAAGCGCCGGCCGGCTATGCCCTGGATGACGATCCGACCCGCGGCGTGACCGTGAGCGCCGGCAACTTGCACGCTGTGATTGGCTCGCCGCTCGGTTCGCCACCGGGGACAGACGACCCGGGCAACACCAACCAGTCGGACTTCCACAACCGGCTGGGGAGCATCGAATGGGAGAAACGCAACGAGAGCAACGACCTGCAAGGGGGGGCCACGTTCACGGTGGTCAACACCGGCAAGACATTCAGCCTGACCGTGGTGGACAACGGGGCCAATGATGCCGACCCTGACGCCGGCCAGATCAAGGTCATCAATATCCCGCTGGACACGTACACCGTCACGGAGACGGTGCCGCCGGTCGGCTATGCCGTGGATGCCGACCCGACGCGCAGCGTGACCGTGAGAGAAGGGAACCTCAGCGCGGAGATCGGCTCGCCCCTGGGCGTGCCGCCGGGCACGAACGATCCAGGCCACTCCAATGAGTCCGACTTCCACGACGCCCCGCTGGCCCCTACGGGCAGCCTCTCGTGGGAGAAGCGGGACAACCAAGGTCATCTACTCGGCGGCGCGACGTTCACTGTCGGTCCGACGAATCCCCTGACCGGCGCAAGCACGCCGCTGACCGTGGTCGACAACGGCGTCAATGATGCCGATCCGATCGCCGGCAGCTTCAAAGTGAATCTGGTGTTATTCGGAACTTACACCGTCACCGAAACGGTGGCGCCGGCCGGTTATGCAATCGACAAAGATCTCACCCGGCTCCAGACCGTCAACGCCAACAACCTCAACGCGGTCATCGGCGCACAGGGCGTGAACAACGCCGGCACGTCGAACGAATCGGACTTTCACGACTGCCGATTGCGGACACCCCCAGTCGTTGTCTGCCCGCCCGTTTGCAGCAAACCAAAGCCAGTTTCCTGCCAGCCGATCAAGCGGATCGTGTGCAATCGACAACCGGCGAAGACCCGATGCCTGACGGTCGCGAGTGAGCGGATTGGCGCTAGCCACCGGTCAAGCATGTGAGCCGCCAGGCGCTAGCCGCGGGTTTCGTGGGGTTCACTAGCCCGAAGCGCAAGCGAGGGACGGAAAGCTTGGCATCCTGGCCACGATATTCCTTTCTACTGCTTCGTCAACTCTAACAATTGGATTTGTCCATATCAGCCGCAGGGCGCTAGCCCCCGGTTTTTGCGCCAAGAACCGGGGGCTAGCGCCATGCGGCTGATTCCAAACTTAAGCCGTGACAAAGCACTAGGGCCCTACCGTCGACGCCGACGAAACCGATTCACCGGCGGCTCCGCCGAGTTGGCACTGCTGTTCTTGATGACCTTGCCCTTCTTGTCGAGTTCCACTTCCCTGCCGTTTAACATGCTCGCAGAGAATCCCGAGTCGAATGGAGTGAGACTGCCGTCGTAGGTTGGTGGCAGCACCCAATCTCCCTTGGTGTCGATCAGGCCGAATTTGCCGTGCTGCTTTACGCTACCCAGTCCGTGCTTGAACCAATAAGCCCATTCAAACTCGGGCCGCTTCAGGTACGTTCCATCCTTGCGGATGTAGCCCGCTTTTTTTCCTTCCCAAACGACGGCGAATCCTTCGGAGAAATTTTCGGTATGCTCGAATTGCGGCGCGATGACAATCTTTCCCGCGCGATCGACGAAGCCCCATTTTCCTTCGCGCGCCACTTGGGCTAAATCATCCTCGAACCACACATGCTCCTCCGGGTTCGTGGCGAAAGCGCCGATCTGGGCCGTCTCGCCCACGTACATAATCATGCGGGTTCGCTGCGGAAAGCAACCCACAGCGCGTGTCGGCCACGTCATCACGAATCCGTAATTCTCACCCCGATCTCGATCGATGCGGATGAATTCCGGCAGTTGTTTTTGCCGCAGCAGGTATTCGCGCAGCTTGTCGCGCGGTTTGTCTTTCCGGCTGAACAATTCCACCAGCGGCGGGTGGTCCTTGGGCAACGCCGCCAACAGTTGCGGATGCTTTTCAACAAATGCCACGGCTAAATCCGGTTCGCTGAGGAGGTGGTCAAAGATCAGTTGTGCCCCTTCAGACCGGTCCGCGACGTTCAGCCGACTCAGTGTGGCATAGTCTTCCTTGCCTTGACCGATCTTGTCCAAGGCCGACATGGTCTCGCTCTGCAACCACTCGTCGTTGCTTTCCAGCGCCTTCCACAGGGCCGGCTTCGCCGTAACGGCCTGGGCACCAAACGCCCCAATTGCCTCCACCGCTTGTTCCTTCGCTTCACGTTCGCCTCGCTCGAGCGCCCTGATGAGGACCGGCAGCGACTGCTGCGCAGCGGGCCGAATGGTCCCCACGGCCTGGACCATCAGCCACATTGCCCGCGGATTTTTCTCGCGATCGAGCGCCTGCAAGAGGGCGTCGCTGCCAGCAGCGGCAATCGCCCGGCCGGCGCTTTCGCCAAACTCGTCAAGCATGTCGCACATCGCCCGCGCGCACCATTGCCGCGTGGCCACATCGGACGAGGCCAGTCCGCGAATGAGGTAAGGCATCGCCTCCTTGCCATGCTTCGCCAGATCCGTGGCAACATGGGAGCCGTCGTTTTCATCGATCCCCCGGAGCTTGGCCATCAAACTGCGAACCTTGGCCTCCGACGAGCCCGACTCGGCACGGCACACGCTCGCCGCGCACAGAGTTGCCCCAACAAGAAGGACAAACCACCACGGCGGCCTGTTCCACTTTGACACTGTGCTGTCCCCTCGATTCAAGATCGGAGCGGAATCACGCCCGCCGGGTTTATCGCCGCGGGCATCCGCCCGTGTGTTTTGACGTTTCTCTCGCCCGAAGGCTAACCCGTGGATAGCTGACAGCCGATAGCCGACAGCTACCCGGAATCAGCCTTTCTGCTGCTCCGGCTCCGCTGCCGCATCCTGTCGCGCATTGCGTATCTGACTCAGCGGCACCACGCTGATCGAACCGTTATTCTCCAGAATGGCCGAGTGGACGCAGGCAACGGTGGTGCAGCCCGCTTGCCGCAGTGCCGCGTTCAGCTCGTGGTGCGTCAGCTTCGCACGGGACATGGCGTCCTCGTATAGCTGGCCGTTGTGAATCAAAACCTGCGGCCGGCCTTCAATCATGGCTTCAATGCGCTTGTTATGGTAGGTGGCAAACCCGACGACGTAGTTCAAGCCGATCAGCGTGCTGGCGGAGAGCAGGCCGCCGACGAGCGAATTGTCTCCCGCGTTCATCGAGTTCTGCACCGAGTTGGAAAGCACGAGCAACAACACCAGGTCAAACGGCGCCAACTGGCCCACCTGGCGTTTGCCCGTCATTCGCAGCAGGATAATAAGAAAGCCGTAGACGATGACGCTGCGAAGCACCAACTCCCAATACGGCACGGCGACATTGAACATGGCAACAGTCTCCTCAGGAGGATCGGGCACAACGTGCCGTCGATAGCCTGATGGCTGCCAGCTCAGACCGTCTCGCGGCGTTCATTCCACGCCCTGGATTCTAACGGGCGATGGTGCGGGGTGGTAGAACGATGGACCTAATCCTTCTTCCGCTCCGCCGGCTCCGGTGCGTCGACAATCCGCAGCTTGATCTCATCCGAATTGGCTTTCAATTCCGGGGCGTACATCGCCGAGGCCCGGGTGGGGAGCGCGCTGAACTTGCCCGGGATCTCGGCCCGCATCCGATAGGAGATGCTGTGCTTGCCGCGGGCGAGGGCGCGGACAAACAGGGCCACGCGGTTGTCTCGCAGCTCCATGTAGGCCCCCAGGTCGTTGCCGCCGTAGCCGCTGCGGACTTCCACCGGCTCGAAGCCGGCCGCTTTCATGTCCTCGAACAGCAGATACTCGTAGTCGTTCTTGCTATCGATCGTCAGCTCGATCTCCACCAGATCGCCGCTGGTTAGCTCGGCCAGGTTGGCCAGTTCCTCGCGCTCGTACTTTTCCACTTTCTGGTCGATGGCCTGCCCTCGCGAGCCGGCGACCTTGGTCGTCTTGTCGACTTCCTTGAGTCGGAAGTACTTGCGGTTGACCTTGATTTCCAAGCCGGCCTTGGTGATGAAGTCTTCCAGCGTGAAGTTGGTCAGATATGCATTGAAGTACAGCGGGCCGGTCCCTTGTTTGCGGAGTTCCAGCTTGTGCTGGCCGGTCTCGACCGCTACCCCTTCGAGCACGAACTTGTTGTCGAACGTGAACAGGTTCTCACGCGTGACGTGGACCTCTTTCTTCTTTTGGCCGTCGAGCCAGACTTCAATCGTCAGATCGGGCTTGGCCTCCCCGCTGGCCTTGAGATAATCGGCCAGCGCCTCAATGGCGATCGCCGTGTCGCGCGTGGAGTTCCAGTAGGTGGCGTGCTTGCGGTTGTTCAGCAGGTACTTGACCAGCCGCGACGCCAGCCGCCCCTTGGGCTCCGTCCGGGCGAGCAGCTTCAGATAATACGCGTCCGCCTCGATTTCGCTGCCGTACCAGCACCACCAATAGTTCGTCTCCGGCAGCTTCAAGTAGGCGGTCTGGTTCTCTTCGTCTTCGACGACAAACTGGCGGAGGTTCTTGAGGATCATCTCCAGCTTCGGCTGGTCCTTCTGCTTTTCCAGCGCCAGGCCGAACATCGCCTTGCTGTACACCGCCAGCTCGGTCCGGTCGCGGTACAGGTAATCCTTCATCGTGTTGTTCGGCAGTTTCGCGTCGACCAGCACCATGTAGACCAGCGCGTCCAGATCGTCCGCATGTTCCTTCCAAGGGTGGGTCTTGGTCGGCGCGTTTTGCAGCAGGTGAATCTGCTCGGCTTGATAACGCTTGAGCCATTCGACTCCTCGCTCCAGCACGCCGGGGACCAGGGCCACGTCGTTCGCCTGGGCGATCTGCAAGCCATGCACCACGGTGGCCGTGGTGTGCGGCCACGACTGTTCGCCAAAACCGGAGAACCAGCCCCAGCCACCGTCGGTCAATTGCATCTGCGTGAGCCGGTCGACGCCGGCATGCACCATGGCGCGGACTTCGTCCTCGTCGAACACCGGATTGCGGTCAAATCGCTTCCAACCCTCGGCCCGCTTCTTGTCGTCGCCGATTTCCTGAGCGTTGAGGTTGGTCCGCTTGTCGCGAATCGTCTTGAGGTCCAGCCCCATGCCCAAGAGAACTTTCTGCGTGATCACGGTCGGCAAGAACCGGTTGAGCGTCTGCTCGGTGCAGCCGTACGGATATTCCACTATGTACGGCAGGGCGTCGACCATGGCGGCGGCCAACGTCGGAGAGTAACGGACTTCGAGCCGCGACTGATCGGCGCGCCGCTCGGCCGGCACGCGCAGCGCCACGCTGCCGGACTTGTCCTCCGGCCGCAGCGCGCCGCTGTATGACTCTGTTTTGAGCATGCCATGCACGTACGCCGGCAGCTTCAGTTCCGTGGCGTCGGAGTCTTCGTCCGTCAGGGCCTTCATCCGGACGACCGCTTCTCCTTCGGCCAGCACTCGAACTCGCCAATCGACGCGGGTTTCGCCGCCGGCCGGGACTTCGACCGTCTTCTCCAGCGGCGCCAGTGACTTGAGCACGCCGCCGTCCGACTCCAATTTCACATGGACCGACTTGGCGTGCTTCAAGTAATTATGCACATTGGCCGACAGGACCACCTCGTCCTTCTCGACGAAGAACCGGGGGGCCTGCAAGCGGACGATCAGGTCCTTGGTCGTGACGACTTCGGCCTCGGCCTGTCCCACCTTGGTGCCGTGCGACATCCCCCAGGCTTTGATCTTCCAGGTGGTGAGATTCTCGGGCATCTTGAACTCGACGGTGGCCAGACCGTCGTTGTCCGTCTCGATGGCGGCGGCCCAGAACGCCGTGTCGGCGAAGGCGGAGCGGATGGTGGGTTGGACGAGGTTGGCAGGAGGCGCGCCGGCCTTATCTTGACGGGATTGCTCCTGGTTCTCTGAGAAAACGGCATCAGCCGCGGCTAGATTCGCCATGCCCCGTGCAGCCATCGGCGCCGCCGGTGCGGCCATGGCAGATGCTTTTGCCATGCCGCCCCTTGGTCCGAGCGTGACACCGCCTCCCCCCAGACCTCGGCCGTCAGCCATTCCTCCCGTCGCTGTATTAATGTTGACCGCGCCATCTTCCCTCACCTCATCCGCCACGCTATTTCCAAACACGCCCAAGTCCCCCATGGCGGGGTGTCTCGGAAAGACCAGATTCCCCGATACGCGATCGAGGCTCGTCTCCGTCTGTGGATTGTGCTGTCGCCGCCACTTCCAAAAGAAGTCCTTGATCTCCGGCACGTTCGACCCGCCGGAAATGTATTCGAGCGATTTGTCGTAAACCGCCAGCACCGTGGAAGTGTTTTTCAGCGGCGCGCCTTTAAGGTCGGTCAGCTTCAATTGCACCTTGGCCTGCTGCCCCGGCTTGTACGATTCGGCCGACGGCTTGATTGCCACGTCGATCACTCGTTTTTCCGGCGGGACGACGATCTCGCGCACTTCGGTATGCACGCGGCCGTTGCTTACGGTCAGCGCTTCGATGTAGATGTTCGGCATGTCCTTTTGCATGATGTCGATGGCTTCGGAAACGGTCTTGCCATCGAGCCGCAGCGTCTTGGGCGCCAGGTACACGCCGTTGGCGGGCCGGGCGAACAACAGCACCGTCGAGCCGACGCGATCTGTGTTGACCCTCAGCTTCACGGACTCGCCAGGCGCATATTCCCGCTTGTCGGGCACCAGTTCCAGCGCGTTGTAGCGGAAGCCAGCCGAGTCCATTCCCTCGCCGACAATGGTCAGCAGGTAGCCACCTTCGATCGGGTGGCCGGCCGCGTCGGTCAGCTTGTAGCTCAAGCGATATTGCCCGGCCTGCGAGGCGTCGATCTTTTGCATCGCCTGCCCTTGGGCGTCGGTCGCCAGATCCCACTCGCGGGCCACCGCCTCCACCGGCTTGCGCTTCGCGTCGTACGTGATCTTCAGCAGCTTCAGATGCCCCTTGCCGGCGACCGGCTTCTGGTCGAGCGTCTGGGCCTGGAAGCTGGCCTCGATGGTGTCTCCGACGCGGTAGTAGCCCCGGTCAACCCACGAAAAGATTTTGAACGGCTTGCGAGCCACCAGCACGTTGCCCGTGCCGACGATGGTGCGGCGCGACCGGTCCGTCACTTCGGCGCTGATCGTGTACTGGTGGTCCTGGTTGCCGTGAAGTTCTTTGGCGGGCAGCGTGTCGATTTCGATTTTGATCAAGCCGTCGGGGCCGATTGCCGTCTCGCGCTCGGCCACAATCTCGGGAGGCTGCGGCTGCCGCCAGCCGAACCACCAAGTGCGAATCGGCGCTTTGCAGCCCCATTCGCCCCAGCCGGGGTACCAGGCGCAATCGTAGGCGAACCACCAGTAGCCGCGGCCATAGAGCCAATCCCAGCGGCCCCATGGGTACCACGTTTCGCTGTACTCGCTGCGTGTGATCTTGTATTTCACCTTGGCGTTGGTCACCGGCGCGCCAAAGTAATAACGGGCCTTGAGCGTGGCGGCGATCTTCTCGCCGAGCATGACGGGCTTCTTCGGCGCGTCGACGCTGACCTCGTATTCCGGCTTCTTGTATTCCTCGACGCGGAATTGCCCGCCGCCGAGATTTTCGATGGTGAGTTGGTAAACCCCCAGCGTCGCGTCGGACGTGAGTTCGATCTGACCATCGATCCCGCCGAAGGCGTCTGCCTTGTACGACTTTTCGTGGATCTTCTCTCCCTTGGGATTGAAGATGATGACCTTGAAGTCGCGGCCGGCGAAGTCGGAGGTGTCGGCTTGGTCGTATTTGGCGTGGCGCACCCAGAATTTGAATTTCGCGGGTTGGCCGGGGCGATAGACGGGACGGTCGGTGACGGTGAACACCTTGGTCTCATTGTATTCCGCGTCGTAGCGCCGGCCGTCCCAGACGCCGGTGAAGCCTAAGTAGGCCAGGCGATCCTGGCCGGGTCGAGCGATGATCAGCCACTGGTAGTCCTGTGGCTGGCGCGCGATGCCAGTCAGCGCCTGGCCATCGGCATTGGTCTGCTCGGCGAAGGCCAGCGTGTCGGTGTTGAAATTGCGGCCGTTGCCCAGCCAGCGTTGGCGATAGCCGAAGAACTCCAGGTTCGCGCGCGGGATCGGCTCGCCGGTGGTGGCGTCGGCCACAAAATACATCGTCTTGCCTTCGAGCGGCTTCTTGACGATCGCCGTGTCGGCCACCCAGAGGATAATGCGGCTTTCGTTGCCGCCGGCCATGCGGGCGGTGACCAGGTAGGCCCCCGCCTTTTGGAGCGGCGTGGTGACGGTGATCCGCGAGTCAAAGTGGTTCTTCCGCGGCTGCAGGTCGAGATCCCAGTTGGCCACCTTGCGGCCGACGTATTGCTTCTGGTTCTCTTGCACGAGCCGGTAGCCCAGGTCGGCGATGTTCACCTTCTGCCAGTCGAGTTGCTGCGGATTCGATTTCAAATACGCCTTCAGGTCGGCCAGCAGTTTGTCGACCAGGATTTCGTGCGCCTCGAAGTCGACGTGCTTGCCGTTGCGGAAGCGAAAGTCGACTACTGCCCCGCGCCCGGAGGGCTGTGTGGTGGCCGGTTCAAAGCGGGCCCAATTGCTGATGATTTGTTGCAATTGCTCGTTGCCGATGTGGTAGCGCGCGATGGACTGCCGCCAGTAGTCGGCCGCGCGAGGGTATTGCCGGCGGTTGGTGAAGCTATCCGCCAGCGTGGCGAGCGCCTGCTGGCCTTGGGGACTCTTGGCGTTCTCCGCCACTTGTTGGCAGATCTTGATGAAGTTGAATTCGTCGGGCAGCTTGAATCGCTTGATGCCGGTCGCCAGCCGGGCGATCGTTTCGTCGTCGGTCAGTGTGTGCAGCGCGTAGGTGCCGCTTTCGTCTTTGTCCGGCTCGTCGCTTTCGCCGGCGCCGAAGAAGCGACCATACCAGGCCATCGTCTCGACGCCGAATTGGGCGCGGAGGAAGTTGGCGAATTCCATTTGCGCCTCGTCGACGCGGTCGGGCGCGAACTCGCCCACTTGCACCAGCGCCCAGCGCCAACGCTCGCCGTCGGACTTGGCCGCCTCGAAAGTGCGCGGCGCGCGATATAGGATCGGCTTGCCCGCCTCATCGACCGGCGCGCCTTGCGGCGCCCCGCCGCCGAAGT
>JAIOQB010000164.1 GCA_021413585.1 Planctomycetia bacterium
CGAAGGGAATGACTCAGCAGGGGCACGGCGATAAGGGCGAGGGCGACATGAACTCCATGGGTGAGAAAGGGGAAAAGGGGGCAGCGGAAAAAGGCGCCGGCGAAAAGAGTCAGGGAGAGAAATCGCAAGGAGAGAAGAAGCCGGGTGGTAAGGGCGCTGGCGAGAAAGGTGAGAAGGGCGAAAAGGGCCAAGGAGAAAAGGGCGAAAAGAGTGAGAAGGGCATGGGTGAGCGAGGAATGGGCGAAAAAGGTGTAGGCGAAAAGAATCCATCTAAAAAGAATCCAGCGGAAAAAAACCCGGCCGAAAAGAACCCCACCGACAACAAATCCGGCGGCGCGATGGGCCATCCGCAGGACGAGATGTCGCCGCAGGGGATGTCGGAGGGGATGGGGCAGAAGGGGGATCAGCAGCGTGCGGGCAGCGAGCAGGCGGGGCAGAAGCCCACGGGCGGCCAGCCGTCGAAGCCGCAGGATCACCAGTCGCAACCCAACCAGACCGGCGGCAAGGATACGCCACCGTCCGACGCTTCGAGCAAAGAGGCCGACACGCCGAACAAGCAGAACCAGCGTCCGTCGAGCGCCCAATCAGGCCAAGGGGGCGAGAAGGGGGGCAAGGGCCCGCAAGGAAGCGGCCAGCAGCAGAGCGGCGCCGGTCAGGGTTCGGCCGGCAACAATCAATCGGCCGACGAAGGAGCCAACCGCTCGATGGAGCAGGGGATGGGCGAGCAGTCCGGCAAAGCGGGCATGCAACAGCAAAGCAACATGGCCACCGGGCAAGCAGGCCAAAAGCCGGGCGACGCAAGCGACGGAAAACCAAAACCGGGCGAGTCGCCACAGCAGAAGCCGGGCCAGCCGCCGCAGCAACAACAGCCGAACAGCCCACGCGACGCCAACTCGCCTCCCGGTGCCGACGCGCAGCCCGGCATGGGGCAGCAGGACGGCATGGGCCAGAAGTCGAGCGCGCCCGGCAACATGCCCGGCGGAGCGGTCGATCCGAAGCGCAACGCCGCGCCGCCCCCCGGCGGGCAAGGGGACGACCGCGGCCCCGGCGCCGCCGCGGCGAACACCAAGTACGCCCAGCAGGCTACGGATTTCGTGCTGGAGTACCTGCAGGATCAAATGGAAAAGGGCGAGATCGATCCGGCCTTGAAGCGCCGCCTCGGCTGGACCGACCAGCAGGTGCGCGACTTGGCCCGTCGGCTCGAAGCGCAACGCGATCGCGGCGCCCGCGAAGGGGCCAACCCGGCCGATCGCAAAGCGCATGAAGAATGGCTCCGCAGCCTCGGCCTGCGCCCCTCGGGCGGCGCCGTGAAAACCGGCCGCGGCCAGACAAAAGAACTCGACCACGCCCGCGACGATTCGTCGGTCACCGTCCCCCGCGCCCTCCGCGAACAGCACGAAGCCTTCCGCCGCGGCGTGCTGGAAGGAGCGGCGGGGGGCGAATGACGAATGTCTAAGCACGAATGACGAAGGAATGTCGAAGTCCGAATAAACAAACGTGCGCAGCTCCTCCATTCGTCATTCGTGCTTAGACATTAGACATTCCCATTAACCGTGTCGCACTCCCCAGAAATACCTGCCCCTCCATGTCCGACCTCGGCCCCCGCTATCTCGCTGCATTCCATCCCAAGCGGCTGCCGCATCATTTTGTCGACGTGCTGATCGTCGGCGGCGGGTTGGCCGGGTTGAGGGCGGCGATTGAAATCGACCAGTCGCTCAATGTCCTGGTGGTCACTAAGGATCAGTTGCGGCAATCGAACAGCAGCTACGCCCAAGGTGGCATCGCCGGCGTCTTCGACCCCGAAGACCGCTTTGAAGATCATATCTCCGACACGCTCACCGCAGGGCACGGCCTGTGCGACACCGAAGTGGTGGAGATGGTCGTGCGCGAAGCGCCGCAGCGCATCCAGGAACTGATCGACTGGGGAACTCACTTTGACTTGAACCATGGCGAGTTGGCCCTGGGGCGCGAAGGGGGGCACAGCCGCCACCGCATCGTGCATGCCCAGGGGGATGCCACGGGGCGCGAAGTGATGCGGGCAGTGATCGACTGGACCGAACGGCTTTCGCACGTGACCACTTGGGAGAACTCGTTCACGCTCGATCTGTTGTGCGACGACGAAGGTTGCCGCGGCGCGATCGTCGCCCGCGCGGGGGGCGAGATGAATCTCGTGTGGGCACGCCAGACGATCCTCTGCACCGGCGGCGCAGGGCAACTGTATCGCGAGTCGAGCAATCCGGAGGTCGCCACCGGGGACGGCATCGCGCTGGCGTGGCGGGCGGGCGCGGAACTGCGCGACATGGAGTTCATGCAGTTCCATCCGACGATGCTCTACATCGCCGGCAGCTCGCGGATTCTGGTCACCGAGGCGGTGCGCGGCGAAGGGGCGCATCTGGTCGACAACTCCGGCACGCGGTTCATGGGCGACTACGATCCACGGCTGGAGCTGGCGCCGCGCGACGTGGTGAGCCGGGCGATCGTGCTGCAGATGGAGCGCACGCGGCACTCGTGCGTCTACCTCGACATGACGCACCTGGAGCCGAACTACGTCCGCCGGCGGTTTCCCGGGTTGCTGCAATCGTGCGCCAAGTTCGGGCTGGACATCACGACGGATCGGATTCCGGTTCGTCCTGGGGCGCATTATTTCGTTGGCGGCGTGTCGGTCGATCACGAGGGGCGGACCACGGTGCCGAATCTGTGGGGAGCCGGCGAGGTCACCGCCAGCGGCCTGCACGGGGCCAACCGTTTGGCCAGCAACAGTCTGCTGGAGGGGATGGTGTACGGTGCCCACGCCGGCCGGGGAGCATCCGACGCCGCGCTGGCGATGCCCGACGAATTGCGGGCGATGCCGATCGAAAATCCCCGGCAACCAGTCGCCACCCGGCCGACCGGCGAAACTAAAGCGACGGATTCGGACCCATTCGCCGGCGTTGATGCCGCGGAGCAATCGGCCAGGGCGGCGACGGTTGCTACCGGATCGGGCGGCGTGACTGAACCGGGCGAGCCACTCGATCTGGCGGACATTCGTAATGCCCTGAAGAGCCTGATGTGGCGGCGGGTGGGGGTGCGGCGCGACAGGGCCGGGCTGCTCTCCGCGGCCGAGACGATCGACGCCTGGTGCCGCTACGTCCTCCCCCGGCAGTTCGACAACCAGGAGGGTTGGGAGCTGCAAAACATGCTCACTGTGGCCCGGATCATGACCAGGGCGGCCCTGCTGCGGGAGGAAACCCGCGGCGTCCACCAGCGGACCGACTTCCCGAACACGGACGACGAGCACTGGCGCCGGCACCTGTCGTTCATCCGGCGGGAACCCGCGGGGAGGCCGGTGGAGGTGGATGCGTAGAAGGAATGACCAATGACCAAATTTCAATAACCAATAAACGTAAGCAACATCGTATTGGTGATTGGAATCTTGGTGATTGGTCATTTGGCAAGTGGCACCCACCGCCAAAAATCTCGCCCGCCTTGCCCAGTCGGACTAGACAACAGAGGGGGTAATTCTATAGGTTTTCGGGTGGTTCTGGCGTGCCATGGTGATTGACCGGCGTGCCGAGCCTCCCCACCCTGGATCTCGACCAGCCGCGGTTTGCCGCGAGTGCAGCCGTGTGGAACCCTCGAAGAGTGCCCATGCGGTGCCCGTTTTGGCCAGCCGCGACCAACCGCTATTAACAAACCAATCGCTGGGGTGTCCGGGGCTGGGCATCCCGTGTTCGACCTGAAATGTTCTGGGGCGATGCCCCAGCCACCCCTCGCCACACAGCCACTCGCCACACAAGGAATCGAACCATGCCCGACGCGTCCGCACCCGCCATGATCGAGGCGATCGGACTGAGCAAGTTCTACGGCCACTTTGCCGCGGTGCGCGACGTGACGTTCACCATCGCGCGGGGCGAGGTCGTGGCGTTCCTGGGGCCCAACGGCGCCGGCAAGAGCACCACGATGAAGCTGCTCACCGGCTACCTGGCTCCCTCCACCGGCCGGGCAAAAATCGCCGGGCACGACATGGCCGAAGACCGGCTGGCGGGCTCGACCAAGTTGGGCTACCTGCCGGAGAACGGCCCGCTGTATCCCGACATGACGCCGCTGAGCCTGCTCAATTTCTTCGCCGAAGCCCGCGGCATGGCCCCGGCCTTTGCCCAGGAGCGGATCGAAGCGGTGGTGGAACTATGCGCCCTGCAGGCGGTGATCCGCAAGCCGATCAGCAAGCTCTCCAAGGGTTATCGCCAACGTGTGGGAATGGCCCAGGCGCTGCTGCACGAGCCGGACGTGCTGATCCTCGACGAGCCCACGGCCGGGCTCGACCCGAACCAGATTCGCGAAGTCCGCTCGACGCTGCGGCGACTGGGGCGCGAGAAGACGATCTTGCTCTCCACGCACATCCTGCAGGAGGTGGAAGCGGTCGCCAGCCGGGCGCTGTTCATTCACGAAGGGCGGCTGGTGTTCGACGGCCCGGTGAGTGAATTGAAAATGGGAGGGCAGACGTTAGACGCCAATTACGAGCGGCTGACGGCGGGCAGGGCCACGCCGGTGTAGGGCTCGCTTCGCTCGCGTGTGAAAAAGGGGTGTGAAAACGGGGTGTGAAGGGTCTGATAACGGGATAGCCAATAGCCAATAGCCAATAGCCGACAGCCAATAGCCGACAGCCGACAGCCAATTTCACTTCCAACGGGATATCGCCAGCCATGCCGAAGTTTGGTTCGTTTCTCGCCCTGTGTGGGATCAATCTGCTGTTCATTGTGGCGCTGTTGGCGGTGGTGGGCATTTTGTCCGCCTTCCGCAAGCCGGCGTATGCGGTGCTCAAGCGGAACTTTCTGGCGTACTTCACCAGCCCCACCGGCTACGTGTTCCTGTGCCTGTTCGTGTGGCTGGCGGCGGCCGCGGCATTTTGGACGGAAGACTTCTTCAACGCCAACCTGGCCAACCTCGATCAGCTCAATCGCTACCTGCCGCTGATATTGATGGTGTTCATTCCGGCTATCACGATGAGCATCTGGGCCGACGAGCGGCGACAAGGGACCGACGAGCTGCTGCTGACCATCCCGGCGACCGACTTCGATATCGTGCTGGGCAAATACCTGGCCGCCGTTGCGATCTATACCGTGTCGTTGCTGTTCTCGGAACTGTGCAATTTCCTGGTGCTATCGAGCCTGGGTCGGCCCGACGCCGGCCTGATCGTGGGCAATTACCTGGGCTACTGGCTGGCGGGGCTGGCGATGCTCTCGATCGGCATGGTGGCGTCGTTCCTCACCAGCAACCTCACCGTGGGCTTCGTGCTGGGCGTGCTGCTCAACGTGCCGCTGGTGGCGGCCGGCTATTCCGACGTCGTGTTCGGCAGCAGCATGGGACGCGTGCTCGCCCGTTGGAGCATCTCCGAGCAGTTCGGCGACTTCCAGGCGGGCGTGATCAGCCTCTCGAGCGTGCTGTTTTTCCTGATGGTGGCCGGGGCGATGTTTTACGTCAGCATGGTGCTCATCGGCCGCCGGCATTGGAGCGGCGGACGAGACGGCAATTCGCTAGGCGGGCATTACTTATTGCGAACCATTTCATTGATCGTGCTGATCGGTGCGGTGTGCGTGCTGGCGACTCGCTGGGACCTGGTGCGGGCCGACGTGACCAGCGAGCGGCTCAATTCACTCCACCCAGATACGAAAGCCTTGATCCAAAAGCTCGATCCCAAGTATCCGCCGATTCGCATCGACGCGTACTTCAGCCGCGACCTGCCCGAGGAGTTCGTGCAGCGCCGCGTGGACCTGACCAACATGCTGCGCGAGATGAACGCCCTGGGGGGCAGCAAGCTCAAGGCCGTGTGGCACGACGTCGAGCCCTTCAGCGAGGAAGCCGCCGTGGCCAAGGCGAACTACGGCATCGACAGCCAGGAAATCTTCACTTCGGTCCGTGGTGCCGAGTCGAAGAAGAACGTGATCTTCGGCTTCGGCGTTCGCTCCGGATTGGAGCGGGTGAGCGTGCCGTTCCTGGGCCTGGGGGCCCGGCCCGAGTATGAGCTGGTTCGCGCCATCGTCACGGTGGGGGAAACGAAGCGGAAGCGCGTCGGTATTCTCACCACCGACGTGCAGTTGTTCAGCGCGCCCAGCCCGATGCAGGAGGGCAACGAAGAAGACAACGACCAGCCACTGATTCAAGAATTGCGGCGGCAGTATCAGGTGGTCAAGGTTGACCCCAGCCAGCCGATCACCGAGCACTACGACGTGCTGTTGGCCGCGCAGCCTTCCACGCTCAGCCCGCCGGCGATGAAGAACTTCATCGACGCGGTGAAGAACGGCCAGCCCACCGCCATCTTTGAAGATCCGCTGCCGTTTATCGACGGCCGCGTGGTCGGCACGGCGGCCCCCAAGCGTCCGCCGCAGGGGATGCCGTTCATGCCGCAGCCTCCCGAGCGCAAAGGAGACATCCAGCCGCTGTGGGACTTGCTGGGGCTGAAGATCACCGCCTCGGAAGAGGTGCGCCGTACGCCGATGGGGCCGCAGGCCGACGCCATGGTCGCCTGGCAGGATTACAATCCGCACGAAACGGACCGCGATCGCCTGGAGATGAGCCGCGAATGGGTGTTCATCACCCCCAGCGGCAAATCGGTCGAACCGGGCTTCAATCGCGAAAGCCGGGTGACCAGCGGCTTGCAGGAATTGCTGCTGCTGTATCCCGGCACGATCACGGTCACGGGTGGAGACAACAAGTACACGGAGTTGATTCGCACGAATCGCCTCGGCGGCACCATCGCCGCGCAGCAGATGCTCAAGCCCGACCCGTTCGGCGGGCGCCCTGCTCTGGTCACCCCGAGCGAAGCCGAAACACTGGAGAAAAATCCCAGCGCCAGTCAATTGATTCTGGCAGTGCAAGTGCAGCGCCCCGCCGGGCCCGCGGCCGCCGCGCCCGACAAGGCCAATCCACCCGACAAGGCCAATCCGGCCGACGGCAAAGCCAAAGCGCCTGCGGCCGACAAAGGCTTGAACGTAATCGTGGTGGCGGACGTCGACGTGCTGTACGGCGTGTTCTTCTATCTGCGCAACATGGGCGACGACCCTCGCAACCCGATCCGCAAGTGGAACCTGGATAACGTCCCGCTGGTGCTGAACATCATCGACACGCTTGCCGGGGAAGACCGTTTTCTGAACGTTCGCAAGCGGCGGCCCCAGCATCGCGAGCTGACCACGGTCAGCGGCCTGGCCGACGAGGCCAAGAAAAAGCGCCGCAAGGCGCGCGAGGAGGCCGCCCAGAGGATGGAGGAAACGCTCAAAGAGGAGAATACCCGGTTCGAGAAGAAGATCGACGAATTGCGAAAGCGCCCCGGTCTGGACGAGCAGACCGCCAGCCAGGAAGTGATGATCGCCATCACGGACGGCCGCCAGCGAATGGAACGCAGGAAGGCGGAGGAAGAGCGCAAGCGCGACGAGAAATATCGGGAGGTCGACCGAGAGTTGGCGGGCAAGGTGCAGTCCGTGCAAGACAACTACAAGCTGATGGCCGTGGTGCTGCCGCCGATCCTGCCGCTGCTGATCGCGCTGTGCGTGTTCATCATTCGCCGCTCCCACGAAGGGGAAGGGGCCTCGACGGAACGAAGAGTGTGATTTGATTGATGATTTTTGATTGATGATTTCTGATTTGTAAAAGTTCACCCACTCACTGCTCATAGCTCAAAGCCCAAAAGCTGACAGCCAACAGCCGATAGCTGACAGCCTCCTCGGAGTTCCCCCATGAACGAAATGGCCAAAACAATGCTCCTGGTGGTGCTGGCTGCCGGCACGGCCCTGGCCGCGGTGGTGGTGACGCACGAAGCCAAGGAAGTGACGGCCAAGGACCAGGTCGGCCGGCCGCTGGTGCAGATCAAGGATCCGCTGCAAGTCACGTCGCTGAAGATCGTCCGGTTCGACGAGACCACCGGCAAGTCAGTATCGTTCGAGGTCACCAAGACGAAGTCCGGCTACGTGATTCCGTCGCACGAGAATTATCCGGCCGACGCCCAAAAGCACCTGGCGGACGCCGCGGCTAGCGTGAACGATCTGCGGATATTGGCCAGCGTCGGCGAGACGAAGCAACTGCACGAGGAGTTCGGCGTGGTCGATCCCAGCAACTTGGGCTTGAAGCTCGGCGCGGCCGGCGTCGGCACCCGGGTGAGCCTCGGCGGCGGGGAAGGAGTGGTGCTGGCGGACATCATCATCGGCAAGGAGGTGGGGCCGCGCGGCGGCCTGCGCTACGTCCGCCAGGCGGACAAGGACCAGGTGTACACCGTCAAGATCGACACCCAGTACATCAGCACGAAGTTCGACGACTGGATCGAAAAGGATCTGCTGAAGTTCGACCCGCTCGACTTGAAGCAGGTGGCGCTGGCAGATTACTCGGTGGAGACCGAGCAGCAAGTTCTGCCGCTGGGCGGCAAGCTCGAGCCGGTCATGGTGCCGGTGGGCGTCAACGATCGCTCGGCCATCGAACTGAGCTACGACAGCCAGACACTCAAGTGGGGGCTCGACAAGCTGGCGGTGTTCAAGGATCGCAAGGAAAAGCTGATCAAGCTCACGGCCGACGAGCAGCTCAACGACCTGAAGCTCAACGATCTGAAGTCCGCGCTGGAGGATCTCAAGATCGCCGACGTGCGCCGCAAGCCCACCGGCCTGGCCGGCGACGTTCGCGAGTTCATCGCCAAGAACCCCGAGGCGCTCAAGTCGCTGGTCACCCGCGGCTTCTACCCGATGGAGGTGACCAACCCGGCGAACAACCAGCCGGTATTCCAGGTTCTCTCCGACCAGGGCGAAGTCATGGTCCGGATGAACGACGGCGTGGAGTATGTGCTGCGGTTCGGCGGCGTCGCGGGCACCGAGGCGACGGCCGACGCCCCGGACAAGAAGGCGGAGGATAAAGCGGCGGGCGACAAGCCGGGTGAAGAGAAGCTCAAGTCGACGAAGCTGCTGCGGTATCTGTTCGTCATGACCCGCTTCAATCAAAGCCTGATTCCCAAGCCGGAGTTGGAGAAGGTGCCGTCGTTGGAGGCGGAGCCGGCGAAAGAGGAGAAGGCGAAAGAGGAGAAGGGGAAGGACGAAAAGAAAGACGCCGAGAAGAAAGAAGGCGAGAAGAAGCCTGGAGAAAAGGGTGAGAAGAGTGTGAAGGGTGTGAAAGAAGGTGGGAAGGGTGAGAAGGAGGTTGTTAAGGAAAATGAGCCGGCCAAAGACCCCGCCAAAGAGGCCGAGAAGCGCAAGCAGGATCGCGAGCGGATCGTCAAGGACAACGAGCGGAAGCAGAAGGAATACAACGACAAGATCGCGGCGGGCAAGAAGCACTCCCAAGATCTCGACAAGCGTTTTGCCGCTTGGTACTACATCATCTCCGACGCCACGTACCAGAAAATCCATCTGGGGCAAAAGGACGTGATCCAGCCCAAGCCCAAGGATTTGAAGAAATCCGGTCACCCCGGCCCGCCGGGCGCGCCCAGCGGCCCACTCGACCCGGTGCAGCAGTTCCAGAACTTCAAGGGGGGCATCGACCAAGGCGCTGAACCGGGCCCTGAAGCTCCTCCCGGAGCCGAACCGCCCGCTGGCATCGAACCCCCCGCCGGCATCGAGCCGCCCCCCGGTGCGGAGAAGTAGCAGCACTTCACCCGGTGCGAAGCGCCCATACGCTCACTAGCCCGACGCGCAAGCGAGGGGGCAGTACGGAAAGCGCTGCCCCCTCGCTTGCGCGTCGGGCTAGTGAGCTGTTGGTTAGGCACGGCTGTTGAGCCACGCAACTGGGGCTTCACTCCGCTGCGCACCGTTCGGCCACCGGGCACCCGCTCTTACCGGTAGAATGTTGCGTATGAAGCGATGGCCGTGGCTATTAATAGGTACGTTGTTGGGCGCATTCGTCGGCTTGCTGGCGATACCTGCTATTGGGCATGGCTGGGAAAGTGAAGCCAACGATTTGCTTCGGCCAGTCTGGGGCGCGATCGTGGGACTAATCATCGGCTTTGCCGTGGACGTTGAGATAACACACCGGAAATGATTCGCGACCGGCCGAACTATTTCCGCCGGGCGGTAGGCTGACTCTTTTGGCGGCACCGATTTTCCGCGTGGTATTGGAATTTTATTTCCTGAGCTAAGGGGGCGTGCTATGAGACTTTCACTTCGCGGGCCGCTTCGTGTTGTGCTGATTTGCACGGGGCTCGTCGCCGCCGTGCTGGCCGCGCCAACCGCTGCGCTCGCTCAGCTAAAGATCGGTTCGGCGACGGCGCTGGACTTTGCCACCGTGGACGAGGGCCGGGCGTTGCTCACAGCCCACGATGACTACGTCGAGCGCCTCACCCCGTTCGATCGCGGGGCCCGGCTGAAGACGGATCGAGACGTGCCAGAGGCGGAGTTCCTGCGCTTCGCCGGCGAAAACGTGCTGGGTTGGGAGCCGGCCGATCGGCAGACGCTGTCGGCCGCAATCAACGACGTGCTTCCCCGGCTGGCCGCGCTGAACGTGCCGCTGCCGAAGCGGGTGCTGCTGGTGCAGACCACCGGCAACGAGGAAGCGAATGCCGCGTACACCCGGGCCAACGCGGTCTTTCTTCCCAAAAGCAACTTGCACGAGCGGCCGGCCGAGCTGCAGAAGAAGCTCAGCCACGAGTTGTTTCACGTTCTCTCCCGCGCGAACCCCGAACTGCGCGACAAGCTCTACGCCGCCATCGGCTTCGTGAAGTGCAACGAGCCGCCGCTGCCTCCCGAGCTGGCGGCGCGCAAGATCTCCAACCCCGACGCGCCGCGCAACGACCATTGCATCCGGCTGAAGGTGGCGGGGCGCGACCAATGGGCCATCCCGATCATCTTTTCGCGCACCCCGAAATACGACATGCGGCGCGGCGGCGATTTCTTCCAGTATCTCCAGTTCGCTTTCCTGCTGGTCGACCGGGACGAGAAGACCGGCACGGTGAAGCTCGCCGGCGACGGCCAACGGCCGCAACTGATCGGCCTGCGCGAGGCGGGCGGGTTTCTGGATCAGGTGGGGATGAACACCGGCTACATCATCCACCCCGAAGAGATCCTGGCCGACAATTTTGCCCTGCTGGTGATGCACGAGCCGAACGTCCCCTCGCCGGAGATTCTCAAGAAAATCGGGGCGATTCTAAAGGAAAAGTAGGTCAGGCCTCTGGCCTTACAATCACTTTCACTCAAACGCCGAGTTGTCAGGCCCGGGGTTTGACCTACGAACTGCGTTTCATCGCGAAAATCCCGAAAAGCACGGCGGGAAGGGCCGGGCGGCCTGGTCGGAGGCCGCTCTTTCCGATCCGAATCCGGGGCGGTGATTGCAATTGCCCCGGCAATGGGAAATAATCTTCGTTTGTCGGCCGGCGCGCGTCAGGTTGGCCAGGGCTTTCGCCCCATCGCCAACGGTCCCGCAGTGATCCATGCCGCGCGTCGATCGCGAATCCTAGAGTTGGGGATTTCAATTCTTGTACTCCATTTTTCAAAGGGGGTAGGCAGATGGGTTTGCTCAGTACGGTCAAGGGTTGGCTGAACATTGGCGGAGTGAAGGTCAAGCTCGAAGGATTGAGTCCCACATTGTCGCGCAGCGGCGACACGATCAACGGCAAGGTGCATCTCGCGTCGAAGTCGGACAAGCAGGTGTTGAAGATGACCTACGCGCTGGTCATGGAAACCACCACGGGCAAGGGCGAAGAGAAGAAGACCAAGAAGTCGGTGCTCGGCCAGTCGATCAACAAGGAGGGCTTTGAAATCAAGGCGGGCGAGGAAAAGGAAATGGACTTCCAGTTCACGTACGCCATCCCTGAGACTCTCAAGGACAAGGGAGGCATGCTCGGCGCGATGGGGAAGCTCGGCGCGTTCGCCAACAGCGAGAAAGTGAAGTACTACATCTCCGCCTGCTGCGACGTGAAGGGAACCGCGCTCGATCCCGAGGCGAAGCACGAAGTGACGATCGTGGCCTGACGCCGCGCCGGCCGCTGCTTCAAAGCACTGCCGGATCAATGAAGCGGACGCCGCGTGCCACGGCTGGGTCAACCAGCCGTGGCACTCGCGCGCGGTTAAAGTAGGTCAGGCCTCTGGCCTGACAAGTTGCTGCATGTCAACGCCAAGGCGTCAGGCCAGGTTATAACAACGGCATGTCCCAGCCCTCCGCCCCGACGCCTGAATCCCCGCCCGGGCCTCCACGCCGCTTCCGCTGGCGGCGGCTGTTTCAGTATCGGCTGCGGACGGTGCTGATTCTCACGGCGATCATCGCGGCCGCGCTCGCCTGGTGGTCGCAACGGGTTCGGCCGCAGCAGTTGGCGGTGGCGGCGCTGAGAAAGTCGCGGGCGGGCATTCGCTACGACTTTCAATCCCGCAATTTTCAGGTATCTCCCACGAGTCCTCGCTACTGGCCGCCGTGGCTGGTGAAGCGGATGGGTGTGGATTTCTTTGCCAACGTAGTTTGGGTTGGACTTTCGCACAAAGCGACAGACGCCGACGCCGAACGACTGGAGGGGCTGACTTCACTAAGGGAGGTCGACCTCGGCGGCACACAGGTCACCGATCATGGGCTGCAGTATCTCCACGGGCTTACCAAGTTGCGGCGTCTAACTCTGGAAAAGACGAGCGTCACCGGCACCGGCCTCAGCCATCTCAGGTCGTTGCCCGCTCTCAGGCATCTTGTGCTGGATGGCTCGAAAGTTACCGACGCCGGACTGGAGCCGGTGAAATATCTGAGGGGCTTGGAATGGCTTCATCTCCGCCACACAGAGGTTACCGACCGCGGATTGACTCATATTAAAG
This sequence comes from Planctomycetia bacterium, assembly GCA_021413585.1. Lineage (GTDB taxonomy): Bacteria > Planctomycetota > Planctomycetia > Pirellulales > UBA7805 > JAIOPX01. Next base: position 12,735 of record JAIOQB010000164.1, read on the forward strand.
GACTCTCCGCGCTCGAATATCTTGCACTCGATGATACGCGAATTACGGATGCAGGTCTGGTGTATCTCAAGGGCCTGACCGCACTGGGCACGCTCTACCTCCGCAACACGCACGTTTCGGATATCGGACTCCAGCAGCTCAAGGGCTTGATCAGCCTCAAGAACCTTTACCTCGACGGCACGCAGATTACCGGTGCCGGGCTGGAGCATTTTTCAGAATTGCCCGTGCTCGAAGTACTCTACCTCCGCAAGACAAAAGTTGGCGACTCCGGGTTGGAACAGTTACCAAAAATGAAAGGGCTTACGTGTATTGTCCTTGACGATACCCAGGTGGGCGATGCGGGATTGGCGCATCTGGCCGGCATGAAACGTCTCGTTCAACTCAAGCTCAGCGGCACGAAGATCAGCGACGCCGGCGCGATGCACCTTGGTAGTCTGACCGCGCTGAAAGTGCTCGACCTTTCCGGTACACAGATCACCGACGCCACTTTGGCCAAACTAGGCGGCCTTGCCGGCTTGGAGCAGCTTTTCGTAGAGAAAACCAGAGTCACCGCCGAGGGGGTGGAGCATCTTCAGAAGCGGCTGCCAAATTGCTACATCGACTTGACGCTCCAGCCGTCCGATCCCGATCCACTCGATTCGGATCCGCTGGAGACCAATCCGGATGGCACCAGAAATTAGCTACGGGCGTCCGTGATCGCAATCATTCGCGCTACGCGCGTGCCGCCGCCGCTTGCTCGCAATACCTCTCGAACAACTCCCGATTGCGCCGCGTCAGCACGTGGCACTCTTCCAGCAGGGCTTCGCCGCTCGGGCGGCCCAGGGCGCGGGCGAGTTTTTCTAGCTCTTGCGGGTCATCGGGCAGATCATCGCGGGCGGTGGTGTGCATCAGACGCAGCCGGGCTTCGGTGGCGCGGAGCAGGCGGTAGCTGCGGGCGAGGAACTGTTGGTCCTCGGGCTCGATGCAACCCTCGGCCGCCAGGGCCGCGAGCGCGTCGAGCGTGTTCGGCTGGCGGACGCTGGGCAGGTTGTGCCCGTGGCGAAGCTGCAGCATCTGCGAGAGGAACTCGATGTCGACGATGCCGCCCGCCGCCCGCTTCAGGTCGCCCCGCTCGGCCGACTCCACCAGCCGCTGCCGCATCCGGATGATCTCTTCCACGTCGCCGGGTTGCCACGGATGATCGAACGCCGCTTGGGCCACCACGGCGAGCGTCTCGCGGGCCACTTCGGCGTTGCCCAGCACGACGCGCGCCCGGCAGAGCGCCAGCCGCTCCCAGAGTTGCCCTTCGCCCTCGGCAAAATAGCGGGCCAGTTCCCCCAGCGACGTGGCCAGCGGGCCGTTGCGCCCTGTGGGGCGGAGACGCGTGTCGACTTGATACAACCGTCCCAGCGGGCCAAGCTGGCTCGCCACCTTGATAATTTTCTGCCCCAGCTCGCTGAAGAAATGCCGGTTGGAGGTCACTTGCCCGCTGCGCGACGTGCGGCGGTGCTGCGTGCCGCCCTCGGCTTCGTAGAGGAACACGATGTCCAGGTCGCTGTGATAGTTCAGCTCGCGGCCGCCGAACTTCCCCATCGCCAGGATCGCCAGTTCGCAGATCTGCCCTGCGCGGGGGCCGAGCGCCACCACCGGCTCGCCCAGCCGCACCGCCAGCCGCCGGTATTCGATCTCCGTGATCTGCCGCAGCAGCGCCTGGGCAACGTCGCTCAGCGCCCCCATCGTGGTTTGAATGTCTTCCTTGCCCAGGATGTCGCGGACGCCGACGCGAAGTTGCTGGGCGTTTTTAAAGCTGTGCAGAATCGGCTCGGGGTTCTCGGCCCCGCGGCACAATTCGGCCACGTTGTGCAGCAGTTCGTCTGGGCCGGAGAGCTTGTCGAGCATCAGGCTGTCCATCAGCTCGTCGATCATGCCCGGGTTGCTGGTGAGCAGGCCGGAGAGATATGGGCTGGTGGCGCACAGTTCCACATACAGCTTGAGCGTCGGCGGGTTGAAGCTGAACAATTCCCACAGCACCCCTTTGCCGCCCAGCGACTCGCTCACTTTCACCAGATTGACCAGCGTCGAGTCCGGGTCCACCTGTTCGCCGAGCGCCGCAAGTAGCCGCGGCGCGATGGCGGCCAAGAACATCCGGCAGCGGCGGGTGGAGAGAAAGCGAATCTTTTCTCGCGACAACTCCATCAGGTTGCGATACGCCTGATCGAGGTCGCGGAAGCCATAGCGGCCCAGCACCGCGGCGATCTGCTCGCGCGGCGGGTCGGGGTCGAGCACCAGATCGACCTCGGGCTCGGTGCGGGCGTCGTCGCCGAAGGCGTCGTGGAGCAAGTGGTCGAGGATGCGGCGGTTGACCACGGTCTTCTGGCGATAGTCGGCCATGAAGACTTCGCCGGCGTCGGTGCCTTTGCCACCTGAGGTAGCAGCGTCAGCAAAATCCATCCGGATCGCCAGCTTGCGGATCTCTTCCGGCTCGCGCGGCAGGGCGTGCGTTTGCAGATCGAACATGATTTGCAGGCGATGCTCGAGCTTGCGCAGGAAGATGTAGTTCGTCTCCAGCAATGCCCGCTCCTGGCTGGTGAGGCAGCCGACGCGCTCCAGGGCGCCGAGCGCTTCGAGCGTATGACCGCCGCGCAGCTCTTTCAGGTCGCCGCCGTTGAGCAGTTGCAGGAACTGAATGACGAACTCGATGTCGCGGATGCCGCCGTGGCCGGTTTTGACGTCGTGCTGCTCGGCCCCTTCCTGCCGGGTGCGCTGCTCGATGCGGCGTTTGAGCGCCTTGATGCCCACGATGTCGGCCAGGCTGAGGTAACGGCGATAAATCCACGGTTCGAGCTTGGCCAGAAATTCCTGGCCCAGGTCGAGATCGCCGGCTGCGGGGCGGGCTTTCACGTACGCCTGCCGCTCCCAGGTGCGGCCGACGACGTCGTAGTACCGCAGGGCGCTGTCGATGCTCATCGCCACGGGGCCGGAGGAACCTTCGGGCCGCAATCGTAAATCAACGCGGTAGGTCTGGCCCAGTTCAGTCTTCTCGCTCAGCAGCCGCACAACGTCGCGCACCAGGCGCTCGAAGAACTCGGCGTTCGTCTTGCTGCGGGGGCCGTCGGTTTGGCCGTCGGCCTCGAACAGGGCAATCAGGTCGATGTCGCTGGAGTAGTTCAACTCGACGCCGCCGAGCTTCCCCATCGCCAGCAGGACGAACCGGGCCGGCCGGCCGCCGGCAACGCGCGGCACGCCCAGCTTGATTTCTAACTGGCGGCGGGCGAAGCGGACGGCCGCTTCGGTGATCGCGTCCGCCAGGTGCGAAATCTGGGCGGTGACGGTGGCCAGCGGCTGCTCGCGAATGATGTCGCCATAAGAAATCCGCAGCGTCTCGCGGCGCTTGTAGCGGCGCAGCGCGGCCATCGCGGCTCGCTCGTCGACTAGCGACGACAGCTCGGCCACGATCTCGGCCAGCAGGGCGTCGCGAGCGACGGGCTGCCCTTCGGTCATGCGGAGCAGGTCGTACGCGTCGGGGTCGGTGACCAGCAGATCGCTTAAGTGCTGACTGGTCGAGAAGATTTGCAGCAGGATGCGCAGGGCATCGTGATCGCGCTCGAAGAGCGAACCCAAGGCGAGCGGGCTGCGGGCGGCGACGACGAACCGGGCGAGGTTCGTCAGCGCCATGTCGGGGTCGCTCAGCTTGGACAACCGGGCGGCCAACTGGTCGCAGATCGAGGCCGAGCTGTCGTCGCTAGT
>JAIOQB010000165.1 GCA_021413585.1 Planctomycetia bacterium
GGATCGACCACCGGCAGTGCAACGACAGGCGGTGTAATGACGGGAGGTGCAACTACCGTCGGCACGACGACGGGTGGCACAACAACGGGCACGAATCTGATGTCGGGCGACAACACGGGCAGCATTTCGACCGTGCCCAACGGCCAATAGACCAGGCGTCCGTACTTTTCCCTGTCACCCCTCCAGGCGGCAGGGAATCAGCCGGTCGCGGCGACCATCACCGCCGACGCCTGCCCCTGCGGCGTCACGCTCAGGTTGATGAAGCTCGCCCCGGGCTTGTCCCCCGCGCGGGCCACGCGGACCGGGCACTCGGCGTCGGGCGTCTGGAAGTTCAGCACTGGGAAGAGTTGCCCGTGCTTGAGTGCCAGCACGCTGGAGATCAGCTCCACAATGCCGCTGCCCGCGCCGAGGTTGCCGAAATAGCTTTTCGCCGCGGTCACTGGGCATTGGCCGTCGCGCGGGCCGCAGACGTCCTGGATGGCCGAAGCTTCGGCGGCATCGCTGCTGCGTGTCGCCAAGCCATGGGCGTGGATATGGCCGAGTTGGCCGGGGTCGGCGCCGGCCGAACGCAGGGCGCCGCGGAGGACGTTGGCCAGTGCCTGGCGGCGATCGGCCACCCCTTGGCGGTCGGCGACGGCGGAGCTGGACCAGCCGACGACTTCGCCCAGGATTTTCGCTCCACGCGATTGGGCCGAGTCCCAGCTTTCTAGCACGACGGCGGCGGCCCCTTCACCCAGCACCATGCCGGTGCGGTCGCGATCGAAGGGGCGCGAGGCCTGCGCGGGGTGAACGCCGTTGCGGGCGACCTCTTCCTGCTGCAGGGCATGGATCGCGTTCATCGGCCGGATGCGGGTGCCGGTGGCGCCGGTGACGATCATGTCGGCATGGCCGCGCGAGATGGTGAACGCGGCTTCGCCGATCGCCAGGTTGCCGGCCGCTTCGCGATGCGTGAGCGAATTGTTCGGCCCGCGCAGATCGTTGTAAATTGCCACGTGGCTGGCGGGCATGTTCGGCAAATACTTGAGCAGCCACAGCGGCGTGACCTGGCTCATGCCGTCGGTTCCCCAGCGGCTGAAATCAAAGTGAACGCCGTCCGCCATGCAGCGGGCCACGCCGGCGGCGAAATCGTCGGGGAGCGTGAGCATGTAGTCGGTGCCAAAGACGCAACCGCGGCGCTCGGGAGGATAGGTGGTCGCGGTGATGCCCGCGTCGGCCAGGGCCTTTTGAGCCACCGCCACACCCATCTGGCATTCGCGGCACATCAGCTTCAGCCCTTTGCGGATTGCCTTTTGCTGGTCTTTTTCCAGCGGGCCGAAGTCGTCGATGGCTCCGGTGAAGCCGAGCGATTGTCCGGCGAAGGTGGGGCCGTCGTCGTCGTGCGGCAAATCGGCCAGCGGCAGCACCCCGCTGCGGCCGGACATCAGGCCCTCCCACAGGGCGTCGGCAGTGTTGCCCAGCGGGCTAACCAGCCCCACGCCGGTGATTGCGATGCGTCGCTTCAGGTCGCGGCTGGTCATGTCTTTGGTGTGGCAGGGGTCTTTTTTGGTGGCAGAGGGGGATGTCAGGTGTGGGTTTCAACGCGAAACCGTGCTCACCCGCGCATTGGGCAATCTTAGGGTAATCGGCAATCTTAACCCATCGGTTGCGGGGCGTCGAGGTAATCCGGGGGGCAAAGTACCCCTCACGCTCACGAAGGTAGGTTCCGCCTGCCGGGGTCTGCGGCGATATTATATTGCAGTTACTCCATGAGCCGGCTTCTTGCATCAGGTACGGCCCGGCAGGCCGAACCTACCTTGACGCTTGGCACCAGCTAACCCTCATCCGGCATCACGCGGAGTGTGATGGGTACTATCCGAGGGGGTAAACCCTCAGCTCGGGGAGTGGTTGGCCGCTGGCCTTGCCGGCACGATCGTCACGACCCCGTCAGGCGGCGCGGTTGGTGGCCGGGAGGTGGCGAGTTGATCGGGCAGCATCTGTCGCGGGTTGGCAACAACCTAGACTTTTACGGGGCTTATCCATTTCCCGAAGCGGCCGCGGAGCCACAACCGCGATGCACGAACGTCGTCAGGCATTTCGTTTTCGTCCTACGCCCGATCGTCTGTTTGCGACGATCCGAGGGAAGGGGGGATCGTCGCGCGCGCAGCTTCTGGATGAGTCCGCTACCGGGCTGGCGGTGGGCGTCACGGGGCAGTGGGTTCCCAAGGTAGGGGACAAAATCGAGGTCGAGTTGTCCAACGACGTGGTGGTGGCCAAGGTCGTGCGCAAGGAAAGCGACGGGCGAGAAAATATCCTCGGGCTGCTGCGATTGTCGGAAGATCCATTCACGGCTCCAGAAGATTCGTCGGTCGGGCTTTCCGAGTTGATCGCCGCCTTTCGGAATCATGGGCGTCAGTTGGCCTTCCCGGCGGTGATCGCAGTGGTGCTGGGGGCGGTCATCGGATGGTTGGTGATCTGGAAGCCATTGCCGTCAGTGGCGCGGAGACTGGCGGCCATCAATATTCCCGTCGGTGGCGCCCCGTTGGATGTTGCCCCGCCGCCGACGGGCGCCCCGCCGCCAGCGCCGCTGAATCGCCTAAAAGACCGAGTCGCAGTGTCAACGTCTGCTAGGTCGTCGTCCCCTGCAAAAACGAAATCCTGGACGACCGTATTGGATCAAGCGACTCAGGCCGTATCTGAGTCCGCGGCTGGAGTTGTTTCTCGAACATTGGTTCACGATGCGACGTCAGCCGTGGGAGAGACATCGCCAGGCCAATCCGCACTAGGGACTGCCGCAGATAGCTTTGACGACCTATTGACCGGGCTACCCAACAATTTGCGCAACGGATACCGCGACCTCGTGGCGCGCGCATCGAGCGATTTGCCTGTCGCAAAGCGCGCTGAAGTGGACCAAGTTGTGCACGGAGTCAAACGTGATCTGCGGGCCTTGGAAACTCGCGCGCAAGCGGGGGCCGGCGGGACCTTGGACGCGGAGGCCGCCGCGCTGCTCGATCGGGCCGGGAAGCAGATTGACGCCATCGTAGCCGCACCGCAGTAGCCGCCGCCCCGATCGTCATGATCGCCCCGAGCCACGGGGGATTATCCCCGTGGTATGCAGGCAGTACTGGCCGAATGCACGCCAACATGCTGGGCCTTCCGAGGGGGTATATCCCTCGGCTCGGGGTGGGATTTCCGTTCTGCTTGACGTGCTCAGCGCCGCGGCCGCTGCTTGAGGGGCTGCGCCGCCGGTGCTAAAATCGGCCGCTTCCGATAAAGTTCCCACAGCCGACTCCCACCTGCATTGCCCCGAGGTCCATCGTGAACGCCGCTTCCAGCAAGTTGCTCCGCATTGCCGTGGTTCCTGGAGACGGGACCGGACCCGAGGTGGTCGCCGAGGGGCTCAAAGTGCTTAAGGCGGTGGCCGCCATCGAGGGCTTTCGCTACGAGACTGAGACCTTCGACTTTGGCGGAGAGCGCTATCTGAAAACGGGCGAGGTGTTGCCGGCCGGCGCGGTCGAAAAGCTCCGCACGTTTGACGCGATTTATCTCGGCGCGGTAGGGCATCCCGACGTGCCGCCCGGCGTGCTGGAAAAGGGGCTGCTGCTGGACCTGCGGTTTCAGTTCGATCAGTACATCAACCTGCGGCCGGTGAAGCTGCTGCCGGGCGTGGAGACGCCGCTTAAGGACAAGGGGCCGGCCGACATCGATTTCGTGGTGGTCCGCGAGAACACCGAAGACCTGTATTGCGGCATGGGGGGGTTCCTCAAGAAAGGAACGCCCGACGAAGTAGCCACGCAAACGGCCGTCTACACCCGCAAGGGTTGCGAGCGCTGCATCCGCTGGGCCTTTGAATACACCCGCAAGCGCAACAACCCCAAGCACATGCTCACGCTGGTGGCCAAGAACAACGTGCTGACGTTCGGACACGACCTGTGGTGGCGGACGTTTCAAGAGGTGGCTAAAGAATATCCGGACATCAAGGCGGATTATGCCCACGTCGACGCCTGCTGCATGTGGTTGGTGAAGAACCCGGAATACTTCGACGTGATTGTGACCACCAACATGTTTGGCGACATCATCACGGATCTCTCGGGCATCCTGCAGGGAGGCATGGGCGTGGCCGCTGGCGGTAACATTAATCCCGACCCGGGGGGCACGAGCATGTTCGAGCCGATGGGAGGCAGCGCACCGAAATACACCGGGCTGGGGGTGATCAACCCTGTGGCCGCGATCAACGCCGTGGCGATGCTGCTGGAGCACAGCGGCCATCCGCAGTCGGGCGCGAGGATCGACAAGGCC
>JAIOQB010000166.1 GCA_021413585.1 Planctomycetia bacterium
CCGGCTGGAAGTGTTTTCGCCGTTGCGAGACGAGGCCCTGCCGGCCGGCACCGACGTGGTGTACATCGGCGGCGGCGGCGTCGAGCAGCATGCGGCCGCGCTGGCGGAAAACACCTGCATGACGCTGGCCCTGCGCGAGCACCTCTGCCAAGGGCGGCGGATCTACGGCGAAGGGGGTGGCACCGCTTACCTTTGCCAGCAGATCGAACTACCCGACGGCACGCGCCACCCGATGGTCGGGGCATTGCCGGCGATCGCCCGCTATCGCGACGGCGCGGCAAGCTGCGAGCCGGTCGAGATCACGCTCGTCCGCGACAACTGGCTCGGCGAAGGGTGGTCGAGGATTCGCGGATACCGCAACCGGCAGTGGGACGTGCAACCCACCGGCTCGCTGATCCGCTACGCCGCCGGCGCAGGGCACGAGACGGATCTCGTTGGCCGGCATCAGGCCGTCGGCAGCCTGATCCATCTCAACTTCGCCGCGCAGCCGGAATATCTGGAGAGCTTCCTGCAGCCGCACGCACCGGCACTCGACACAGCCCGCATGCGGCGACCGATGCCGGCCAAGTACTGAGTACTGAGTACTAGCCTCACGGATATCCTGGCGGGTTCGGCACATAGGCTCCGCCACGGCAGCGGCGCAGGTAGTTCAGTGCGTGAACCTGCCCAGTCATTTCCAGATCGTCGCGATAGATCGGATCGTGCCACCCTTCGATATCGATCGTGCCGCGGTAGCCGGCTTGTCGCAGGATGCTGATTACGTCGGTCCAGTTCGTGTCGCCGAAGCCGGGCGTGCGATGCTCGACGTACGTCCGACCGCTGCGGATGCCGCTTTCGCGAATCACGTCCCAGTAGATCGACGCATCCTTGCCGTGGACGTGGTACACCTTGGAGGCCCACTTGCGTAGTTGCGGCAGCGGATCGACCAGGCTGACCATCTGGTGACACGGCTCCCATTCGAGCCCCCACGCTTCGTTCGGCACAGCGTCGATCATCATCTCCCAGGCAGTCGAAGCGTGGGCGATGTTCCAATCGCCCCGGTCCCAGGTCCCACCCATGTCGCAGTTCTCAAACGCCAGCCGCACTCCGTGATCGGCCGCTTCGCTCGCCAACGGACCGAACACTTCTTTGAACCGCGGGATGGATTCCGGAATCGGACGATCGACAACACGCCCGACGAATCCGCACACCAGCTTGCAGCCAAAGTTGCCCGCATTGCGGATCAACTTCGACCAACTGGCCCGCGTTTCCTCGTCGGTCAAGGGATTGCCGTACACGCCCACGGCGCTGATGATCGCCGTATCGCCGCCGCGGGCCAGCTCGCTGCGCACCTCGCCGGCCAACCGACCCAAATCCACGTCGCCCACCTGTCCGCCGAACGCGATTTCAAAGCACTCAAAACCATGCGGCAGGATCGAGCGGATGGTTAACGGAGCGTCCTTCGCTCGGATCAGCGTACCAATGCGAATATCATCATGACCGGGCATGCGTGGTCCTTCCTGGTGGATCGTTCAGTCAAAACATTGAACCACAGAGACACAGAGACACAGAGAAGGTTTAATGACCAATGACCAAGATTCCAATCTCCAATCAAACGTGCGCAGCTCCACTGTTGGTGATTAGAATTTGGTGATTGGTCATTATCTTCCTCATCCGTCTCTGTGCCTCTGCGTCTCTGTGGTGAAAATCTTATCTCGTTGCGTGCAAAATCTGTTCCAAGGCATCGGATAATTGCGGATGGCGGAATTCAAAGCCGCTTCGCTCCGCCGCGCGGGGCACGACGCGCTGCGAGCCGAGCAGCACGTCGGCGAACTCGCCGATCGCCAGCCGCAGCGCGAACGCCGGTGCGGGAAAAATGGCCGGTCGGCCGAGCGTGCGGGCCAGCACGCGGGTAAAATCCCGATTGATCACCGGATGCGGGCTGACCAGATTGAGCGGGCCGACCAAGTCCGGTTTCGCCGTGGCGTGCAACATCAGATTGACAGCATCGTCCAAGTGAATCCACGACATCCACTGCCAGCCGCTGCCCAGTCGCCCTCCCACACCCATCTTGAACGGCGTGAGCATCTTGGCCAGTGCCCCGCCCCCCGGCCCCAGCACGATGCCGGTTCGCAGGCACACCACTCGCATCCCCAAAGCGGACGCTGCCTGGGCTTCGCTCTCCCAGGCTGTGCAAACTTCGGCCAAGAAGTCGCTGCCGGCGGATGAGGTTTCGTCGAGCAGCTCGTCCTGCCGCGAACCGTAATAGCCAATCGCGGAGCCGGAAATCAGCGTGGCGGGGCGATGGCTTGCCTGGGCCAGGCTCTGCACGAGCAGGCGGGTGCCCTCGACGCGGCTGGCGCGGATCCGCTGTTTGCGAGCCGCCGTCCAGCGGCCCTCGCCCACCGATTCGCCCGCCAGGTGAAAGACAACGTCGATCCCTTCCAGCGCCGCGGCCGGCGGTTGCCCCGCGGCCGGGTCCCAGCCAAATACCGTCACGTCGCTGCTAGCCAATCGCCGCTTGGCTTCTTCGGGATTGCGGCTCAGCACCACCGGCTTGTCCAATCGCTTGAGCAGCTGCGAGCCGATGAAGCCGGTCGCGCCGGTGACTAATGCTCGCATGGCGTTGCTCTCCGGCGTGCAGGGCGAAGGCGTGTTGGGCAATCTGGCATCCAAATCGAACTCCCTCTGTGGCCAACGAAGCCATCCTAGCAATTCGAGAGTTGGCCCGCGAACGGGGAGCCGGCCGGCGGCCACTGTTTAACCGCCGAGTGCGTCGATTCTTAACCGGCTGTGACGCAGCTCGTGAGACATCGATATGGTCCGCACGCCCGTTGCAACCGGCAGGATCCCCCTCCGATAGTCCGCACGGCCGCGAAATTCAGTCTAGCATCGCCCGCCGCCGATGGTTCCAGATGCGAGATTCTCTCCTTTTCTGACCACCGCTGCGCCCTAGAGTAGAGGTGGCCCAACATCAGGCGAAGGGGCGGCGAGTGAGAAATCGCCGCGGTCGTTGGCCGTGCAACGCATCAGATATTTTCTGGTAGGGGACGCAGACCATGCTGGATGTTGGACTGGGAACGCTGGTGACGTACAACCCGACGATCGTCACTCCCGAGGCAACGCTGGCCGAGGTGGCCGAATTGCTCGGCGACGGCGAGATTCATCATCTGCCGGTGGTGGATTGCCAGCGCCAGGTGGTGGGCATCATCTCCTCGCTCGACGTCGAGCGGCTGCGGCTGCGGAATGTGGGACTCGAAAGCAGCGACGGCGCTGAGGTGCGAGCCCGCGACATGATGCAAAGCCCGGTGCTTACCGTCGATCAGAACGATTGCTCGCTGGTGGTGCTCAAGGTGCTGCTGGCGAACCGGATCCACTCAGTTCCGGTGGTGGCCGACGGCCGGCTGGTGGGCATCGTGACCAGTACGGACTTTCTGCGCGAACTCTCCTACGGCGACGAGCCGATGTGCCGCGAGCCGCTCAACGCTTACCTTTCTCCCGAGTCGGCCCACGTCAGCCTCGACGACTCCATCGAAAACGCGATCTCGATCATGGACGTGCTGCTGGTGGACTACCTGGCGGTGGTCGCCGGACGGGCGCCGTCGGGCATCGTCGCGCGGCGCGACCTGGACATTCTGGCCGGAGCCGACGGCACGGGGCGCAACGCCACCGCCGAGCTGGTCGCCTGCTTGAAGACGAATATCCCAACGGTCCATCCTACGGAACGCCTGGGGAACGCGGTGCGCAAGATGCTCGACCTCCACGCTCCGGCCGTGCTGGTGGTCAACCGTGCCCAGCAATTGCTTGGCTTGGTGAGCCAGGAAAGCGTGCTGCAAGGAATGGCGAGCGCGATGGAAGAGGCGGTGATGCGCGGTGAGCTTGCGGCGCGGTAGAAAGTTTTTTACCACAGAGACACAGAGGGCCCAGAGAATAAAATCCCAATGTCTAAATCCCAATGTCCAAAAAAACGCGTTGCCGCATCTTTCTTGGACATTGGGATTTAGACATTAGACATTGGCTTCCCCTGTGCCTCTGTGGTTCAAAACTTCTTACACTCACTCAAACGAAGCAATCAGCTTCGCCTTCTCCGTGTCCAGCGGCAGTTCTTCATAGCTGGGATATGCCGCGGCTTTGGTCGCCAGATTTCTTTCGCGGGCGGAGCTGCCAGTGGTGGTAGAGCGATCGATTCGTTTTTGCTGGCCGGTTAAGCGCCCCTGTCCTTTGCGGGCATTGGCCTCGCGCTTGTCGAGCGCAACGCCGGTGTTCTGGTAGCGGCGGCGGACGTCCATCATGCCCTGCGCGGCCTGGGCCCGCATGTTTCTGGCTTGCAGCACGGCGTTTTCCAGCACGCGGCGTTGTCCGTCGATGCCGGCCAGCGAGGCGTCGATCGATGCGATCTGATTGTAGATCAATTGCTTGCGCCCCGGATCCTGCTCCGCTTCGGCGGCACCTACCCATTGCATGCGCTGGATCTGGATCGAGTTCCACTGGCTCATCACGGGGGCGAGATTGGCCTGGGCCTGCGACTCCGCCTGCTCGGCCCGCCGCATCTGGCGGTTGACCTCCCCTTCCTCGCGCCGCTGCTGCTCCAGCATCCGTTCCCGTTCGGCCGATACGTCGGTCAATTCCTTATCTAACTTGCCCCGCTCGCTGTCGACCTGTTCTTTTTTCTGCTGCTTATCTTGTTCCTGCTTTTGCTGCGAGTCGACCTTCGCCCCCTCGCGCTGATGTTTCAACTTGTCGAACTGATCCAGCACCGCGGCCCGCGCTTCGTCAAAAGCCTGGCGGCGGTCCCCTTCCAGATGGGCCACGACCAGCGGCTTGGCGTCGTCACGCTGACTGGCGCTGATGTCGGCCGGGCCTTCCAGGAATCCGAAAGCCCGCCCCATGAAGCGGGCCACGGCCATGTTCTTGGGCTCCTGCTCGGCATCGCCGGGGGAAGCGGGGATCGTCTTGGCCAATTGTTGCAAGTCGACCAACGCGGCGGGATACTTTTTGGTGATCGCCTTGATGCGGATTTTCCACATCAGGGCGGTCTGGTCGTCGCGGTGCTGCTTGAGAATCAGGTCGAGCTGCTCCAGCGCCCGGTCGTAACGGTGCTGCTTGATCAGCACCAGGGCCCAGCTATATTCCACCCTGGCGTCGCCGGGAGCGGCTTGCAGTGCAGCGTCGTATTTCTCTTCGGCCGAGTTGAGTGACGTGGTGCCCACCTGCCAGCCGGTGTCGAGCACCTCTTGCACCTGCTTCTTCATATCGGCCGCTGTGCCAATGCGCGAACCCATCATCAGCAGCGAAATACCCGCGAGCCAGATCAAGGCAATGCGCGACACCATGGGGTCTCCCTTGCGCCAGAAGCGGGCCGCCGGCTGAAAGCACGGCCGACCCTGTAGGAATTATCCTATCCCGTGGGCACGCCACAGACAATCTGATTACTGGAATCCGAGGGGTGCCGGCACGGTCGGGGTCTTGGCGGTTATTCTCGCGAATAGCTCCATGCCGCCACGATTTTCCGCCAACCCACCGATCCGTAGCCAATCGCCATCCCCATCAGCAGCCCCACCACATGGGCGGTATTGGCGATCGGCCCCAGCAGGCCGCTAAAGCACAACGCCATCCAGATGAAGAACAACACCACCAATTGCCTGGGACAATAGATGCCCGAGAGCGGGTCAAACAGGCTTTTCATCCATATGTACCCAAACATGCCAAACCCCACCCCCGACATCCCTAAGAAATACGGGCCCGACCAAAAATACTGGGCCAGATTCGGGACGATGGCCGTCGCCAGCACCAAACCCAACAACCGCAAGGTTCCGCGCCGGCTTTCAATCATCGCTCCGGCTTGAAACGTCCACAACATGTTGCCAATCAAGTGGGCAATGGAGCCATGCAAGAAAATCGGCGTGATCAGCCGCCAGATTTCGCCCTCGCGGACGTCTCGCAATTTGGGGTAATAGGAAAAACCCTCTTCCGTCCTTCTGATCTGCGCCATGTACAGCCACTGATCCGCCCAAGGACTTTTGCCAAAGTCTGTGACAAACGACAGCCCCACGGCGGCCACGATCAGGACCCAAGTGAGCGGGCAATTGCCCTGCTGCCACGGCGACCAGCGCTGCCGCACATCGACGATATTGCGGGCATATTGTTGTTGCTGGCGGGCCTTCTGGCGGCGCACTTCCGCCGCGGCGGCAGCGGCGCTTTGATACTTGGGTGAATCGGAATCGGCCAGAAACTCCGCCAACTCCTTACGGCTGCGCTCCAAGTGCTGGTCGTCGTGGACCCAGAGGATGTAGCCGCCGCCGGCCGGCTCGACCTGGCTGCTGATCCCTTCGGCCAGCAGATAATCAACGAACCGCTGGGCATGCACAGCGTCTGGAATCGTCCCGGCCTGACGCATGTGGTAGTTGTCCAGACGCTGTTTGAAATCGTCACGAGCCCGACGCGAATTTGGTGGCTGGGGCAGAGCGTAGCGATGCCCCAGAATCAACCACTGGGGCTTCACTCCGCTGTACTACGTTGAGCCCCAGGCACCCATTGGCCTTACTTCGCCACGTACACCGTCGGATCATCAATGATCCACGGCGTTGACCACGTGCGGCCGTCGTCGCCGCTGCAGACGTTGAAAAACATTGTCTTGAATGTCTCGCACCGCAAACCGTACGGAGTTTTGGAAATCACCAGATCTTTGGCCGTCAGATCGGCCACGCCCGGATGAGCGAAGTAATGCACCTGCCCGTCGGGCGAAAACGACATCCCCAGCGTCCACCAGCCCGTTTTGGTCACTTTGACGGCAGGAAAATCCTGGCCCGATTCATCGGCCCGAATGCGCATCTCAATTGTGTCTTTAGAATCCTTCGCGTCCGACTTGGGGCGGAAGTCGACAAAGAAGCCCAGCCAATACGTCTCCAGCGACCGCGACGAGCCGCGCGAGAACAGGCCGCCAGAACGCTTGTTCGTATACGCTTCAGTTGCCACGCGGAAGGCGAACGACGCGCCGTTGCGTCGCTCCCACTTGTCCAGCGGCGGAAAAAAAACTCGCGTCACGACGCTGGGACTGCGCGAGACGGAAATCGCGGAACCCAGCTTGTAGTTGACATCCGCAATGAAGTCATCCTGCTGCATGTGGTAACTGGGGTGGCCGGCGACACCGCTTTGGAGCGTTTGCAGCAGCAGGGAGCCCTTGCTCCCCGCTAGTCCCCCTTCGGGCGTCGGCACGCGACGGATCACGTCGGGCTGGCCCCGCTTCATCCCTTCGTACCAGCGGCCGTTTTTCGATTGGCCCGAGGGCGCGTTTTGGTTTTTGTTGATATCTTCCGTGCTCTTGGGAAGGTTGAAAATATATTCCCAACTGGCATCTTCAAAGTCATCACCCACGCCCGCCACCGGATGGCCGGTGCCCGGCACGAGCACCTGGGCCCGCACGGAGGTGGGAAGCAAGTTTGCGATTGCAAATACGGCGGCGATGGCGAGCAGGCGAATTGTCATGTCGGCGACCTTCGAGCGGGTGGAGTTTCAATCCTACGGACATTCATCAACGGACGACTACGCAAGCCGCGCGGGTGCGCGTTGCCTTGGCCCCATAAATGCCCGATGATAGCGGGTGTGGGCTGGGATTGGGAAGTGCAGTGCGGCACATGCAGTGTGGGTCGCAGACCCACCAAATCTTTGGTTCCTAGCGGCAGATTGGTGGGTTTGCGCCCCACCCTACGCGTCTCTTATGTTCAAAGAACTATTTGGCCTGCCTGCTGACGACACAGGCGATGAAAGTCGCACTGACTTCGCGGCGCTGCGCGCAAGAATGGTCGAGCGGCAACTCGCCGCGCGCGGAATTCGCGACCCGCGCGTGCTTCGCGCCATGCTGGCGGTGCCGCGCGAGCTGTTTGTCCCCGAATCCGAACGGGCCATGTCGTATCAGGACGGCGCGCTGCCGATCGGGTTCGATCAAACCATTTCGCAACCGTACACGGTGGCGTTCATGGCTGAAGCGGCGCAGCTCAAGAAAGACGACCATGTGCTCGAAGTAGGGACAGGATGTGGCTACGGTGCCGCGGTGCTGGGGCAGCTTGCCCATCGCGTCGATACGATCGAAAGGATTCCAGAGTTGGCCGACATCGCCCGCATGAAACTTGTCTGCGCCGGTTGCGACAATGTGTTCGTTCATGTGGGGGACGGCACGATCGGCTTGCCGGACGGCGGCCCCTTCGACGCGATTGTGGTCACGGCCGGCGGCTTTGGCCTGCCCGACGCGTACGCAGAGCAACTCGCCGAGGGGGGCAGGATTGTAATTCCCATCGGCCAAACTCGCCGCAGCCAGGTGATGTACCGATTCACGCTCCGCGACGGAAACTTAACCTCGGAGAACCTGGGGCGATTTGCCTTTGTCCCGTTGATCGGCCAAGGAAGGTCCACCGCGATCCGGCCGCCGGATGATGACGAACTCGAACCGTAATCGAGCCGCGGGGTTTATCCCCTCGGAATCCTAGGCGGCCGAAGCTTGCCCAATCGTTCAATCTTGCCCCGTGCATAATGCCTTCGCGAGCGGAGCGTCTAGAACCAACGGAGCATCGAACGGCGGATTCTGACGACTCTCCGTCACGCCCTGTGCCAGCTTTGCTCGATGATCCTTAGGAACGGATTCTGATTGAGCCGCGACCGTCCAGGGAGGGGTACGATGAAGCGCCTTGTGGTCTTGCTGTCGCTGGCGATCCCCCTCTGCTCCGCCGTGGAGTCTCACGCCGGCGGTTGGGCCGACTTCCAACGGTTTTGGGGAATTCACACCGGCCCGGGCATCCATGCCCGCAACGGCTGCCCCGGCAAATGCGGCGCCGGCGGGTACGGCGGCGGCTATCCTGTGGAAGAAGTCGCTCCCGGCGAGCCGGAAGCCACGGCCTCGAAGTCGAACCGCGCCCCGCAAGCCCAGCGCAGCAGCCGCACGAGCAATGCCGCGGCGACCAGCGATTCCAATCGCCGGTAAGCAGGCGATTGACAAAGGTACGTTCCGCCTGCCGGGCGGTACCTTCTTTTCAGCTTGGGCGCTACGACGACCAGGCTTCCCTGCTGTGCAGTGGACGATTCCCCCACCACCAGCTATAAATCAAGGAGAATTTCAGGAGTCGCCACACCCTCCTTTGCGTCCATGCTAGGGCGCGTCCAGCATAGGGGCCATGCCATGCGACAACTCTCCGCGGCGCTGATCGCAGCGATCCTGCTGTTGGTTGCCGGCGTCAACACGTCGACTGCGGCTGGAACGCCGACACTTGCCGACGCGCTGAAGCAAGCCTCAAAGGATGGCCGGCCCGTTCTGGCCCTCTGTACGCGGGCCACTTGTCCGCTGTGTGCCGCGTTCAAAAAACGGCTGGCCACCGATCCGGCCCTGGCGTCGCTGGTCCCCAACTATGTGGTCCTGAACGTCAATGTCGACAAGGATGCAGCCACGATGGGTGAGTTGGGCAAACTCAAGCAACTCGATGGTAAGCTGCCGTTTGTGTATGTAGTGAGTGCCGATGGCAAACTGGGGGCCGCAGCGCGCGACGCCAACAGCGATCCGAACGTCCCCGGCATGCTCCGCCAGGGCTTGGCCCACACCGGCAAGCTGCTGCAGCCGAATGAGCGAGCGAAGCTCGAAGCGACGTTGACCAAGGCCAAGGCAGCGATCGAGCGCGATGACATCGGCCAGGCCGTGTCGCTGCTTGCTCCGGCGACCAAAATGTCTGGCCAGGCGGACGTGCTGGTCGACTCGCGCAAGGTTTTGGCCGACCTGAATGAAAAAGCGGCCAGCGACATTGCCGAATGCGAAAAGGCGCTGACCGACCAGGACACGCTGGCTGCCGCCGTGCTTATCGCCTCCGCCAGCCGTCGCTACGCCCGACTTCCCGAGCAGCGCAAGCCACTGGCCGAGGTGCTCAAGAAGGTCAAGGCCGCCGAGGATGGCCGCGCGATCTACAACCAGGCGGAAGAGATCATCCGGGCCCGAGGTTATGCCCAATCGCACAAGAGCCAGCGCGCGGCCCAGGCGTTTCAAGAGATCATCAAGAAATACCCTGATACGCCGGTGGCGCGGCTGGCGAGCAAAGAGCTTGAATCACTAGGCGCAGAGACAGAGAAGAAAGAGGCGGTGACGAAGTAG
>JAIOQB010000167.1 GCA_021413585.1 Planctomycetia bacterium
GTCCGTGAACAGCACGCCTTGCGACGCCAGCTTATCGAGGTGCGGCGTCTTGCCCGACATGATGCCGCGGTGATACGCGCCGATGTTGAACCAGCCGACGTCGTCTCCCATGATGACCAGGATGTTCGGCTTCTTGCCGCCAGCGGCGTGGCTGGCTTTGCGAACCGCCTTCGAGATCTGCGCTTCGGCGGATCGTCCGCTATCGACCGCCGCAACCTGCGTTTGCGCCGCGTCGGCGCGTGCGTTGTTGCCCGCGGCGGCATCGCCCGCCTTCGCGTCGCGCTCGGGGGCCGCCTTATTACAAGCCGCGATATATCCGATCGACGCGGCCACGACTACGACTCCGAGAAACTGCCAACGATTTAATCTCATGGTGCCTGCCTCCGGAAAGGGCCTGTCCGTGAGCGAACGATTGGCCCCGGTCAACCGATCGCAACCGCCCATTAATGTAGACGGTATTGCGGTGGTCAACAACAATTGGGGGATTAATCGCGGGGGATAACGGGAGTTAATCAGGCGCCGAACACGCAACCCCAACGGGCTTTGGATAGTACCCATCACGCTCCGGGTGATGCTGGTGCCATTCCTAACGCGGAGCGTGAGGGGTACTTTGGCTTTCGGCCCCGGGCGGCACCCGGGGCTATTTTCGTTAAAATGCAATGCCTTCGTCGTATCGGAAGCACGCACGCCATGACTGAACCGATCCCCAGACCCCAACGCCGCTGGCTGCAGTTCCGCATGCGGACGCTGTTGATCGGTACCGCGATTATCGCTGCCGTGCTGGGTTGGTGGTCGTACAAGGCGCGGCAGCAGCGTGAGGCGGTGGCGGCGCTGCGCAAGGTTTCGGCAAGGGTCGACTATGATGCCAGCCTTCTGTGGACAGGCGGGTTGGAAAATCCACCGCAATGGCCGCAGTGGTGTTTGGATACCGTGGGCATGGATTACCTGGCACATGTCACAGGTGTCGAGGTTGTGCTCACCAAGGTGGCCAACAGCGATCTTGCCCGGCTTCAAAACCTGACAACCCTGGAAGAAATTCGCATATACGACGCCTACTACACCGCCGCCGAAGTAGCGCAGTTACAGCGGTCGCTGCCAGGATGCCGCATCATTCGAATTCATTGAACGTGCTGGTGCTTCAAACATTTGTAAGACCGCGAACCGATTCACCCTCGGGCGGAGCCCGGGGCTAGTTTGGGTTGGTTTGTTTTGCCACCGGCCCGAACTGGTCCACCGTGTGGATCCACTCGTCCGCCATGATCTGGTGGCCGCTGTAGGTGGGATGCACGCCGTCCCAGATCCAATGCTCGGCCGTGGCGCGTTGGCAGGCGGCGTCGAACGCTTTTTGGAAATGGACCAACGCCGCGTGGTGCTTCTCCGCCAGTCGGGCGACCGCCTCGCGCCGCTTTTGCAGGCTGCTGGACCATGCATCCCAGTTCTCTTTGCGCTTGCCCACGGGCAAGCCGAACGGCTCGCACAGCACCAGCTTGACGCTCGGGTTCGCCGCTCGCACGTCGGCGAGCAGCTTGTCGTACACTTTTTCGTACTGCTGAAGCGGAACATCGCGGGCATTGTCGTTCACGCCGATCAGCACGCTCAGCAGATTGGGCTTCAGCGCGAGCGTGTCGTTCTTCCAGCGATTTTGCAAGTCGAGCACCGTGTTGCCGCTGTTGCCCCGGTTGACGAAGTCCAGGTTCCGCTCCGGAAACGCCGCGCCGTACTTGGCCGCGATGATGAACGCGTAGCCGTGGCCCAGGATGTGGTTCGGGTCGGCACTACGTCCCCGATTGCCATCGGTGATCGAATCGCCCTGGAACAGGATGCGCGAGTCCTTCGTCAGTGCGCCGAGCGTCGGCGTGTATTTGTCGCGCAGCCGCTGCCAATACGATTTCCAATAGTCGTCATAGTAATCCAGCCGGGCTTTGGCGATGTACGGCGGCTTGACCACCGAGGGCGCGGCGGCTGGATCGTAGCCGGCCAGGTGCCCTTTGCCCGCGCGGTCACGGGGAGAGGCGAAACGCCACGCGGAATCCCCCAGCACGTCTTCGCACAGTTTGGCCATCTCGGGGTCGTAGCTCTTCAAGCCCTCGCGGGTATGAATGTGGTTATGGTCATGATCGTTGATCCGGCCGCAGTTGTACCAGCACTGCACCGACTCGGCCCAATACTCGGCCGCGTTGAGCGCCGCATAGCAGTTCTTCGGCCCGCCAAACACGATCCAGATCTTGTCGTCCTTCGTCACTTGGGCCTTCGTATTGACCGGCTTGCCGTTGACCAGGACGTCGCCGCCGTCGAGACACTTTTTCAATAGCTCGGGCGACTCGTTGGGAAAAGCTTTCACCAGCGCGTCCAGCAGGCTCACGGGCGTGGCGCTGGTGACGCGCTCGAAGTGCTGCGCCGCGTAGCCGTCGTTCCATAGCCCCTTGATCTTCGCGTGCTGAAACGCTTCGTGCAGCCGGGTGTGCAGGTTGTCGTCGAAGCCGGCGCCGTCGATGACATGGGCGAACTCGTGGATCAACACGCTCTCCAGCCACTGCCCTCCTTCGTACTCCAGCACGTCTTCCTCGGCGAAGACGGCGGTGGGATGGCCGTTCTTTTTGAGTTCCAGGAAACCCCGGTTACGCCAGTTGTAAAACCCAAGGTCTTGCCCTTTCTTTTCGCTGGGGAACTGCGGCAGGTCCGAAATCTGCTCGTCGTGACCGACCAGGATGCAGATCACTTTCTTGTCGCGAATCCGCTGGGCGATCGGCGGCTTGATGTCCTGCATAACCAGGTCGAGCAGGTACGCCGCTTCGCGCAGGGTATAGTCAGACACTCTGTCGGAACTGACAACCAGGATGTTCTGCACCAGGATGCATTTCTTATAGAACCCGGCGTCGAGGGTGTAGTCTTTTCGCTGCTGCTCAGTCAGCGGCCGGATTTCCGGCGCGGGCGGGGCTTCGGCCAGGGCGAACGAGGATGGCGCGAGGAGCAGGAGCAGGAGGAACCCACGCGGCAAAGTGCCGTGACGCGAGAGGTAAACGGCGCCCATGGGTTTCATTCCTCGTCTGGCGAAGGTGGTTCATCCTGGATTAACGGTATTCTACCGAGCCGTACCCAACGACGATAGATTCACACCAGGCGCGCCAACCCCAACGGGGCTGGTATATCACAGCCCAGGGTGGCGCGGCTGCGCCGCTGCCCCTGGGCTTTGGGATCAAACCCCGTTGGGGTTTTGATGGTTATGTACACCGCTCAACGCCATAGTACCCAACACGCTCCGCGTGATGCCTGCAACAATCCTCACGCGGAGCGTGAGGGGTACTTTGGCCGGCACCGCTTACCCCCGGGCGGAGCCCGGGGCTATGGGTTGATTTGCATTTTTCCTCACTCACCAGTCAACTGTATAATGCCTTGCGGTAATTTGAATCGCGCGGCATTCACTCGACACGTTTTCTGGAGGCTTCGATCATGCGCTGGGAAGAAGGTCGCGAGAGCGAAAACGTCGAGGATCAGCGCGGCGGCGGACGCCGGCCGGGGGGGCTCGTCTTGGGCGGAGCGGGGACGCTGATTGTCATCGTGATCGCCCTGGTGCTCGGCAAGAATCCGCTGGCGCTGCTGCAGGACGTGCAAAACAACGCGCCGCCCGGCGTGCAGGGTCCCGCCGGGCCGCCAATTGCCGACACGCCGGAAACTGCCCGCAAGGTGAAGTTCGTCAAGCATGTGCTGGCCGAGACGGAAGACGTGTGGGGCGAATTGTTCCAGCGCGTCGGCCAGCCCTACCGCCCGCCGAAGCTGGTGCTGTTCGACGGCCAGGTCAGTTCGCAATGCGGGTTGGCCGATGCGGCGGTCGGTCCGTTCTATTGCCCTGGCGACGAGAAGGTGTACATCGACCTGCAGTTCTACGACGAGCTGAAGGACCGGTTTCACGCTCCGGGCGATTTTGCCAACGCCTATGTGATCGCCCACGAGGTGGGGCACCACGTGCAGAACCTG
>JAIOQB010000168.1 GCA_021413585.1 Planctomycetia bacterium
GATCCGCGCGACAAGCCGCGCCCCTGGCGGCTCGACCCGCTGCCGTTGATTATCGATGCCGACGAATGGCAGGGCGTGTCCGAAGCGCTGGAGCAACGGGCCCGGCTGCTGAATCTGATTCTGGCCGACCTGTACGGCCCGCAGCGGCTGCTCGAGCAGGGCTTGCTGCCGGCCAAGGCGCTCTACATGCATCCCGGCTTCCTGCGGCCGTATCACGGTCAAAAGGTGCCGGAGAATTGTTTCCTGCAGTTTTACGCGGCCGATCTGGCCCGCGCGCCCGACGGCAAATGGTGGGTGTTGGCCGACCGGACCGAGGCCCCGTCCGGCGCGGGTTTTGCGCTAGAGAATCGAATTGTCGTGTCGCGGATGCTGCCCGGCATTTTTAGAAGTTGCCGCGTGCAGCGGCTGGCGCCGTACTTTGTGGCGCTGCAAGAGACGCTGCGCCGCCTGGCGCCGGCCCAGCGCGATAACCCTCGCGTGGTGGTACTGAGCCAAGGCCCGCACAGCCCCAACTATTTTGAGAATGCGTATCTGGCCCGCTACCTGGGTTACACGCTGGTCGAGGCGGATGACCTGGCGGTGCGCAACGACCGCGTGACGCTCAAGACCCTGGGGGGATTGCTGGGGGTCGACGTGCTGCTGCGGCGACCGAACAGCGAGCGGTGCGATCCGCTGGAGCTGGACGGCGAAACGAACACCGGCGTGACGGGACTCCTGCAAGCGGCCCGCGGCGGCAACGTGGCGATCGCCAACGTGCTGGGCAGCGGTTTGGTCGAGTCCCCCGTGTTCATGTCGTTCCTGCCGCGACTGTGCAAGGAGTTGCTTGGGGAGGAATTGAAACTGGCGAGCGTCGCCACCTGGTGGTGCGACGAACCCGAGTCGCTCGAATACGTGCTGGCCCACTTGGACGAGCTGACGATCAAGCGGGCGTTCCGGCAGCGAGGGCAAGAACTGCAATTCAGCCAGAATCTGGGAGCCAAGTCGACAGCCGATCTGGTGGCCATGATTCGGGCCAACCCGGCGGCGTTTATTGCCCAGGAGACGGTCAGCCGCTCGTCGGCCCCGGTGTGGAACGATGGGGCGGTGCAGTCGTCGCACATCGCGGTGCGGGCGTTTTTGGTGGCGTCGAAGGATACGTACACGGTGATGCCCGGCGGGTTGGCGAGGGTTTCCAGCTCGACCGATCCGCTGGAGTTGTCGATATTGTCTGGCGAGGGAAGCAAAGACCTGTGGGTGTTGGCCAACCAGCCGATCAGCCCGGTCTCGCTGCTGGACAAGCCGGGCCAGCCGGTGGAACTGCGCCGCAGCGGGGCGGAACTGCCCAGCCGCGTGGCGGACAATCTGTATTGGCTGGGGCGTCACACCGAGCGGGCGGACGCCACGGTTCGCTTGCTGCGCTCGATCACGCTGCGACTGACGGACGAAGGAGACCCGGCCGGGCTGTCCGAGTTGCCGAGTTTGCTGCGCGTACTGGTCGAGCAGGGCCAGATCGAACCGGGCTTTCTGGTCGACGGCATGCGCGAGCAGTTGCCGACGATCGAGCAGATGCTGCCGCGCTGCATCTTCGACGAAACGCATCACAGCAATCTGCGCTCGGTGCTCAGCCAGATGTTTCGCCTGGCGTCGATCGTGCGGGACCGGATGTCGGTGGACACATGGCGCATCTTGTGCCGCATCGACGAGCAGTTCCGCCCGCCGTCGTCCGGCAGCCTGCAATTGTCGGACGTGCTGCCGCTGCTGAGCGAGTTGATCATCGAGCTGGCCGCCTTCCACGGCATGGTGATGGAAAGCATGACGCGCACGCAAGGGTGGCGGTTCCTCGACCTGGGCCGCCGGTTGGAGCGCGGCATGCGGACGATCAGCCTGGTCAAGAACGCGCTCGCCAGCCGGACGAACATTCCCAGTTCGCTCTTGGAAGCGGTGCTGGAGATTGCCGACAGCCGGATGACGTATCGCTCGCGCTATCTGGCGAATCTGCAACTCGGGGCCGTGCTGGACCTGCTACTGACCGACGAGACAAATCCCCGCAGCGTGGCGTATCAACTGGTGATGCTGGCCGACCACGTGGAAAAGCTGCCGCGCGACCGGTCGCAGCCCACCTACGCTGCCGAGCAACGGCTGGCGATGCACGCCCTGCACACGATACGGATGGTGGACGTGCAGTCCCTGGCGGAGCGGCACGCCGCGGGAGAACGCTACGCATTGCAGCGGTTGCTGGAAAACTTCGAGGCCCTGCTGCCGCAGCTTTCGGACGCGGTGTCGCTGAAATATTTGATTCACGCCGGGTCGCCCCATCAACTCGACGAAATCCGGCCCGAGTG
>JAIOQB010000169.1 GCA_021413585.1 Planctomycetia bacterium
AACGCTGAAAGCGTTCAACAAGATTCGCTTGCGCCACTCTTACAGAGTGGAACTGTTTGAAACGCTCGGCCACCCGGGGTGGCGGTCGCCTGCGGCGGCCTGACGCCGGGCTGGGGAGTGCAACCGCTTCGCGGTTGAATTGCGGGCAGCAGGCCTTCGGCCGAGTTTTCTCCACGGCTGGCGGCTAAGAAGTGGCTGAAGAAAAGCACTGCTGGACAAGCCAGCGGTGGCACCCAGCAGTACCCCCGCCGAAAGAATCTCACGGCAACCCGCGCAGGAAGTTCTTCAACTCCGCGTTCTCGCCGGCTGGGCCGGCGGATTCACTTGGGCCGGCGGTTTCGTTCGGCGGCTCGGTCGTGGGGTCAGCATCGGCGGTCAGGTCGGCGGCGTTGAACTCCCGATCCACGCGTAGGTAGTCCCGCTTCTGCGGCGAGAAACCAAGGATCGGCCCCAGCCGCGAGGTCGCGCCGGTGAGCAATTCGACACGAAACTCGCGCTCGCCGTGCGGCTTGACCACGGCGATGATTTCCACTTGCGGGGCGTTGAGCTTGCCCATCGCGTAGCCGAGGCCGGCCGGATTGCCCGACATCACCGACGCCGCGGCGCGCACCACCGTGAAGGCGGCGTCGAGTTGACGGTCGGCGGAAGGAATCTCCTCGAGCCGGATCGACTCCAAATCGGCGTACGGAATCCGTCGCCGGTTTTTCATCGGGCCGAATTCTATCCCCCGTTCAAAAAACTGATCTCCCAGTTGAGCTTTCCCGGCGGCCGTGTTCTTAAAGACCCAAAACGCCCCACCCAACAGTGCCAAGAGAAAACCCACGCCGAGCAGCCCGGCCGACGCGGTGTCCGAGAACATTTCGGAAACTGGAAATGCCAATGCGATGGCCAGACCCAGCAGTCCGGCGGCCAGCAAGTAGCCGAACAGCCGCGGCGCGGGCTGCGCCGGCGGAGTTTCCCAGATCAGCCTGCCCAAGTCAGGAGTGCTTGCCGACTGTCCCATGGGTTGCTCCTTCCCGCTCACGGCTGGTGATGAATGCCGTACTTCCGACGCAGACGCTCAATGGCCTCGTCGAGATCAACTCCCTCCTCGCCTCGATCGACGGACGCCAAGCCAGCTTCTATCGCTCGCCATTCCTCGTCCTCTCGCTCGGCCGCATCCGCTGCCAGTCCAGATTTCTGCTCAGAATTCAAGTCCATGGGGCTCTCCTGTTTTATGCATTGTCCCTCATCCGAGTCGTTATGCAATATCGCCGCGAATTTCGTTCCCACCCGTCATCCGCCCACCCGCCGACCCTGTTACCCAGCCCTCGATTCCCCTATCATTTTCTCATGTCTTCCTCGCTCGAAAAATCAGTCGACATATCGGTCGACGCTGCCGCGCCGCGCGTGGGCACGGACTTGCGCGTGCTGATCATCGACAACAACCGCCAGCATGCCGAGGCGGTGGCAGAAAGCTTGCGCCGCGTGGGTTACGACTGTACGGTCTGCGCCTCCGGGCCGGCGGGCATCGAGTCGATCGAGCAGAATATCTACGATCTGATCATCACCGATCTGATGATGCCCGACGTCGACGGGCTGGAGGTGCTGCGCCACGCCCGGCAATCGCTGCCCGAGGCGGAAGTGGTGCTGGTCACGGGGCACGGCACGGTCCCTTCGGCCGTCTCGGCAATGCAGCAGGGAGCGTTCAATTACCTGCTCAAGCCGCTTGACTTGGCCCAACTGCGCAGTGTGGCGGAAAAGGCGGTCGAGGCGGCCCGGCTGCGGCGGGATAACGTCGAGTTGAAACGCCGGCTCGACGAGAAGTTCGGCTTCGAGGGCGTGATCGGCATCAGCCCGCAGATGAACGACGTGCTGGAGCGACTGAAGCGGATCGCGCCGACCGACGCCAGCGTGCTGGTGCAGGGGGCCACCGGCACCGGCAAGGAACTGGTCGCCCAGGCGATCCACCAGAACAGCCCCCGAAAGAACAAGCCGTTCGTCGCGCTCAATTGCGCGGCGCTGTCTGAGCATATCCTGGAGAGCGAGTTGTTCGGCCACATCCGCGGCGCGTTTACGGACGCCTCGACCGACCGCGTGGGCAAGTTTGAATACGCCCACGGCGGCACGCTGTTTCTCGATGAAGTCGGCGACATGCCGCTGGCCACGCAGATCAAGCTGCTGCGGGTGCTGGAGAGTGGCGAGATTACCCGCGTGGGTTCGAACGAGCCGGTACACGTCAACGTGCGGATCGTTTCGGCCACCAACCGCAACCTGGAAGAAGCGATCGCCGCCGGGACGTTCCGCAGCGATCTGTACCACCGGCTCAAAGTGGTGACGGTGGTGCTGCCGCGGCTGGCCGAGCGGCGGCAGGATATCCCGCTGTTGGTCGATTACTTCATGAAGCAGTTTGCCCAGCGGCATCGCAAGACGATCCGCAGCATGTCGACCGCCGCGCGGCGGCAGTTGATGGCCCACGAGTGGCCGGGCAACGTCCGTCAGCTTCGCAACGTGATCGAAAGCATGGTGGTGGTCGACGCCGACGAGGTGCTCGACGTGGACGATCTGCCGGACGAGTTTCAAGTGGACGCCACGGCCGCCGCCGCGCAGCCCGCCGCCGCCTCGTCGCTGGGCAGCCTCGCCGGCCGGCCGCTGGTCGAGCTGGAAAAGCAATTCATCGCCGAAACGCTGCAACTCGCCGGCGGCAACCGCGAAGAAGCCGCCACAATGCTGGGCATCGGGCAGCGGACGTTGTATCGGAAGATTAAAGAATATGGATTGTGAAAGAAGCTGTCGGCTGTCAGCAAGAGGCCTAGGGCGAAATGGACTGAGAACGGATGGCCGCCAGCTTTCAGCACGAAGCTGAGCGGAATTTCAATTACAAAAAGCTGATAGCCGACAGCCGATAGCCGAAAGCCTCCTCCCCATGTCCCGCATTGTTCAACTACCGCCGCACCTGGTCAATAAGATCGCCGCGGGTGAGGTGATCGAGCGGCCGGCTAGCGTGGTCAAGGAACTGATGGAGAATGCGCTCGATGCCGGGGCGACGCGGATTGATGTGGCATTGAAGCAGGGGGGCGTCGAGCTGGTTCGCGTCGTCGATAACGGGTGCGGCTTGGCGGCCGATGAATTGCTGCCCGCGGTCACCAGCCACGCCACCAGCAAGATTCGCAGCGAAGCGGACCTGGAGCACATCTCCACGCTAGGGTTTCGCGGCGAGGCGCTGGCTTCGATCGCCTCGATCAGCCGGCTCGCCATCCGCAGCCGGCAACCGGACGCAGCGGGCGGGACGGAGTTGGAAGTGGTGGGCGGCGGCATTGGCGACGTGCTACCGTGCGGCGCGCCGGTGGGGACATTGATCGAAGCGAACGATCTGTTTTTTAACACACCCGTGCGGCGGAAGTTCTTGCGCAGCACACAAACCGAGATGGGTTACGCCAGCGAGGCGTTCACGAGGCTGGCGCTCGGTTGCCCCGGCGTCCACTGCACGCTGACGCACAATGAGCGAACGCTGTTCGACTTGCCGCCGGTGGACGATTGGCGCGACCGGATCGCGGCCCTGTTCGATCGCCAGTTGGCGGACGGCCTGATTTCCGTGGAAAGCGTGGAGGGGCCGGTGCGGCTCTCGGGTTACGTCGCTCATCCCGATCAAAGCCGCCCCAACGGCCGGATGCAGTATCTGCTGCTCAACGGCCGCGCGATCCGCGACCGCAGCCTGCAACATGCCCTGAGCGAAGCGTATCGCGGCCTGCTGCTGACGGGCCGGTTCCCGATCTGCTTCCTGCGGCTCACGCTGCCGCCGGAAATGGTGGATGTCAATGTTCATCCCACCAAGCTCGAAGTGCGGTTTCAAGATGGCGGCCGGCTGTACAGCCAGTTGCTCGGCACGCTGCGGGCGAAGTTTCTCTCCAGCGATCTGACGGCGCGAATGCGGGGGCCGGTTGGCACTGAGCGGCCGACCGAAGACGAAGCCCAAGTGACGCGATTGCGGCAGGGAGTGGTCGATTGGGCCACCGCCGCACTCGCGCAAGCAGGGCAGGGGGCCTCCACCGCGCTGCTGGGAAGTGGAAGCACGGGCTTGGCTGGCCCGGCGATCCCGCTGCCGGTTTCTTCCGTCAGCGGACCAGGCGGACTAGACAGCCTCGAACCACAACTGACGATGCACCGGCTCGACCCGGCCGACGTGCGGTGGAGGCCGGAGTCGCGTCGCGCGCCAGTCGAAAATACAAATCAACAAGATGCCGAAGGCGCAGCAACAGCGCCGGTGGGTGTGACCGCGGAAGCCCTGCTGAGTTCGCCGACAGCCATTCAAGTGCTCGATCGTTACCTCGTGGCGGAGACGCCCGAGGGGATGGTGGTGATCGACCAGCACGCGCTGCACGAGCGGATTTTGTACGAAGAGATTCGCCGCAAGGTGCTGGCCGGCCAGGTGGAGCGGCAAAATCTGCTCGTTCCCGAGCCGGTCGACCTGGCCCCGGCCGAAGCGGCGGCGGTGCTGGAAGCGGCCGAGCTGCTGCGACAACTGGGCATTGCCGTCTCTCCCTTCGGCGGCGGAACCGTGTTGGTGGAAAGCTACCCGGCGATGCTGGCCAACTTTCGGCCGGCCGAGTTGCTGCGATCGCTCTCGGATCAGTTGCTGGCCGGGGATCGGGCCCCGCAGCGGCGCGATCTGCTCGATTCGCTCATGCACATGATCGCCTGCAAGGCGGCGATCAAGGCGGGGGACCGGCTCTCGGGCGAGGAGATCATGGCCCTGCTCGGCCAGCGCGAACTGGCCCAGGATGCCCATCATTGTCCCCACGGCCGGCCGACGGCGCTCGTCTTTTCGCGAGAGGAATTGGATCGGCAGTTTAAGCGCACTTGATTTTATTTCACCACAGAGGCACGCAGGAGCAATGACCAATCACCAAATTCCAATAACCAAAAAGACGTGTGCCGAGCTTTATTGGAGATTGGAATTTGGTCATTGGTCATTAATTTGCCCGCTCCCCCCTCGGCATAAATTCCGTCTATAATAGTCCCGTTGTCACATCGTCTCACCATCCTCTCCCCTTACTCCGCATCGCCAGGCAGCGCCGATGATTTGCGTTTCGATAGGTCGAAGCCGAGAGCGCCATGTGGTGGCGGAGCATAAGCATCTGGCCGAGCGCGGGGCGCGGCTGGTGGAATTGCGGCTGGACTATATCGTCGGCGACGTGCCGGTGCAGAAATTGCTCGCCGGCCGGCCGACGCCGCTGGTGGCCACCTGCCGGCGGCGTGAAGACGGCGGCAAGTTCACCGGCAGCGAGGATGCCCGGCAGCAGTTGCTGCGGACCGCGGTCGCCGAGGGGGCCGACTACATCGACCTGGAAGAAGACGTCGCCGGCAAGATCCGCCGCTACGGCAAGACGAAGCGGATCGTCAGCCTGCACGATTTCCATCGCACGCCCGACGACCTGGAAGAGATCCACGCCCGGCTGGCCGATCTGGACGCCGACATCGTCAAGATTGCCACCATGGCCAACTCGCCGCACGATATTCTGCGGATGCTGAAGCTGGTGCAGGGGGCCAAAATCCCCACCGTCGGCATGTGCATGGGCGAGATCGGCACGCCGTCGCGGATTCTCGCCGCGAAGTTTGGCTCGCCGTTCACGTACGCCACGTTCCATCAAGAGCGGGCACTGGCGCCGGGGCAGCTCAGCTTCCAGCAGATGGTGGACGTGTATCACTACGATCAGATCAACGCCGAGACCGCGGTGTACGCGGTGATTGCCGATCCGGTGGGACATAGCCTTAGCCCACTAGTGCATAACATCGCGCTGCGGCACCTGGGTGCCAACGCGGTGTACGTGCCGTTTCGCGTGCCGAAGCAGGATCTGGCCCGCTTCCTGGTGGATGCCTCCGAGTTGGGAATCCAGGGCATCAGCGTGACGATTCCGCACAAGGAGGCGGTGCTTAATCACCTGGGGCGCATCGATCGGGCGGTGCGCGAAATCGGCGCGGCCAATACGCTCCGCGGGGCGGACCGCCTTGGTGCTGGGCGCTGGCGGCGCGGCGATGGCGGTGGCGTACGGCTTGAAGCGCAAAGGCTGCAAAGTGGTGATCTCCGGCCGCACCCGCGAAAGGGCGGAAGCGTTGGCCAAACGGCTGGAATGCGAAGAGGTGGCGTGGGGAGCGCGGCAGGGGGTCGACTGCGATATCCTGGTCAACTGCACGCCGATCGGCATGCATCCGAATGTAGACGAAACGCCGTTTCAAAAGCATCACCTCAAGCCGTCGATGGTGGTGTTCGACACGGTGTACAACCCTGAGCAGACGCTGCTGATCAAGGAAGCCCGCAGCCAGGGCTGCGCGGTGGCCACGGGCGCCGAGATGTTCATCCGCCAGGCCAGCCTGCAATTCCGCCTGTTCACCGGCCAGCAAGCGCCAGTGGAATTGATGCGCGACACGCTGAGGAAGGCAACGAACCCGGCGAAGACATGAGGGAAGCTAAATCCCAATGACCAAATTTCAATAACCAATATTGGAGATTGGAATTTGGTGATTGGTCATTACATTCGTCTCCGTGCCTCCGTGTCTCCGTGGTAAAAAAGCCCCCCATGAACCTCGTCCTGATCGGCTATCGAGGAACCGGCAAGACTTCGGTCGCGCGGCATCTGGCCGAGCGATTGGGTTGGACGTCGCTCGATACCGACGTCGAGATCGAGCGCGTCGCCGGACGATCGATTGCCGAGCTGTTTGCCGACGAAGGGCAGGAAGCGTTTCGCGATTGTGAAACGGCGGCCGTGACTGCCGCGGCGGGGGGCGATCGGCAAGTGATTGCGGTCGGCGGCGGCGCCGTGCTGCGGCCGCAAAATCGGCACATCCTCTCGGCCGCGGGCAAGTTGGTCTGGCTCACTGCCAGCCCTGAGACGATCCACCGCCGGCTCACGGCCGACCCGGCCACGCCCGGACAACGTCCGGATTTAACGTCCAGCGGGGGTTTGACGGAGATTCGCACAGTCCTCGCCGACCGCGAGTCAGTTTACCGCCAGTGCGCCGACCTTGAGGTCGATACGGAAGGAAAGGACCTGGCGGCCGTGGCGGAGGAGATTCTCGGGCGGCTCGGGCCGATGTTAGTAAATCCCAATGTCTAAATCCCAATGTCCAAAGGAAGCGATTCCGCCTGCGCGTCATTGGACATTGGGATTTAGACATTAGACATTCTGGTTGACTCCGAAGTGCTACCTCAATGATGCCCCCCGCGCTCCGCCTCGCCCTGCTGTTCGTTCTCGGCGCGGTCGTGGCGAGCTTCGCAAACTTGGGCATCTATCGGCTGGCGTGGCGGCAGCAGTGGTTGAGCCCTTGGGGGCCGGCGCCGCCGGGCGCGGCGCCGCGAGGGTGGCTCGATCGCGTGCCCATCTTCGGCTGGCTGCGGCTGCGGCGCGAGGCGGCAATCTTCGGCCCCGGGTTTTGGATCCGACCGCTGCTGATTGAACTGGCCACCGCGGCCGGCTTCGCGGCGCTCGGGTGGTGGGAGATCGATCGGGCAGGATTGCTGACGCCGCTGGTGCAGATCGCCAGGCTGCCCCCCGGCAGTTTGGCGCGGCCGCTGACTGAGATGCTATTGTGCGAAGGGCTGCTGGCCCATCTGCTATTGTTCTCGCTGCTGCTGGTGGCGACGTTCATCGACATCGACGAGAAATCGATCCCCGACGAGATCACCGTCTCGGGGGCCGTGCTGGGTTTGATGCTGGCCGCGGCGCTGCCGTGGTCGCTGCTGCCGGCGGGGCAGTTTGGCGTGGTGGTCCCTTGGCCGGCCGTCAAAGTCGTTGAGTTTCTGCACATTGCGTCCCCCGCGCCGTGGCCGCACGAGTTGGCGGCGGCTCCGAATGGGTTGAGCCTGCTGCTGGGTTTGGCGTGTTATGAGATGTGGTGCTTCGCCCTGCTGCCGCGCACCTGGTATGGCCGGCATGGAATCCGCCGGGCGCTGGGGCTCTGCTGGGCACGCGTGGCGCGTGAGCCGGCCAGCCGACTGATCGCCGCGCTGGCGGTCATCGGCGCCGTGGCGATCGCGGGCGTCTGGTGGCGCGGAGAGGCCAATTGGGCCGCTTTGCTCACCGCGCTGGTGGGCTTGGCGGTCGGCGGCGGGATCGTGTGGGCGGTGCGGTTGATCGGCTATGCGGTGCTGCGCCGCGAAGCGATGGGCTTTGGCGACGTCACGCTGCTGGCGATGATTGGCACATTCGTCGGCTGGCAGCCGTGCGTGTTGATCTTTCTGTTCGCGCCGCTGGCGGGCGTGCTGATCGGCGTGGGACAGTGGCTGCTCCGCAAGGAACAGGAAATCCCGTACGGGCCGTTTCTCTGTCTGGCCACCGTGGCCGTGATCGTCGGCTGGGCCGGCGTGTGGACCCGCGCGCAGGTTTACTTCCAAACGCTGGGGCTGGCGATCCCGGCCATCGGCGCTGTCGGCCTGGTGCTGATGGGCATCCTGCTGTGGCTGATTCAATTGGGAAAAGGAGTCGTGCGACGCCTCACGGCGCGCTAGCCGCCAAACAAATGACGAATGTCTAAGCACGAATAACGAAAGAATTACAATTCCTTTCTTCGCGTCCTTCGCGACATTCGGTTCAAAAAAACTTTCTGTGTTGAACAGAAGATCGCGAAGAACGCGAAGCTTTATGTTCAAGAGTTTTCAGCTTTCGGTGTATTTCGTGTGCCTCAAGGCGTGCTATGTTTTGATAGTCCCAGGAGTTGTACCGTGCGACCGCTGTTTGAAACCGTGGACGATCTGACTGCCGGAGCCGACGTAATCCGCGCGCGGCGTTATGGCGTCGTTGAGGTGGCGGGCGGCGAATTGCAACGCGTGCGGCTGCGGCCATTTCCCTCGCTGGCGACGCTGGCAGACGTGATGTGGCTGGGCCGCTGGTATCATGAGCGCGCCACCGGCAACCGCTGCTGGCTGTACTACAATCAGCCGCGGCGGCACCGGTCGTACCTGGCGTTGAAATACGTCGTCTCCACCAGCGACTGCACGCTGGCCACGTTTCGCGGCGCCCTGGCGGTGCTCGATGATATCGCCCGCTTGAAGCGGTCCGACGCCCTGCTGACCGACGCCGCAAGCTGGCGGATCTCCGATCGCCTGCTCGCCCGCTGGGGCTGGGAGCCGCACTGTCCCTCCCGCTGGCACCGGCATTACATCAAGCGGTTTTACGGCGAGTATCCGGCTACCCGCACCAAGCAGGGCCAAACGGCCGATATCTCGCACGAGCATGATCTGGTCGAAGCCTGCTAGCACTACTGGGTACTGAGTACTGAGTACTAGCGTCCCGAGACTGACCTTGCAGCTAGCGCCGCCGCTTTGCTACGATCCGCCCCGCTTTCGCCAGAGAGCGTTGCTTGTCTGGCTTGAGGCCGCAATCTGTGCTGGCTTCAACGTGCTTGACGGCTAGTAATCTGCAAAGTTGTCTGCAATTTCGGATCCGCATTTCTGCCCGTGGCAACACGGACGCACTGCACTGCTTGGGGAGATCGTGGCCATGCGAGTCGGCTGGTGTTTGCCGACGATGCTGTTGCTACTCGCCGCGGCCGGGTGTAAACAGACACCGGCGTGGATGCAGTCGCAACCGCAGCAGGCCCAATTGCAGCAGTTGCAGCAACAGCAACTGGCCGCCGCCCAGCAGCAGCAAAGCCTGCAAGCCGCCGCGTCGTCGATGGACCGGCTGAACCAGGAAAAAGAGCAGCAACTGGCCCTCTCGCGCCAGGAATTGCAGCAGCTTCAGGTTCGCGTTGCCGCGCTGAGCACCCGGCTGACGGAAACCACCGCCGACCTGACCCGCGAGCGGGCGGACAAAGTCGCGGTGCAGAAGAAGTTCGACGATCTGCTGGCCGCCAACCGCCGCACCGGCACCGTGTCGATCACCGCCAACAGCAGCCACACGGTCGATCTGGCGGCGGTGGAGATTCGCGGCGTCGACGTCCGCCGCGACGGCGACGTGATCCGCGTAACGCTGCCGTCGAGCCAGTTGTTCGCACCCGGCTCGGCCCAACTGGCGGCCGGCGGCGGCAGCCTGCTCGACACCGTGGCGGTCGAGCTGGCCAGAGCGTACCCTCAGCAGCTCATCGGCGTCGAAGGACATGCCGACGGCGCCACCCCCACCGGCGCCGCGGGGCAGAATCCGCAGCAAGTCTCCACGCTCCGGGCGATGGCCGTCTACAACTATCTGGCCAGCCGCGGCAGCCTGCGGACTGAGCAACTCCATGTGGCCGGCTACGGGGCCAACCACCCCCTCTATTCCAACGCCACCCCCGCCGGCCGCGAAGCGAACCAACGGATCGAGTTGGTTGTCTATCCAGAGACGGTTCGCAATAACACGCGGTAGCGGGAAGCCGTCGGCTGCCAGCTATCAGGCGTAGGGTGGGTCGCAGACCCACCATGTTTCAGATCGCGCATTTGGTGGGTCTTCGACCCACCCTACCTTGCCTTGATCCCGTACGGTGGCGTTGTTCAACCCGCCAGCGTAAAATCGCTGTTTCTTCAGTGTCCCTCCCACGCCGATAGATTTTCTCGCCCGCCATGATCGCAATCATCGACTACCAGATGGGGAACCTGCGGAGCGTGCAGAAGGGGTTCGAGCATGTCGGCCACGCGGCCCAGATCACGTCCGATCCGGCGGTGCTGGCCGCGGCCGACAAGATCGTGCTGCCCGGCGTCGGCGCGTTTGAAGACGCGATGGCCGAGTTGCGGCGGCGCAATCTGATTGAGCCGATCCGTCAGGCAGTCGCCTCCGGCAAGCCGTTCCTGGGAATTTGCCTGGGGCTGCAACTGCTGTTTGACGTGGGCTACGAGAACGGCCGGCATGAAGGCCTGGGCATCCTCCCCGGCGAAGTGGTCCGCTTCGAGCGCCCCGCCGACGTGAAAGTTCCCCACATGGGCTGGAACGAACTGCAGATCAAACGCTCCGCCCCGCACCTGGCCGGCCTGACCGAAGGAACCTTCGTCTACTTCGTCCACTCCTACTACGTTGTCCCCCGCGACGAAAGCATCATCGCCACCGAGACCGACTACGCCGGCAAGTTCTGCTCGTCAGTGTGGCGCGACAACCTCTTCGCCACGCAGTTCCACCCGGAGAAGAGCCAGGCGGAGGGGTTGAAGATCTTGCGGAACTTTGCGGAGTTGTGAGGATGGCTTTCGGCTATCGGCTGTCAGCCAGGTTGAATGTCTTGTGGAACTTCGCGGAGATGTGATGACGGGCGATTCAGCACGCCCGTTAGCCGCCGTTCCCCGAGCGGCGCGTCAGAGAGACGTCTTTATGGCCGTGAAGAAAATCGACAGCAAAGGCCGATTAACGCTTGGCAAGCGGCACGCCAACCAGACGGTAATCGTGGATGATTCAGATGAGGGGCAACTCGTCGTGATTCCCCTCTCGGCGTTGCCGGACCATGAAGTGTGGCTCTACCGGAACTCAAAAGCGCTGGCCATGGTCGCCGCGGGTTTGGAAGATGCCCAAGCCGGTCGGCTCGTCAGGGGACCGAACCTCAAAGCGAAATGGATCGACATATTGGCGGACTAAACGCCATTACTGAATCTCCATAGGAGCAAAACGCACGCCATCCTTGAAACCCGCCCACCGCTGTGGCATATTCGGGGCATATTCGGCGGGCCCTGTCAAAAGTAACTTCGTTAGCACCGTCGATCTGCTCTTTGTCCTCTCCGGAGTCCTCGGTGCGATGGAAGTTTGGCCGGCGATCGATCTGCGCGGCGGCT
>JAIOQB010000202.1 GCA_021413585.1 Planctomycetia bacterium
CCAAGCTGATACTCTTCCCCTTCGGTTCGACCCCCTTCTCCGCCGGCCCGACCCTCGAGCCCTCCGACGAAATCGTCGATCAGCCGGACATAGCCCGGTTTGGGATGGCCCGCGCTTTCCAACAGCGTGTCGACCACCAGCCGGTGTAGGATGCTCACGCCGAGGCCCCGCCAGTCGTCGCTCTGCTCGTTCGCCACCTCGCGCATCCGCTGGTGGCCGGCGTCCGTGATCCGGGCAATTGTCCACCGCTGGTCCTTCACGGTGTACAGGCCAAGCGTCCCCTGGTCTCCCTCGGATTCGATTTGCTGCCAAATCGTGTCGGCCAGATCGCTCCCCTCGCCGGCCAGCCGGAGCGTAAAGCAGCCCTCCAGCTTGGCCGCCAGTTCTTCGGCAGACAATTCGGGCAGGCCGCGGAACAGTCGGTGCGTGGGCAGGACAATCAGCCCCGGGTCGCTCATGCTGATGAACATCATCAGCACGGCGTTGGCCGGGTGGTTCGACGGCAACAGCTTTTCGGCCGCCAGTTCGTCCCGGTAGTTGCAGGCCGTTTCGTAGCGGTGGTGGCCATCGGCAATGAACAGCGGCTTTGGCCCGAGAATCGCTTCGAGCTTCGAGATAACGGCGATGTCGGTCACTGCCCACAGGCGGTGGACCACGTCCAGGTGGTCGGTCGCCTCGACCGGTGGCTGCCCTTCGACAGCCGCTTCGAGCAGATTCTGCGCCTGGCTTTGCGGATCGGGATAGAGCCCAAAAATCTGGCTGAGATTCGCCCGGCACGCCCGAGTAAGTTTCAACCGATCCGCCTTGGGGCCGGAAAGCGTCTGTTCGTGCGGATAGATCTTCCCTTCGCCAAACCGCTCCAGCACGCAGCCCGCCATGAAGCCGCGGCGGACGTGGCGCGTTCCTTCCTCGTCGAACACCTGGTGATACACATACACCGCGGGATCCGCCTCCAGCCGTAGCACCCCCTCGCGCCGCCAATTCGTGAGAAACTGCTTCGCCCTGCTATAGCGGTTGGCGTCGTCGCCGTCCCCCGGCTCCTCGCGATTGAGGATCAGCCGAATGACGTTGGCCGGGTGTCGCTTGTAGAGCGAGTCCTGAAGCGTGGCGTCGATCACATCGTAGGGTGGGGCGATGACGTTGCTCAGCGAGCCGACGTGGCCCAGGTCGTAGCGGAGTCCTCGAATGGCGCGGATGTCAGGCATGATGCGATTTTCGATTGCTGATCTGCGAATGGTGATTTGCAGTTCGTTGGCGCTGGCGATACCCAAGCGTTTAGCCGCAACGCGCAGGGGCGCGTGCATGGCACGCCACGCTACGCTCCAGCATCCTCGCCGTGATAACAGACCGGCGAGCGACAAGAAAGGGGTGGGGGTGGCAAGAGCTGTCCGATTCGGCGGCGAACCAGGCATCCCAGTGCAATTAGAGTTTGGATTCGTCCAACAACTGGTACTTGGCTGCTAAGGTTGGATCGGAGGTCACCAACAGCACGCTGGCCTCCGATACCCCATACGCCGCCTCGACCTTAATGCCGTCCGCCAACATTGCATTCAAGGCGGGCTCGGTCTCCGGCGTGCGCTGCCAGATGCGGACGAACCGAGCTTGAGCGTTGGAAGCTCTCCACAACTCTTCAAACTCGGGACGGACGTACGGGTTCAGTCTGAGAGAAAAGTCCTTAGGCAGACTAAGCAGCACAATTAATTGCTGCACGTCGCTCAGGTCTTTCATTCGGCCTTCGTTCGACATGCCCGAGGCTAACTTCAATTCGACCAACGTGGGTAGGTTCAGATAACGAACTCCCTCTCTAACCTCACCCACCAATTCGGGCGAAGGAAAGCTCACTGGCTTGGCGCGGCCGTCTCCAGGAAACTGGCCCGCCAACAGAAACTCGATGCGCACGCCATGTCGCACGTCGCGCAAATTCTTTGAACCTTTATAGATTGGCACATATCCCAGGCCTTCAATCGCCTCGTGAATTTTGGCGATTGACTCTGCTGAAACGAGGATATCCACATCCTCGGTGACACGGCGAAATCCATGCGCATTAAGCGCCATACCGCCGGCGACCGCGTAGGGGATGCCGAGGTTATCAAGACGACTTACGATGGCGCGGAGCGCATCATGTACTTCGCCTTCGCCGTGAAAGAACTTGGTTGCTTCGTCCAAGGATGCCTCCAGGTCGCCGGCGAGTCTGACCTCCAAAGGAACGACTGGCGAGAACACGTTTCCCGGCGTCCCGACATTGTCAACCGATCCCACGGTGGAGGCTCCTTGCTAGTACCGATAATGATCCGGCTTATACGGACCCTCGGTGGGGATGCCCAGGTATTCGGCCTGCATGGCCGTAAGCTTCGTGAGCTTTACGCCGAGCTGGTCCAGGTGCAGACGGGCCACTTCTTCGTCCAGCTTCTTGGGGAGCACATGCACGCCCAGCTCGTAGTCGTCGGGCTGCTGCCAGAGTGCTAGCTGTGCCAGCACTTGGTTGGTGAAGCTGTTCGACATCACGAACGAAGGGTGCCCGGTGGCGCAGCCCAGGTTCACC
Source organism: Planctomycetia bacterium (assembly GCA_021413585.1). Classification (GTDB taxonomy): domain Bacteria; phylum Planctomycetota; class Planctomycetia; order Pirellulales; family UBA7805; genus JAIOPX01. The sequence goes on from JAIOQB010000202.1 coordinate 2,543, forward strand.
AGCAGCCCTTCGGCGAGCAGGATGATCGAGTGGCCGTCGGGGAACGTGTAGCGGTCGACCAGCGACTTGATGTTCACCCGTTCGACCCCTGGCTGGCTGGTGAGCCAGGCCATGTCGATCTCCAGGTCGAAGTGCCCGATGTTGCACACGATGGCGTCGTTGCGCATCACCTTCATGTGCTCGCCGCGGATGATGTCGCGGCAGCCGGTGGCGGTGACGAAGATGTTGCCCTGCGGGGCGGCCTCTTCCATCGTGGTGACCTGGTACCCTTCCATCGCCGCCTGCAGGGCGTTGATGGGATCGATCTCGGTCACGATCACGCGGGCACCGTAGCGCTGCATCGACTGGGCGCAACCCTTGCCCACGTCGCCGTAGCCCGCCACCACCACCACCTTGCCGGCCACCATCACGTCGGTGGCCCGCTTGATGCCGTCGGCCAGCGACTCGCGACAGCCGTAGAGGTTGTCGAACTTGCTCTTGGTGACCGAGTCATTGACGTTGATCGCCGGCACCTTCAGCTCGCCACGCTCGTGCATCTGGTAGAGCCGATGCACGCCGGTGGTCGTTTCCTCCGACAACCCGCGGATGTCTTCCAGGTATTCCGGGAAACGCTGGTGGACCATACAGGTCAGGTCGCCGCCGTCGTCCAGGATCAAATTCAGCGGCTGGCCATTGGGGAAGATCAACGACTGCTCGATGCACCAGTCGAACTCCTCGTCGCTCATTCCCTTCCAGGCATAGACCGGCACGCCCGTCTTGGCGATCGCCACCGCCGCGTGGTCCTGGGTCGAGAACTTGTTGCAACTGCTCCAGGTGACCTGGGCCCCCAGTTCGGTGAGGGTCTCAATCAGCACGGCCGTTTGGATCGTCATGTGCAAGCATCCGGCGATCCGCGCCCCCGCCAGCGGTTTCGAGGAGGCGTACTTGCGGCGGATCGCCATCAAGCCGGGCATCTCGTTCTCCGCCAGCATGATCTCCTTGCGACCCCAGTCGGCCAACTGCTCGAACTCTTTGGGGCTGACGTCAACGACCTTGTACGGGAGTCTCTTGCTTGCAACTTGGGCCACGATGGATTTTCCTTGAAAATGGGCGCCCCCGCTTTCGGGGGCCATGATAGTGATGCCGATGCAGATTTTAAGGTATTGAGCGTGATGGGTAATGATACGATGCCGCAGAGCGGAACTGCAAGTGTAGCAAGCGTCATCTCTTACCTGGCAGTCGCCCAAATGAGTCGCTTGCGGCTCGAATAAACGCGCTCAGGCGATCGGGACTTTTCCGCCCCGGCGATGATTCCACGCCGCTGGCCGTATCCACTGCCTCGGGCCGCACTCGCGTAATCCCCTCCGCCACGTTCTCCGGCGTCAGCCCGCCTGCCAGGACTAACGGCAACCCTAGCAGCCAATCTCGCGGCAGGGCGAGCGATCCCCAATCGGCCGTCTTGCCCGTACCACCGTAGGCGCCGCTAACCGCCGAGTCCATCAACACCGCTGTCGGCAGGCACCCGGCCGCCTGACAGCGTTGCAGGTATTGCCGGGCACCATCGGGCCCTTCGATGCCCCGACGGATCGCCCGCAGCACGCAGCGCGGCGCCAATTGGCCAATCACTTCCGGTGGCTCGTCGCCGTGAAGCTGGATCCAATCGAGCTGCAACCGGTCGGCAATTTCCAGAATGCTGGCAACGGATGAATTGACGAACACGCCTACTCTCGCCACTCCTGCAGGCAAAACAGCCACCACGCCCTGTGCCTGCTCTGGCGTCACATAGCGCGGACTCTGCTCATAGAAGTTCAACCCAATTGCATCGGCCCCCGCCGCAGCGCAAACCCGGGCATCCTCCGGCGTCGTGACCCCACAGATCTTGATCTGAAACATGCTCACCCTTTACCACCCCTTTACACCTTCACACTCTTCAAACCCTTCACACCCTGATTATACCCCAGCCGCGATCCTGCGCCATGCACCCAGGTTGGCTGGCTTGACATCGAACCTGTTGCTAGCTCACGACTTGTGCCGACAAGCCTCAACTTTTGCCTCGCGCGGCGTCGATTCGGAGAGAATGGCGCCGTCGCGCCTGAACCTTGTCAGCACCAATCTCTTATCAGCACTGACAGCAGTTCAGGCAAACCTCATCGCGGGCAAGCGGTCAACATGACTGAACTCCAAAACTCGGACTCGCCAGCCGGCCGACGCAAGTCGACGCCGCCGCACCGTCACCGGGCTTACGTCTTCGCCGTCACCGCCCTGGCCACCTTCATGCTGGCCCTGTGGCTGCTGCGCGAGTTCAGCACCACCTGCGTGACCACGGCGAAGTTGATTCCGATGCGAACAGAGGCGGACCTCGCTGGCCAAGGTTCGGACAAATTCGCTACCACCAAATTAGCGAATATTGAAGAACTCCTCACCGCCCCCGAAACGCTCCAGGCCGCACTCCCCACCGCAGAGATCGATTCATTGAGCTTGCGCCGCCGATTGGCAATTCGCCCTGATCGGCGTGCTGGGAACGAAGGTACCGTTCTAGTCAGCCTGATGGGGACCAATGGCCCGCAAACCGTCGTGCAGCTCAACTCGCTCGTGCAAACGGCGGTCGCCAAGTCTATGGGCTCAGAAGCCGCGAAAGTGGAAAACGACCCGGCGGCCACCCAGGCCAGGCAAGCGGTGATTGCATCGCGCCATGAGTTTGAAAAAGCACGCCGCGAGCGAGACGCCTTCACGGCCAAAAATCGCGAGCGGATGAATCAGCTTGCCCAGGAGACCGACCAGCCGGCCGCGGCGGTCCAGCCAAAACAGCCGATTCGCACCGAGCGGAGCGCGGGCGAAATCGCCGCCCGCGAGCGACTCGATCAGCTTACGCGCGAATCGCAGGAACTGCACGACAAGCAGCGTCTTCTGCTGGTGCGCATGACGCCGGCCCATCCTCACTATCAGTTGCTCACCGCCCAGGTGCACGAAGTGGAACTGCAAGTGGCCGACGCCAGACGTGCCGTCGCGATGGCCGCCACCCCGGTTTTGGAAGCGGCCCCGCGTCCGGCGGTGGATACGCGTCAGATTGCCGAACGGCAACAGCTAAAAGGTGAATTGACCCGGCTGGAGCGGAACGTGGCCGATGCTTCCGCGCAACACGAACGCCTGGCCCTGGCGGCTGAGCAACTGCATCTGGCTGCATTGGGCCGAGCGCAGCGGCGGTCGACACCGTCGTGGCGGATCGAGCCGGCCCTGGCCGCGCTGCCCGTTCGCCAGCCGACGTCGCTGCCGGTGGTGCTGTTGGCCGCCGGCCTGGGCGTGGTCGCGGGCAGCACGACGCTGCTGTGCGGCAATGCGAAACGAACTATCCAACGGGCGGCCGATCTGCGTGAAATGCTCGCTGTGCCGCTGTTTGGGGCTCTGGCGGAACAAGGAGCAGCGATCGCCGGCAAACGCCGGGAGGCTGATCGACTCATTCGCGCTGTGCTGTTGGGGAGCGAAATGGTGCTGGCGGTATTCTTGCTCGCCGCGTTGGTGTCGGTGTGCATGGATCGTAGCTTCGCCGGCCAGGTGGCCGCCGACCCGCTTAGCGGACTGACTGACGGCGTGCGGCATGTGCTCACAGCAATCAGTACAAGTAGTGCGTGACGAGATTTTCGGATCGCAATCGCAAACGTCTTCCACTCGAAAGCGACGTAGCCATGTACGCAGGTGCTGGTGGAGCAGTTCCGCAAATCGTTTGCCGCCGTGACGCTTAGCGGCATGCGCTTGGCGAATCGCAAGGCCCTACTGCAAACATTGCTGCACGAGTTGGGCCTGCCGTTCCGCCGGCGTGAAGAGGGAGAGCTGCGATTGGCGCTGATCGACCACCTCAACAAAGCGGGCGGCCCGGCCGAAGGGCTGCTGCTGCTGGTGGACGAGGCCCACACGCTGCCGCCCAAGATGTTCGAGGAATTGCGGCTGTTGTCGAACATCACTCGGCAAGGCCGGCCGCGCATGCGGTTGGTGTTGGCCGGTGCCGCCTCGCTCGATCAGCGGCTGGCCCACCCAAAGCTGGCCGCGTTCCAGCAGCGCGTGGCCGTGCGCTGCACGCTGCAATCGTTTCGTGCGGCGGAAACTCATGAGTACGTACGCGCTCAAACCGCGGCGGCCGGCGGGGACGCCGACACGATCTGGACGGACGACGCCCTAAGCGCCGTGCAACGCTGGACCGACGGCGTGCCGCGGCTGGTGAATCAACTTTGCGACCGGGCCCTTATCCTGGCCGCCGAAAGCCAACTCGCCACAATCGACGGCTCCAGCGTGGACGACGCCTGGGCCGATTTCCAGCAATTGCCCACGGCCGGCAAGTCGCACGTCACGATTGGCTCTAGCGAGCGGCCAACCGATGAGGCGGACGACGGACTGGACGAGGCAGTCGTCGAGTTCAGTGCCCTGGATGATGCGGACGAAGATCACGACGCACCAGCAAATCACTATGCGGTGGAAGACGCAGAAGTAACCGACGCGGTCGACGAAAGACAGCCGGCTGTTATCGAATTGCCTGCGCCCCAGGCCGCCCGTCGGCCTGATCAACAGTCGCGCCAGTCGGCAGATTCACTAACTGGCGCGCAGCGTATCACGCCGGCGGTGGAGTCGTTCATTTCTGAAGAAGAGCATGTGGTGGTCAGCCAGTTTGGCTGTTCAAAACCGTCTCGTGTGGCGATGCAGCGGTCGGCCGATCATCGAGACTTTACATCCTCCACGGCCGGTGATGATTTGGATGACGATCTTGCCGGCAGCTTTGAGCAAGGCAAGCTGCAAATTGTGCCGGGTATTCCGGACACCGACACTGAGCCAGTTGAGCCCGACTGGGAAGAAGTGCCCACGACGATCGCCGGCATCAGGCCGCGTCAGCCGCAAAAGCCGCAGCACGACCCTGTGCTGCCCGACGACGGGCCGATCCAAGCTGGAAATCGTCGAAGCTTCGACGAGCCGCGGCGCGAGAGTCAACGGCAGAAACAACAGCCGACGTTGGTTCCGGACGATGCCGCACCCACCATGGTCGTCGCTTGGCGATCGTCCAACTCGCGGCCGTTCGACACGATCCCGATTGTCCAGCGGCCGGACGAAGCGCAGCCGGCAGGCGATTCGCAACGTGTGGCGCCGGCCGCGGGGACTTCGAGTAACACGCAGGCCGCTGTGGCAGTCCAGGCCTCGCCCCTGTTCGATCAAGCCGCACCGCGCCCGCGCGGACCGCGGCAGTATGGGCAATTGTTTCGTCGGTTGAAGCAAGACTGAGAAGCCACGCACTCCTGAGAGACGAACATGAGTCGCCTGCTCAATGCCTTGAAGAAGATCGAGAATCGCGGCCCCGGTTCGGCGGCCGACGAGTGTCAGGAATATGAGTCGACCAGCGATGTCTGGCCGGCGCCGGAGCTTGAGGAGGCCGAGGTCGAAGTCGAGGCTGACGAAACTGGGGCGTTGCCCCAGGCACCCAATCTGGAGGCCCTGCCTGAAAACGCCTGGGACGAATCGCTCGATCAGGAACCGGCGTTCTGGCCGCTCACACCGGTCGAATGGCCCATGGCGTTGGAGCGTTTTGAATCGGACGAGACGTTCTGGAGCCCGGACGGCCCGGCGGTGGAAGAGTACGAGGCCGAAGCCGAAGAAGAGGCGATTGACGAAGCGGCGACTGAAAATATCGCCACGCACCGGTTCGCAACACAAATTATTGAGGACGACGACGCCGACGAAATCGCCGCCATGGATGCGGCTGACCACGACGTAGATGTAGTAGATGTAACTGTCATTGAAGACGCTGCGAATGATCACGATGCAATCGCACCGGTCGCG
>JAIOQB010000203.1 GCA_021413585.1 Planctomycetia bacterium
GCTAGCCCGGATTATTCATAGGTTCTGAGTACGCCGAGAATTGTCGAGTGATTCTGTACCGCTCATTTACATAGTGTCTTTGGGGGGTGCGATGCGTGATCTCTGCCACATAATGACTTACGACAACTTCGATTTCAGCCGTGAATAATCCGGGCTAGCGCCCTGCGGCTGATCTCAATACTCAGCTACATAGATGGTCGGCAGGATGGATTAAACGGATTAAGTTTCCTGCCCCGCAAGCTTCCCCGAACCGTCACGCGCGGAATAATCGTTACCTTTTACTCAATTGGACCGGATGGAGACCCCGATAGTTAGATGCGGACGACGGCTCTTCTCTTGGAGAGGCGCTGTCGGTGCAGGCGCTGCCTGCGTTGATTGCAGAGGGTGGGGGGAGAATCCTATGATGGTCCGACGTTTTGTGGGGCGCTCCTGCGCCGTGAGCCGACTCGTCAGCGCCGGTGCCGCCGGTCTGCTGGTCTGTGCGCTAGGCGCTGTGGCAGACGCCCAGACGCCAAGGGCATCCTCCTCCATGCGGCTGGTGGGCAGCGATGACGCTCCCGCACCGGAAGGCGGTTCGCTGCTGCGGCTGATCGAGCCGCCAGCAATGCAATCGGAAAGCGGAAGGCGGAGAGCGGAAAGCGGAGAGCCCGCCATTCTGCCCGCTTCGGGCGTGGAAGATGGGCGCGGACCCAAGGCAGGACTAATCGAAGTTCATGACGATCCGGTTCGGGACGAGGCCAGCTATCGGCAGTCGCTACGAGCCCGCGCCATGCGGCAACTCCATCCTGGTTCGCCTCGTTTGCGGACCGTCGCCGACGATGGCTCTGCGCTGAGCATTCCCCAGCCGCCGCCGGATGAAGAAAGTGCTGCCGCACCTCGTCGCGGACTGCGCACAGCCAACCTGCAGGCCAAGGCCCCGGATGATCTGTTCGCGCCGCCGCCTGCTGGCAACGTTCCGCCAGCACCTGTAACACCCAATCAACCGGCCGCTCCGCCGCCAGCCGCACAGCCGCCGATGGGATCCCCCTTCGCGGACGAACCGCCGATGCAACCTGCGCCTGCTGCGCAGCCGCCGGCGCTACCCGGTGCCGATGCGCCCGCGGCTGAGCCGCCGGTTGCCCCAGCCGATCCGGCCATTACACCGCTTTCGCAAAACAACCTCTTGGAAGTCCTCGCCTCCAGCGGCGAATTGACCGTCACTCGGCGGCGCAACAAGATCCTCCGCAGCAAAGACAACATCTACCGCGTGGCGGTGGTCGATCCGTCGGTCTGCGACGTGGTCCAGTTCACGCCTCGCGAAGTCTCGATCATCGGCCGCGGCCAGGGTGCCACCAACGTCACCTTCTGGTTCGCCGACGGCAAACACAAACCACTAACCTACCTGGTCCGCGTGGTCCCCGATCCGGAAGTCCAGGTGGAGCGGGAACGGCAGTATGAAATCTTTGAAGAAGTGCTGGCCGAACTGTTTCCCGACAGCAAGGTGCGGCTCACACCGGTGGCCGACAAGCTGATCGTCCGGGGCCAGGCCCGGGACGCCGCAGAAGCGGCCCAGATCCTGACCATCATCCGGGGCGAAGCGATTACCGGCCGCAATGGCAACGGAGGGGGCTACAACGCCAACACGCTGGTCGATGGCCAGGCCGCCACGCCATTGTCCAACGACGCCACCGGCAATCCGATGCCGGCCAGCAATATCGTCAACATGTTGCGTGTGCCAGGCGTGCAGCAGGTGGCATTGCGGGTCAAGATTGCCGAGCTCAATCGTTCGGCGGCCCGGCATTTTGGGGTCAATCTGGACATGCAGTTCGACGTGGGCAGCGGTGCGTTGATTCTGCAATCGCTGCTGAACCCGCCGGGTACGGCCAGCATCATCGGCAACTTTGACAACGATCAGATCAACTTTGGCGTCCATTATCTCAAGAAGCACGGCGTATTGCGGATCTTGAGCGAACCGACGCTGGTCACGTTAAGCGGCCGGCCGGCTAGC
>JAIOQB010000204.1 GCA_021413585.1 Planctomycetia bacterium
GAACGTGCGTGCTTGCACCTACGCTACGGTGGCGAAGCGCCTAGGTCATGGTTGCGCTGATAGCATCAGCGTGCTATCGCGGCGTTCGGCCCGAATCGTTCCAGGAAACATTGCCGCGCGTTCGCCTTCGGCCGCATTGGATTGGGCCAGGACGCGAAGTTGCTCCCACTGCTCAAACCCCATCGCCTGCTGCGGCCATTGTTGTTGCGTCCAGAGGGAGACGAACAATTCGCGAACCAGATAAGGGTGAACGTCCGCGAGTTGGCGGCAATCGATCGCGAGATTTGTTGCCGTAGTTGTCGCCGTAGCTTGGGTGCTTGCACCCACAGAATGCATTACGGCTAGGTCGCGAAGGCGATCGACAAGCTCAGTAATGATCTGCCGCTCCTCGCTCGCCAAAGTGGCCAGCCGCAGCACTGCGTCGTCGACATGGGCGTTGTATTGCGTGCGGAGCAGCGGCAGCAGTTCGCGCCGCACGCGGTTGCGCGTGAATCGCACATCGGCATTCGACGCGTCCTCCCGATACGTTTGGCCAATCGCCGTCAGATAGTCGATCACGTCGGTGCGGCGACAAGTCAGCAGCGGGCGCAGTAGCGTGACCGCGTCGCCGAGCGAACGGGTGCGCGGGATGCCGGCCAGCCCCGCCACGCCGGTGCCGCGTAGCAATCGCCACAGCACGGTCTCCACCTGGTCGTCGGCCGTGTGCGCGACGGCGACATAGCGAAGCCCCTGCCCTTCCGCCGTTCGTTTGAGGAATGCATAGCGCGCCTCGCGCCCAGTGGTCTCCAACGATTGGCCCGACCGCGCGGCTTCCGCCGCCACATCCGCGCGTCCGACGTGACATGGAACGGAAAGGCCGCGGCACAGTTCGACCACGAACTGCTCGTCGGCATCCGCCTCCGCACCGCGCAGGCTGTGGTTGAGGTGAGCGACTTGGACCACCTGGCCGTCGGCCGGGCAAAGTGCGGCCATCGCCCGCAGCAGGGCCACACTGTCGGCCCCGCCGGAAACGCCGATCAATACACCCACCGGCTGCCAATCCGCTGGCGGCCAAACTTCGGCCAGTCGTGTTTCAAAGGGATGCAGAGTCATGGTGCGATAATATAGACGTTCCAATCCCCCAACATCACCACGAGCCGCACGGTTTGCCCATGCGCAAAAGCCTCCCACCGCGCCCCTTTCACACCTTTTTTCACACTGCATTTCACACCATTCTTTCACACCTCCCTGCCCCTCCCGCCTATTTGCAGTTTGATAAAACTCTGATACGATGCCTGATGTGCGCAAGCGCCAAGCAGTATTGATATGTCCCGCCCCGTGCCTGGCACACAGCAAGAAGTTAAATTAAGTCGAATTCGTAAGTTAAGTATTGTCCTCGGCAGGCGTAAGGACGCGGCCGGGTGGCGAATGGCGAGTTAATGTCGAGAATCGTGTTAGAAAGATTGAGTCAACAGCGGCGAAACGTATTCGGGCACAACGATATGAACCTGTTATTGTTCCTCTGGAATCTGGTGGTTGGTTGTCTGGGCCAGTTCCAGACCGCGGATCGTCAACAACATGCCACTAGTGGCGTGCGGGGGTTGCCCGGAAACTGCAAGCGGCGGACTTGGCCCATGGTCCTGTTCAGTCGCTTGTCGCCGATAGGTTGGTTGAACCGCATGAGCGATTTTGAACGAGCGATTTGTCTGCACGATTCGTGGGCCTTCGTCGGCAGTTGCCGGGAGGGCGAATCGCCGGGCCTCCGTGTGCGCGCCTGGTGCGCGGCGCCGGCGGTCGCATGGCGGCCGGTGGGGCGCCTTGTTAGACCGGATATCACTCGTCGAAACAGGTCGGTTTAGTTTCAGTCGAACTCTTCCATTGATTTTCTGACGTTTCGTCAGCGGGCACTGTAGTCCCGTCGCCGCTCTAGGCTGATTTGTCCCGTTTTGAGACGGCCGGCTTTGCCCGACGCTCTCTAACGAGCCGTACGCTCGCCGGGGATTTCACTCCCATCAGCCGCCATGGCGGCAAGGAGCGGTAATCCCCATGCACCTGGTTCTGTTTGCCCTAGCGATTGACGCTATCTATGTGATCATCGCCGTTGCCGTGGCGGTGGTGGCCTCGGCCGGCACGATCAAATTCATCGATCACCTGCGCAAGAAGGACGTGGAGACCGAAGCCAAGAACATGCTCGATCGGGCCCGAGCGGAGATCGACAGCCAGCGGAAAGAGTCCGAGCTGGCCATCAAAGAGCAGACGATCCAGCAGAAGGCCGACTCCGAGGCCGAGTTGTCCAAGGCCCGCCAGGAGGTTCACGAGCGCGAACGCCACCTCGACAAACGTGAAGACAGCCAGGAGCAGCAGGCCGAACAATTGCGCAAGCAAGAACGAATGGTCGAAGCCTCGCAGCGCAAACTTGCGGAAAAAATCGAGGACGCCACCCGCCGCAATGACGAACTGACAAAGCTGCTCGATCTGGAACGGCAAACGCTGCATCAGCTTAGCGGACTCAGCCGGGACGAGGCTACACGTAAGTTGTTGGATATGCTCGACCAGGAACTGACCCGCCAAAGCGGCGCGATCATCCTCAAGCACGAGCGCCGCCTGGCGGAAATCACCGAGGCCAAGGCCCGCGAAGTGCTGCTGACCTCGATCCAGCGCTTCGCCGCGGCTCACACGGCCGAATCGACCACCAGTTCGGTCGATATTCCCAACGACGAAATGAAGGGCCGGATCATTGGCCGCGAAGGGCGCAACATCCGAGCGTTTGAAAAGGCCACCGGCGTCGACGTGTTGATCGACGACACGCCGGGCATTGTGATCGTTAGCGCCTTCGATCCGGTTCGCCGCGAGGTGGCTCGGCTGTCGCTCAACAAACTGATTGCCGACGGCCGCATTCATCCTGGGCGCATCGACGAGATTGCCGTCGAAACCCAGCGCGAAATGGAAATCCACATCCAGAAGCAAGGGGCCGAAGCGGTTCAAGAAGCCCAGGTGCATGGCCTGCACGAGCGGCTGATTCATCTGCTGGGCCGGCTCAAGTTCCGCACCAGCTACAGCCAAAACGTCCTGCGGCATTCCATTGAGGTCGCCTTCCTCTCTGGGCAGATTGCAGAAGAACTGGGCATGGACGGCACGCTGGCCCGCCGCTGCGGGTTGCTGCACGACATCGGCAAAGCGGCCGACCACGAGGCGGAGGGAGGCCACCCGAAGATCGGCGCCGAGTTGCTCAAGCGTTATGGCGAGCGGCCCGAGGTGGTTCACGCTGCCCTGGGACATCACGACGACATCCGGCCCGAGCACCCGTACACCGTGATCGTCGCTGCAGCCGACGCTTGCAGCGCCTCGCGCCCCGGCGCACGGCGCGAATCTCTGGAGCGCTACATCAAGCGGATGGAGGAATTGGAAAAGATCGCCTGCGGCTTCCCGGGCGTCCAGCAAGCCTTCGCCATCCAGGCGGGGCGCGAGGTGCGTGTGATCGCCAGTTCCCGCGATACGACCGACGAATCGGCCGCCAAGATCTGCCGCGACATTGCCACGGCCTTTGAGCAGCAATTGACGTATCCCGGCGAAATCAAGGTCACCATGATTCGCGAAACGCGGATGACGGAAACGGCGAAATGACAATGTGTCGCAACTTACTCACTGAGCGCGGGCGGGTTACAATCGAAAGCGAATAGGACTTATTTGGACCGAGATTCCGGCCGGGAACTGTCGCGTTTACAAGTTGGGGAACTCACCGCGTGCGAATCTTGTTGATTGGCGATATTGTCGGCAAACCGGGAAGGCAGATTGTTGGGCACGCGCTCAAGGGGCTAATCGTTCGCGAGGGCTTGGACTTTGTCGTGGCCAACGCTGAGAACGCGGCGGCCGGTTCGGGGCTGACGCCGGCCAACTACGAAGAGCTGATCGCCGCCGGCGTGGATTGCATCACGCTGGGGGACCATATTTATCGCCGCAAGGAGATCGGCCGGATTCTGGAGACGCGCAACAACATTGTGCGGCCTGCTAATTTTCCGCCCGAGTCGACCGGCCGCGAGCTGGCGGTGGTCACCAGCCGCCGGGGCGTGCAGGTGGCGGTGCTGAGCCTGCTGGGGCGGGTGTTCATGCGGCCAGTCGATTGCCCCTTCCACGCGGCCGATCGAGTGCTGACCAAGCTCGGCAGTGGGGCCCTTGGCAGTGGGGCCAAGGTGATTCTGGTCGATTTTCACGCCGAGGCGACCAGCGACAAGCAGTTGATGGGCCGCTATCTAGACGGCCGGGTCTCGGCCGTGCTGGGGACGCACACGCACGTGCCGACTGCGGACGAGACGATTCTGCCCGGCGGCACGGCGTTTCAATGCGATGTGGGCATGACCGGCCCGTACGAAAGCATCCTAGGCCGGCGAATCGACCGGGTGCTGGAAACCACGCGGACGTTCAATCCCACCGACTTTGAAGTGGCCAGCGACGACGTGCGAATCAGCGGTTCGGTGGTGGACGTGGATGAAGCCACCGGTCGGGCCACCGCGATCCGCCGGCTGGTTGTGCGGCAGGATGAGGCGAAGCAATTGTCGAACAAGTCGGCCGTGCTGTAGGCACAGCGTAGCGTGGGTGCTTGCACCCACGTCTTCAGTTCTCGTGGGTGCAAGCACTCACGCGAAGGTCGAATCGGCCTTGCCGGGGATGGCAGGTTCGATTATCGTCCCGCACCTTATCTGCCCGTCAGGGAGTTTCGTGCCGGCTTTGTCGCGTTGGCGACCAGCGATCGCACGCACTCCGCTTCAATCCACTTCGCCCGTTCGAGCGAGAACAGAACGATGACTTATCGCGCAAAATCGATGCGGCCGCTGTCGTGGATGTTGCTGGCCGTGATGGTCTCGCCGCTATGCGGGGCGGGCTGCACACTGTTGGCCACGGGGTTGTATATCTTCAATCCCAACGATTCACCGGCGGAGTATCCCGGGCTCAAGCAGCAGCGCGTGGCAGTCGTGTGCCGCGCGGCGACGTCGCTGGAGTTGGAAGCGGCCAGCACGACCGACGAACTGGCCCGCCAGGTGGCGGCGATCCTGAAGAAGGAAGTTACCAAGATCCATCTCGTTCCGCAGAAGGAAGTGAACGATTGGATGGACAACAACGAAATGAAGTCGTACGTCGAGCTGGGCAAGGCGCTAAAGGTGGACCGCGTGGTGGCGATCGATCTCGACCGGCTGTCGCTCTACGACGGCCGGACGCTGTTCCAAGGGAAGTGCCAGGCCCACCTGACGGTGTATGACGTGGAAACCGGCGAGGCGACCGAGCTGAAGCTGCTCAGCACCGCCTATCCGCCGCGCAACGGCGTGCCCACCGATATTCCCGAGCAGCAATTCCGCCAGAAGTTTGTGTCGATCGTGGCGGGCCAAATCGCCCGACGGTTCCACTCGTTCGATTCGCGAATGCTGGGCGACGATCAGTTCTATCGGGAAGAATAATCGTAGCGTGGGTGCTTGCACCCACGAGGAATCGTGGCCGAAGTTCCGTGGGTGCAAGCACCCACGCTACCACTCTATAGCTTTGGTGGCGGCCGAGTTACCTTCTGCGGGATCATGTTCCGTTGGTCGTCGCGCGGTTTTGGCGGGGGCTTGTTGTTATTGTTCGCCTGCGCCACTTGAGGCGGGTTCACGTTGGTGAACGATTCGCGCCACTCCCAACCCAGCGGGTCGGCCAATTCCTGCGAGGCCAGCAAGGCCCAGGGGGTGTTGGGGTGATCCTCGACGACGCGATTCAGATACGTTTCGGCCTGCTGCGCTTCCTTCTCAACCGCGCTGCCGGCGTGGACTTCGCGCGACGGCCGTAGATCCCAGGTGTCGCTCTTTGGGCTTTGGAACTTCATCCCCCGCTTCGCCTTGGCCAGCATCAGGTTGTAACCCTCGGTGCGGACCTTCAGCGCCAGGGCCTGGCCCATCGCCAGATCGTAGCCCGCCTGCCAGCGGGGCTCGGTTAGCTTGTCGCGATCCATCTTGCCAGTGACCAGCGCAGAGTAAACGGCCTGCACTTTCGGCTCAAGCTTGGCCGCTTGTTGTTGAGCGGCGCTGAGCTGCCGCGAAAGGTCTGCCTCGTCGCGCCGCGGGAAGTGCAACTTGGGATCGCTGATCGGATTGACCCAGGTCAGGCCGGCCGCAGTGCTCAAGGCCATTTTGGCACGATTGGATTTCAGTCTTCTTTTATACTCATCACCGGTGACATAGTCGGGCCGATACTTGCGCATCACGTCGGCATCGAAGAAGCGTTCCAGAAACGACGACAGGTTGGGGATCTCATCGCGCCGCACGGGCCGGCCGTCGGTGCGGCGGGCGGGGTGGACGGTGAAATATAGGCCGCCGGTGGAGACCGCCAGCCGAGTCAGGCTGAACGGCCCGAAGCCCGAATCGAGCGGCTCTTCATGGTGGCGGCGCCCCGTGTAGCCAATTTTCAACCGCTCCGGCCAGAAAGACTCTGGCCCCTGGTTAAGCGTGGGCCACTGGGGTTCCTGATTGTAGCGAGGGTCGGGGTCCACCCACTTCACTTCGACTTCCTTGCGGCCAAACGGGGCCGGCACGCCGACGATGAAATTGCGCACGCTGTACTTGCGGCAGGTGGCCACCGCCACGTCGAGCATTTTGTCGGCGTCGTCCCCGGACTCGTCCGTAAACGTGATGAAGATCACGTTGCGCGGGGAATCGCCCATCGTGTAGGACTTATACTCCTCGGCGGCACGGGTGATGGTGGTGAAGGTGTACTCGTCGCCGCTGTTGTCGTCCTTGATCGAGGCGATGGCGGCCTTGATTTCGGAGAGTTGGTCCGTGGGGCGCGGCGTGAGGAAATGATAATCCTTCGCGTAGGCGATGACCGACGTTAGCAGCGGCTTGTCGTGGTGCTTCGCAAAGGCCGGATGCTGGCTCGCTTCGACCACGCCCAATTCTTCGTAGATCCGATCGAGCCGCTTATAAATCGCCGCGCGCTGGGCGGAGAGGCTCAACGACTGATCGAACATCCAAACGACCAGCGTCTTGCGCTGCTCCATGGAATCGAGCAGTTCGCGCGTGATTCGGTCGACCGCCCCGGCGGCGCCGGTCGTGCCGACGCCCGCCGCTCCCTGGCGCAGCAGGGTCTCGCTGAGTTCGGTGCCGGAGGAAGAGCCGATCAAACTCTGCACGGCGATGGTGCCATTGCCATTTTCCACGGTAGGCAATTCGACGGTCGGCGCGGCAGTGCCGGCTGACGCGCCGAGTTGCGAAATGTCCGTTTCGACGGCACCCAGCGAGTCGGCCGTAGTCAGGCCGCCGGCGCTGTTTGAGCCGACTTCCTTCGTGTTCAACTCGGAATAGGAAAACTCCTGCGGGGCTTCAAAGTCTTCATGAACCGGGACGGTCGAGAATTCGACGCCGGACGACGTTTCGCGGACCGCGCTGGCCAGTGTGGCAGTCAGCAGAATCAGCAGACCCAAGTGAACCGTGAGGCTGATCAGCCAGGCCGGCGCGTCGCCGTCGAACGGCGTTTCTTCCTGGCCGGTCCGAGCCTGCCACCACTTTCGCAGCCAGCTAACAGGGTTCACGATCATTTGCTCCTAAACCCGCACTCCTGAATCGACAGGCCAATCCCCTGCCTGTCGATTTTCCCCTACGCCTTCAACACCACGCAGCGGCCAAGGTAACGTACCGCCGCCACTTGCCTCGCCGATTCCAACTCTCGCTGGTTAAAGCCATCGGAATCCGTATCGCTTCGGGCATCGCCGCATTGACGGCCCAAATCCGCCTATCTACCATGATTGTAGCAGGTTAAGGCCATTCTGCACCTGCAATGCTCACATTAAGTTTCGCGGCTGGCGCCGGCATCGACTGGCGCGGGCTGCCCCGGCGACGGCTCTTCCAGGGGTCCATCGAATATGACGATCAAAGAACACAAGTCGTTCCTGCCGGCCCAACTAGTTTGGGTGCTGATCGCAGCGATTCTCGGCAGCCTGCTGGCCACCCACTGGTCGGCCAGCGCCGAGGCCGCCCCCGCGCCGACCCCGCCGAAAAAAGCGGCCAAAGCGGACCCGGAGGAAGAAGAGCCGCCGCCGGACCCCGCCGCGGTCAGCCTCGACACCAAGGACGGCATGGCACTCAAGGCTACGTTCTACGGCAGCAACAAGGGGAAGAAGGCGGTGCCGGTAATCATCCTGCACGAATGGAACGGATCGCGCGAGGCATATAAGGACCTCGCCTTGTACTTGCAGTCCAAAGGATGTGCCGTGCTGGTGCCCGATCTGCGGGGGCACGGCGAAAGCACCCAGTTTCATCCCGGCGGGCAGGAGAGGGCGGTCACGCTGGTGGCCAACAAGGTCAAAAAGGCTGAAATCCAGTCGATGGTCACCGAAGACTTGGAAGCCATCAAGCGGTTTCTGATGACCAAGAACAACGCGGGCGAATTGAATATCGAAAAACTATGCGTCGTCGGCTCGGAAATGGGGGCCGTGGTGGCCGCCAATTGGGCCGTGCTCGATTGGAGCTGGCCAAAGTTACCCACCTACAAGCAAGGGCAAGACGTCAAAGCCTTGGTGCTGATCTCGCCCGAATGGGCAGTGCGCGGCATGGGGCTGAGCACGACGCTCGACAACTCGAAGTTGCAGCAGGAACTATCGATGATGATCTTGGTCGGCGGCAAAGATCGCAAGGCGCAGCAAGGGGCGGAGCGGATCAACGGCGCCATCAAACGCTTCCATCCCGAGCCGAGCGCCAAAGAAGCTCGTGAGAAGAAGACGCTGTTCTTCCTCTCCCTGCCCACTTCGTTGCAAGGGGCCAAGCTGGTCAATCAGCCCGAGATGAAGGCCAATCAATTGATCGCCGGCTTTATCGAAGCCCGGCTGGCCAGCAAGCCGTTTGAATGGACGGAACGGAAAAGGCCGTAGGGTGGGTACTTGCACCCACGGACTTCCCGAATGCCGTGGGTGCAAGCACCCACGCTACCTACCGTGTCGACTTGTCGCTCGCCGGCTGACTCTTGAGCACTCCGGGTGGAATCGGCATGAGGTCCGACGACCAGCCGACAGGCGTGGTCGGCCGGGAGGCACTGGCTGGCGTCGCGATCACGGGCGCTGCGACCTGGGCGCTGGCCGACCTGGAGTTCAGCGGCGGAATCCGCAGCGTCGTGCCGATCGGCAGCATGTCCGCGTTGCGCAGCGCGGTACGATTCGCTTCGTACACGTCGACGAACCGGCCGGAATCTCCCAGGTAATGGGCGGCCAGCGACGATAAGGTGTCGCCGTCCACCACGACGTGAGTCCGCCACTCGTTTGGATCTGGGGCCAGGAAGCCCGTGCCGGGACGCTCTTCGGCCGGATCGTCCTCGTCCGCCTCGGTTGCATCTTCTGCACGCACGGCTTTGGCAACTGCCTGGCTGCCTGAGAGCCGCTGCGGCGCAATATCGCCGCGGACTGCGGTGTCGCTTGGATTGACGGCGCGTGGCCATTCGCCCGTCGCGGCAGTTTTGTTTGCCGACGAGTTATTCGCGGGCATGAAAGAAAACACCGACGGCAACTCAGGAGCCGTGGGAGGGGATTTCTGCGCGGGAGGGCGCACGGGGATTCGACTAGGCGGTGGCGTGCTGTCTGCAACCGCCGGTGTCAAGGGAATGGGGAGCGGCACGCCTTGCGGCGCTTGCGAATCGGCGCGGCCAATCGCTTGAACGCCCCCCGGAGCGCGCCGCGGCAGTGGGGCCGCGTTCGAGATGGCGGAATCCGTGCCGTCTTCGGCCGGTTTGCGAAACGCATAGGCGGAAAACCCGCCGGCAGCGACCACGCTGATTACGATTAGACTTTTCTTCAAGGGACTCATCCGACAACTCTCCGGTTCGCAATGCGCCTCGTCAGCCCATTGGCTCCGCGAGCGCCGTGGCGCTGTGGAACCGTGTGGACCTGTCCTTCGTGAGGCAAGCAAAGCAGCTACCGTGCTGCCGAAAACGTCCGCTGGTGATACTGATTCAAAGGCCGGGTTAACTCGTCTGACGCATGGTTGCGCCGCAGCGGCACTGTGGCCAGACACTCAAAATATACACCGCTGCGCCACAGAGGCGAGGGGGAACGCAATGCATTTGCCCATTGACGCACACTCGCCGCGCAAATGCGCGGATCAGGTTCACCTTGCGGCGCGGCGAGTTTGCCTGTTGGGCAAACTTTAGCGACAGGGAAAAGGCAGGCCTATTGGACGACCACCAGCCGCGGGATTTGGCCCCGTGAGACCTTGATGTTCGTTTCATGGCGCCGTGCGATGGAACCAAAACCTGTCGGACCACGTCTGAAGCAGCGAAATCAATTCGAATCGGCCACTGACGACGGCCGCGCGATGGACGGGGGGAAACCGCGCGCATTGGCTCAAGGGGCGAAATCAGAAAGGATCCACACCATGAAGGCGGCATTCAAGCGGGCGTTGGTCGTGCGGGTGTTTGTCGTGTTGCTGCTGGTGTCGATGCTGGTTTGCCCATGGACGGCGCGTGCCATGGCGCAAGTAGGCGCCGCCGGCAAAGGCTCTGTCACCGCTGCATTGGATCGCCGCGGCGATTTTCACTTTGAGCGCATGCACCTGCAAGACATCGTTCAATCGCTGCGCGAGCAATTTAAGATCGATATTCGTATTGATAAAAAGGCGCTCGACGACGTCGGGGTTGACTCCGATAAAGAACTGGCGATCAAGAGCTTCCAGGAGAGAAAGAAGGACTTCGCCAAGAAAATGGCTTCCCAGCTTAACAGCATGGGGCTTCGCATCGCCGCCAATGACGATTTATTCAAGCAGATACGAGAATTGCAGTACCCAGGTTTGAGCTTTGAAATCTCAGATGTTTCACTTCGGTCGGCTTTGCATCACTTCTTGCACGAACTCGACGATAGTGTGACGATTGCCGTGCAGGACGACATTTTGTGGATTACCACCAAGGAAGGCGCAGAGCGGAATCTCCAGGTCCACGTTTATGTTGTTGACGATTTGGCACATGCCTCCCCATTGCATATTCCAGCGGAGTCGCCGTTTGAGTCGCTTCCCCAGGCGGGAACACCATCAGAATACGATTTTGAACCGTTGCGTCAGATATTATTCGGTACCATCGCCCCCGACTCTTGGGACGAGGCCGGTGGTCCAGGTTCGATCCGCGACGGAAACGGCTCGCTGACGGTCTCGCAAACCTCCGAAATGCATGAAGAAATCGAGGCCTTATTGGCGGCATTGCGCAACGTGCGTGCCAAGGCAAAGCAACCCGAACTAGGCTACGAGCCAATTGCGGTATCGGTCTCGGCGCCTGCCGCTCAGCGCGAGGAAATGATCACGGCGGCGCTGGAGAAGCGAGCTGACTTTGAACTTCAGAATGCCACGCTGGCTCAGATGATTAAGTTTATAGAGAAGAATTACAAGATTCATGTGCAACTTGATCAGGCATCGCTGGAGAAAGTCGGAGTCTCTGACGACACGCCTATTTCGCTTCACCAGCGAAACTCGACGCTGCGGGGAGTGCTGGAATCGCTATCTCGCTTAATTACGCCGACGCTGACGTTCACCATCGATCATGAAGTCCTGTTAATCACGACGCATGAAGGAGCGTGTGAGAGACCGAAGGTAGTGATCTACCCGGTGCGCGATCTGGTGATCGCCGCCATGACGGCTCCCGACGCGGAGAATCGCCCCGACCTGTGGGACTTTCAGCCGCTGATGGACAATATCAAGGGGAGCATCAACTCCGAGGGTTGGGACGACGCGGGCGGTGTGGGTTCGATCTCCGTCGATTCGGTCGCCGGGGCCTTGGTGATCTCGCAAACCGATGCCGTGCATCACGAGATTGTCGGCCTGCTCGGCGAGTTGCGACGGGTTGCCCTGGCACGGCCGAAAGTCAAGCGGCCGCCGGCCGAGGTTCAGCGCGACGCCGACCCGTACGTCACCGTCGTGTTCCGCCTCTGGCAGCCGTACAAGGAACAGGCCGTGGTCAAAGAGGCGGACCTGGTCAAGGTGATTCAGGAAATGGTTGCGCCAAAGAGTTGGCATGGGGAAGAGGTGTTTGTGCGAGTCCTGCCCAGCCGGCTCATCATTCGTCAGCGCGCTTCCGTACAGCGGATGATCTATGCGGCGCTGCAACGCCTGTCTGTGCTCAAGCCGGACGACGAGTCCGACAAGACTGGCAAACCCGACCAGCCGGCAAAGCCCAATAAACCCGAAAAAGGGAACAAGGGTTTCGGCGGAGGCGCATTTGGCGGCGGCACGTTCGGTGGGGGACAAGGAGGTTTTGGCGGATTCCAAGGCGCCGGGCAATTGCCCGGCGTTGGGAATTAAATCCGGCCGCAGAGGAATGCCATCTGCGGTGACGGAGAGCATAGCGTCAGTTTCTTACGGGTTGGCTAATTTTCATCCTTGCCGCCCAGTTGCTCCTCCGCCCGATCCGCCTGCCACGCCACGGCGGTCAGCACGCGCGTGATGGACAGCGCATCGGCCGTGTCGGCCAATTGGTTGGCGGTGAGCACCAGCACCTCCCCTGCCCCTTGGTTCGTCACGGCGAACGCGCCTTGGACGAGTTGCGTGTTCATGCGCAACACGGCCATCGCGTTTTCCGGCGCGACGATGCCACAGGTGGAACTGTAGCGAATCATCGCATGCCCTTGGGCGTCGGGCTCGTTGAATGTGACTCGGACCATCTGCTTCCGCAGCGCTCCGACGGGCACGGTGATCTGCCAGGCGTCTCCCTGCTCGATGATCGGATACCCGGCCGACTGCGCGGCAAGTCGGACCAGCGCCTTGGGGTCGGCCGAGATCTGCTTGACTTCGGCCGCAGTTGCAGCAGCAACTGCGGGAGCCGCGGCGGCCGGTGGTGCTGGTGCGGCGGACGCAGGCCCGGCGGCCATTGCTTGCTGGATCATGCCGGGCAGGGCGAAGCCAAAACCCGCTCCCATGCCCATTCCCATCGCGCCGGTTCCCATGCCTCCTCCCCCCCCGCCCTGTTCGGCCAGCTTGGCCATGCTGTTGGCGGCCTGGTATTTCATGTACGAGTTCAAGTCGCCCACCGCTCCCATGGAACTGCGGGTATCGATCGCCTTTTGGACTTCTTCCGGCGGCGTGATGGCGTTGATGAAGAAGTCGACCAACTCCAGGCCGTACTTGGCAAACTCGGCGCTCACTTTTTCCTTGGTGCCCTTGGCGATGTCGTCATAATGGCCGGCCAGTTCCAGGACGCTGATCTTTTGCGCACCTAACACGTCGGTCATCCGGGCCACGATCAGGTCGCGCAGATATTCCGTCACGTCGTCGGTGGTGTACTTGCCTTGGGTGCCGACCAGTTCGGAAAGTAAAATCTTCGAGTCGTGGATGCGATACGAAAATTTGCCGAAGCTGCGAATCCGCACCATGCCAAAGTCAGCGTCGCGCATCGGGATCGGTTCGCGCGTGCCCCACTTCTGGTCGACGAACGTCTGCTTGCCGAAGAAGTACACCTGAGCCTGAAATGGCGACTTCTCCCAGGGAATGGTCAACAGCCGCGTGAGGATCGGCACGTTGGCCGTGGTGAGCGTGTAGCGCCCGGGGCCAAACGAGTCGAGCGCCTGGCCGCTGCGGAAAAAGACCGCTTCCTGGTTCTCCTGCACGATCAGTTGGGCGCCGAGCTTGATATCGGCCGAGCCCTCGGCCGGCACCCGCTGCACCAGCGAGCGGTTGGCCCGATCGAAAAAATCTATGACTTCCAGGCGAAGGCCCATCGTGGCTGCCCTTTGATTAAGTGTTGAAGAGGATGGAGTGTCCCGTGGATTATTAGAGCCGAAACTGATACTCCCTCACCCTGGCCCTCTCCCGGAAGGAGAGGGGGGAAGTGGATAGGTCCGGCCGATTGGCATCATGATAGCGTTCACCCTAACGGACAGAAACATGCTGGCGGCCTGTTTTTTGACGCTGGCAGAGGCTTTTCGGTTTGTGGGATGCGGATTTCAGAAGGCCTGCTGGCACCAGTCGCGACAATCTCCATTCGGAAACGGCCGGCTCGTATTGGTATTTGGGGGGCTGGTTTGTTATAGTCCGCCGCCCTGGAAGCAGGCCACTGGCTGCGCCCGGCTCTTATCACAGCTATTCACGTCGCGGTTCTTCGCAGTAAATCGTTGTCCGCCGATCGTATCGCGGCTGAGTGGCCTTCTGGTCGGCCTCCTGATTGTATTGGCGGGCTGCAAGATGCCGACGATGCCGAAGATGGATAGCCTGACCGACTGGTACATCTACGGCGGCTCCGAGCATAAATACGACAAGCTCTACGGTCCCTTGCCTGCCCAGCGGATTGAAACGATCCGCCATATGGCCGACCACATGGAGCGCCGCTCCCCCGACGAGCAGCAGCGCATCGCCGTGGATCTGGCCAGCCAGATTCGCACGGAAGGAGACCCGCTGGTCCGCACGGCGATTCTGGAAACGCTGGTGACGTGTCGCGTGCCGCTGGCGGGCCAGGTGTTGGAAGCCGGAATGCACGATCAAAGCAGCGATGTCCGCATCGCCTGTTGCAACGCCTGGAAAAAACGCGGCGGACCGGAGGCGGTGAAGTCTCTCGGCATCGCGCTGTCCAAGGACAAGAACATCGACGTTCGATTGGCCGCCGCCAGCGCACTCGGTGAATTGCACGAGCCGGGCGTGCCGCAAGCGTTGGCCGTGGCGCTGGAGGATCGCCAGGATCCGGCCCTGCAGTACCGCGCTGTTGCATCGTTGCGAACGGTGACGAAGCAAGATCTGGGTAATGACGTGGTGGCCTGGCGTCAGTACGTGCAGAACTCGGCCACTCAACCCGCCACCTCGCCGGCTGCTCACGGCCCCACGCTTGCGGAGCGTGTCTTTCCCTGGTGGCGTTGAAACCCGTGGCGTTGAAACTGGTGGCGAGTCATGCCCGCGTTTTCGTGGACATGATACCTCCCATTCCCTCCCGAAGAGGGACGGCCCAATGGCCCATTCTTCATTTGCTTTCACTACTCGCAGTGTCAGCCGCTTCCCATTGTTAATAATGACAGTGGGTTAAAAATGACAATGCGGGCAATGCCATGAATCGAGCGATTCTACCGCGCCAATCCTGGTAAGAAATCCGGGCTGTAGGGCGAATATCTGCGCCAATCCGATATCTTGGTCGGGTCGTGTCGCGGCGGCTGGACCTGCTGAACTTGTTCGGTAGGAACGTCCGATACAACAGCTACGCGGTACCCGTGCCTGCAAGCAACGCTACCGCCCACGCCTCGCCCAGCAAGTTGCCGATCACGGTTGATTGGTAGACTTCCCCCATATTGCCCGACCCGAATTCGCCGCCCAAATGTTGTTGGGCCGAATGTTGCTCCAAGGATGGACGCCGATGAAACTGCGGTCGGTCTTCGCGGTCTGCGCCGGCTTGGGGCTCGCCTTCACGGCGGGTCGTTATCTGACGGATCCTCCTGCCTCGTTGGACGCCTCGCGCGTTGATGCTTCGCTCGACGATACGGCGGACGCATTGGCGTTGTTGAAGCCCACGCGGCCGGGCGGAAAGGTCCGATCGGCGAAGAATGACGCCGTGCAAGATGTACCAGTGGCAGACTCGCATCCTGCCAACGCGCAAAGCACCACTGACGCAGTCGCCGACACTTCGACTACGGCCCAATCGCCGACCGACGGGGGAGCAGCGGCGTCCGCGCCGAGTTCCGCCGAACCGGTGGCCCAAAAGCCCGTGGAAGAAGTGCTGCCGATCGGCCCCCGCCTGGCTGACAACGCCCCCGCGTTGCCGGAGACGATAGCGGCGGACGCCAATAAGTCTGAGCCGGCCGTCGTCCTCCCCCCTGCTCCGAAATCCGGCGACAACGATCTGGCGGCCGTGCCGCCGGCCGGTCCGTCGGTGGAACCGGTTTCGCCACCGGTTGCCACGAATGCCGCCGCCGATGCAGGCCCGGTGTTCCGACTGTCGGATCCCCAGGATGCGGCGAAATCGCTCAACAGTGACCCTGTCCCAAACAGCGACCCTGTCGCAAACAGTGTGCCCACATCAGCGCAGCCCAAAGTCTCCGACATTCCCCCCGCGCCGGAGCCGATTGAGGTAGCGCTCAACACTCCGAAGCCGGCCGTCGTAGTGCCTCCTTACGAGCAAATAAATCGGAACCTCAAGACCAACATTGAGTCGGACGGCGCGTCGCGCACCTACATTCTCCCCAATGCCGTGGCGGCCATGGCGACGGTGCGGGCCGCCCAAACTGTCACTCCGCCGGCAACTGCTGGAACGACTAGCGTCGCGAATCGAAGCGAACCGCCAGTTTCGGCGGCCGCTGATAACGGCGCGGGCTCAATCGCATCGGCCGACGCTCCGCTCACCCCCGAAATGCTGGCCCTGCGGACAAAAATCCGCAAAGCGCTCGAAATGTATCGGGGGAAGATGCTCAACACCCGCGACCACGGCGCTTGGGAGACGATGCATTCGATCATCGGCTACGGCGTTGAGAAGCAACTCGAGGTCGGCGGCCCAGGCGGCCAACGGGTAAACGCCATTGGCTGGCTCTCGTTCAACGGCCCATCGGCTGGCGAGCGGCTGTTCGTGTTGGGATCTGAAGGGCCGGCGGGTCGTCAAGGACCAGGCCTGCAGGGACATCCGGGGCAGTTCATGGCGATTCTGGCCCAGTGCCGTGTCCCGCTGGACTACCCCATGCAGGTTGGCGGCCGCAAACTGACGGTGACGGATCTGGTCCGCCAGGAGCAACTGACGTGTCGCTCGAACACGGAATTGACGTTCAAGCTGATCGGTCTGATGCACTACCTGAAGTCCGACGCCACCTGGCAGGACGAAAAGGGGGAAACCTGGAGCATTCCGCGGTTGATTAAGGAAGAGTTGGCTCAACCGGTCGTCGGGGCGGCGTGTGGCGGGACGCATCGGTTGTTCGCGCTGACCTACTCCTTCAAGAAGCGAGTGCAGCGCGGCGAGCCGGTGACGGGACAGTATGCCCGGGCCCGGACCTACATCCGCGACTTCCAGGACTACACGTTCAGCATGCAGAACCCGGATGGCACCTTCAGCACGGCGTTCTTTGCCGGTCGCGGAGCCTCGCCCGATCCGCAGCTCCGCCTGGAGACCACGGGGCACATTGCGGAATGGCTGGTTTTCTCGCTCGACAACGCTCAGCTTCGCGACCCGCGCATGGTCAAGGCGATCAACTATGTGAAAAAAGGTGTGAAGGGTGTGAAGAGGAGGCGTCCCACTCTTCTCACCCTTCAAACCATTCACACTCTTCAAACCCTTCACACCCGCCGCAGGCGCCTTGCCGCCACGGGGCAAACTCTTTACCATGCCGGGGCCGATTTGCTGCGCTTGGGTCGCGGCGGCGGCAGGGCGTTCTTTTCTCCCTCCTTAGACCGATCCTCTTTTGCGACGGAATATCAGCGCCGATGCCGATGGACAGGTTTCGATCGATGATTACGCTGGCGGTCCGCATGGCGCGGTCCAGCAACGCCGATGCGCTGATGCTGCTGGTCGAGGGGCCGACGAACTTTGAGAGGCTGAAGGAGGCGGTCGGCGACGTTCCGCTGCTGTTGGCCTCGGAGTCGGCGTCGTATCTGGAAGGGGCGGCAGCGTTTAACCTCCGTTCGATCAAGCTGCCGCAGTCCGAAGGGCCGGTGCAGGAAAAGCTCACGCAGGCTCTGCTGGAAAGCGTGGCGGACGATCTCTTGGCACCAGGGGCCGACGTGGTCGCCGTCTACAGCGGCTTTGAAGCGGGCAAGCTCGATTCGGTCAGCTTGATTCATCTCGACGAACACCTCAAGCGGCTCACCTCCAGCGACCTGCGGCAATTGGAAACCCGTGTCCCGCTCGACACGCTCAAGTCGGTGGTGGACCTAGCGGTGGAAATTGGCCGCGAGGGGCGCGAGGGGAAGCCTGTTGGCACGATGTTCGTCGTCGGCAACACGAAGAAAGTGCTGACGATGTGTCACGCCATCGGCTTCGATCCGGTGAAAGGTTACCACCGCGACGAACGGATGCTCAGCGATCCCCGCGTGCGCGAGGGAATCAAGGAAATCGCCCAGATGGACGGCGCGTTCATCGTCACGCCCGATGGAGTGGTGCAGGCGGCGGCGCAATACGTTGACGCCTCGGCGGCGGGCATCACGCTCTCCAAAGGGCTGGGTGCCCGACACTGGGCCGCGGCGGCAGTCAGCCGCGCCAGCGACGCGCTGGCGGTGACCGTGAGTGAATCGAGCGGCACGGTGCGCATCTTTCAAAATGGCGAAGTGATGCTCCGCATCGAGCCATTGCAACGGCCGATGAAGTGGAAGGGGTTTGAGGATGAACCCGAGGCGGCGTCGGGGGCGTAGCGTGACCAGATCCGGGGGCCGCGTCATTTGTGCGCCGTTAGCCGCCCGTCCCCGACGGGCGCGAGCCAGTTCGCACCTCGCGCCGCTGGGGCAGCGGCGGCTAACCTGGCTGGAGGATGAAGGCCGTGGGTGCAAGCACATGCAATCACCCACACTACTGGCTCGCGAGCATCTCATCCACCAGCTTTCGGGGCGCCCCGATATCCAGCACATGAACCTGGCCGGTGTATCGCTCCGCGCCCGGCGTTAGGAATCCTGGCTTCTGTGCGACGAATGTGCAGGTGTGCATTGCGATGATAGTGGCCCCAGCGGCGTGCCCAGTGTCGCAGTCCAACCCGCTGGGAAGGTCAATCGCCAATATGGGCGCCGGATGCGCGTTCAACTGCCGTATCACGGCGTCTAATGGCGGCCGCGGATCGCCGACGGCTCCGGTGCCCAGCAGGCCGTCGATAATCCAACCGGCGTCGGCCAGCAGGTTGGAAAGCCGAGTCGCGTCGTGGCCGTCGCAAAAAACCTCTGTGGGTATGCCGGACCGAGCGATGATTTGAAAGTTTGTCGCCGCGTCCCCTTTTAATTGGTCTGGCTCGCCCCACACGAGGACTCGGACTTGAAGTCCGCGCAGGTCGAGGTGCCGTGCGAGTACAAAACCGTCGCCGGCATTGTTGCCGCGGCCGCAGCAGATGACAATCGACCCTATCAAACACGATCGGTTATCCAGATCTAGCAGTGCGTCCGCCAATCCGCGCCCCGCGTTTTCCATTAGCACGATGCTTGGCACGCCAAATTCGTCGGTCGCCCGGCGGTCCAGTTCGCGCGATTGCTGGCGGTTGAGCGTGGGGATATGCATCTTGGCCGCATTATAGCAATCGCGATATAATCAATGGCCGCCCCAATTCTCAAATTACCAATTGCGGATGATTTCCATGCCCCTTTACGAATACATCTGCCAGAGCTGCGGCCATCCGTTTGAAGTGCTGGTGCGCGACGGCGAGTCACCGGCGTGCGAAGCGTGCGGCGGAACTGAGCTTGAAAAGCAATGGAGCGTGCCCGCGACGCACATGGCTGGACGGGCTTCATCGCTGCCAATGAGCGAAACGCCCCGCGGCGGCCCGTGCGGCCGTGGCGGGTGTGGAATGCCGGAGTGTGGACCTTAGTGGATGAACCAGGATCCCAATTGACGCGGGCGAGCAGACGATTACCAATTGCCTCAAAGTCGGCTGTCCGAGTTACGAGTTCAGAATGTTAAACTGGCTTCAAAAACTATTGGGCGCGAGACAGCAAAAATCTGTGGCTGATGCTGGGCCAGAGACCATTAGAGATTCGACACGGTCCGCGGTTGCAGTTGATTTCAGCTCGATTCCCGATGATGCACGCCGCATGATCGCGCTGATCGATGCTCACAAGGATCATCCGCTCGTCAAGGAACACTTTTATCAGGTCGCAATTGTTACTTTGATCGTGCCAGGATCTGGCGAGGCGACTATGTATTTGCCGGAGTTCCGTGACGGACTAAATGCCGCGCTAATCTGGGATGACGCAAAGGACCAGTGGGGATCAGGGGGCTGGATTCCAGTTGCTCACGCCGAGGCTGACATCACCTGTCCGCCGTCGGCCTTTGGAATGCAATACATGCAAGGGAACCCAGCCTTTCCCACAGTCGCGGCTTTGCTGAGTGAGCTTTACGGGACACGACCGTCGCAGCAACACTAAAATGGCTGAATCTCCCGACCTGAATCGCGCCCGATTCTCGATCCAACCCCTACGGAGTTGACGTGAATCCTGTGGAGGTCGAAACCCAGGATCGCGCGGGCGACCACCGCTGCGCCGCTTACGTTGGGCTTTGAGATCAAACCCCGTTCGGGTCTTGCCCAAGGCAAGGACAGACAAGGCATGGATCCACTGTAGTGGGCTGCCCATGTCACTCAAAGATATTGACGTGAAACGAAACTAGCCCGAAGCGCGAGTGAGGGATTTTCCATTCCCTCCCTCGCTTGC
Source organism: Planctomycetia bacterium (assembly GCA_021413585.1). Classification (GTDB taxonomy): domain Bacteria; phylum Planctomycetota; class Planctomycetia; order Pirellulales; family UBA7805; genus JAIOPX01. The sequence continues at coordinate 20,262 of JAIOQB010000204.1, forward strand.
GCTTCGGGCTAGTGTTTTTAAATTGGTTCGCTGGGGCGTTGCCCCAGGCACCCTCTTAGCTTACGGCAGCAGATACACCAGTCCCGCCGCGGTGCCCGCTTCAAACAGCACGGCGCGGGCAGTGATCGGCAACGCCGGAATCATGTAGGGAGCACAGTCGCCGGGGCGGTAGTAGCCCAGGTCGTAGATGCATTCGTTCGGCGTTTCCAGGCCCATGTTGTATGGGAGCATCAGGATGCTGCCGAAGAAGTGAGCCCCGGAGACGAACGGTTGCGAAAGCGGCCCGGTCGAGTGGCCATAACGCTCGGCTTGAACTTCTTCAAAGTACAGCGGCTTGTGGCAGAGGCCGGAGGCGGTCCAGACAAAATCGGTCTGCTCCCAATTGCGCCCCACGAAACCCTCCGTGGCCAGCCGGCAGTCCCGCGGCACCGGCATCCCCTTGGTGGAGCGGATGGTGATGTCCAGGTCGATGCTGGCCAGTGTCTTGCGCTTCAGCTCCGCGGCTGCCTTGCCACAGTCATAGACTTCCGCTTCATTCATTTTGCGCGCCCCTTCGCCTGCAGACGGCAGCGGCATCGGCGGCACTTGAGTTCCTGGAGGGCCCACCGGATTGAGCGGCGCGAGCGGGCGTTCGCCTCCCGGCAGCGTCGGCTCCGCTGGGTTCAGCGCCGGAGCCGGAATCGTGGCCGGTCCCGTGGGGGGAGTGGTTGGCGGAGCGACTGCGGGGCCTGGAGCCGGGGCAGGAGCCGCCGCCGGGCCAGGAGCTGGCGCGGTAAACAGGTTATTCGGATCGTTGGGCGCCCCACCGGCGTTTTGTCGTACCGCCGGGCTGGCCGCGGCTTCCGCCGGGTCGCTCAGTTCGGGCAAGTCGGCACGGCGCGATGCTCTGCGCGGAGAAGTGAGCACGCTCTCTTGCGGAGCGTCGTCCGAGGCGGCCACGGGGCGGACTTCGGAGTCAACTTTGTCGCCCGGCATTTTTACCGTTCGCCACTGGAGCTTGCCCAGGCGGGCCGGTTCTGTGGCGGTACGCGGCGCCGTCATGGCCCGCAGAGGATTGTCTGAATCGTTGTTGGCGTCGGCTGCGTGGCTCGCGGCAGAAGTCGCCAGCAGTCCTCCGCAGACGATGGACGCGGCCCCGAGCGCCACGCCGCGGCGAGCGTGCCGCGCGAGCGCGTCACAGATCGCCCCCCATGTGCTCCGTGCTGTAATTTGACGCTTCCTGCGTAATGGCGATGTCATGAGGATGGCTCTCCCTGACGCTGGCTGCCGAGACCTGGATAAACCGCACGTCTCGCCGCAGTTCGCTGATTGTCCGTGTGCCGCAGTATCCCATTCCCGCTCGGAGGCCCCCCACCAACTGGTAGACGAACGGTCCGAGAAATCCTTTGTATGGTACGCGCCCTTCGACCCCTTCGGGCACCAGCTTGTCTGGCCCCCTGTCAGCGCCCCGTTGGCGGTAGCGTTCGCTCGAGCCCTTGACCATGGCCCCGAGCGATCCCATGCCGCGATAAACTTTGAATGTTCTTCCTTGATACAGGATCTGCTTGCCGGGGCTCTCTTCGAGCCCGGCGAACAGCCCGCCGATCATCACCACGTTCGCTCCAGCCGCCAGGGCTTTTGTGATGTCGCCCGAGTAGCGGATGCCGCCGTCGGCAATGATCGGTGTGTTGCTTTCCGCCGCCGCCGCCGCCGCTTCCTGAATGGCCGTGATTTGCGGCACGCCGACGCCGGAGATAATCCGCGTCGTGCAAATCGATCCCGGGCCGATGCCGATCTTCACGGCATCCGCACCGGCGGCTATCAAGTCAGTACATCCCTGCCGGGTGGCGACGTTGCCGGCCACCACGTCGATGTCCCAGCGACGCTTAATCTCCTTGACCGTTTCTATGACGTTGGCCGAATGGCCGTGGGCACTGTCGACCACCAGCACGTCGACCCCTTTTGCCAGCAGGCTTGCTGCCCGCTCGAAGTCGTGAACGCCCAAGGCGGCCCCGACCCGCAGCCTCCCTTGCCCATCTTTGCAGGCGCGGGGATACCGCTTGAGCATGTCGATGTCTTTGATGGTGATCAGCCCGGTCAGTGTGTAATCTTCGTCAACCAGCAAAAGTTTCTCGACCTTTTTTGCCATCAAAATCTTCTCAGCTTCCTCAAGCGTTACAGTCCCCGTGGCAGTGACCAGGTGCTCGCGGGTCATCACTTCGGCGATTTTGCGGTCGCTAGCTTCGAGAAACCTCAGATCGCGGCGGGTGAGGATGCCGCACAGCCGGCCGCTAGCATCGGTGATCGGCACGCCGGAAACATTCTGCTGGTCCATCACCTCGCGGGCGCGAGCAATGGTAGCATCGGGCCGCAGCGTGACTGGGTCGCTGATGATGCCGTTGGCGCTGCGCTTCACCTTGTCGACCTCGTCGGTCTGCTGCTCGATCGACATGTTCTTGTGAATGACGCCCAGTCCCCCTTCCTGGGCCAGGGCAATCGCCATGGCGCTTTCGGTGACCGTGTCCATGGGTGAACTGAGAAACGGCACGTTGAGCGTGATGCGGCGCGTCAGGCGAGTGGTGACGTCAACTTCTGCCGGCACCACGTCGCTGTACCGCGGCTCGATCAGCACGTCGTCAAAGGTGATTCCTGCATAGAATTTGTCGCCAGCCATCGTTCGTCCTCCCATACGCCGCCGTGTAGTTAGACACAGTGCTCATAGGTACTGTGTCGCCAAAAGTTGAACCCGTCATTATTGCGGCCGAAGAGGCGGCTGGCAATGACGCCACTTTTGCGGGCGATTACACGATTGCCGGCAATTACACGAGGCCGAGGGCAATGCCAAAGAATGCGTGGATGCAACTACGCGCAATCGCCCACGCTACGGCTGATAGCTGACAGCCGACAGCTTAATACTGCCAGCCTCGCTCAGTTATTTCCTCGCCGGCTACTGCGACGGGCGCGGCGCCCTTGTTTTTCCCGAGGGTCCAGATCGCTTTGCAGTCCCCAGTCCACTAACTCCAAAGTGCTGCGACGCACCAGACGGCCTTGGGCATCGAGTTCCTTGGTCGACGCCGCGACGATTCCGCCAGGAACATCATTCGACAATGCCGAAACGGTGGTGGACGATGTCGTGTCGGTGCTCTGCACCGTTCGGGTCACGGCAACGGGAACCATCTGCTTGAGTATCTGTTGCGGCATGTTGACGGCCAGCACGTCGTACTGCGAGTGCAGCCGGCGTTTGCGGCCGTCGAGGCTGGTGGCCACGCATTCGCGATGCAGCACATACGGAGCGACGTCGGCAGAATAGTAGACGCGAACTTTTTTCTTTTGATCGCCGTCGACGATTTCGTACTCGCGAACCTGGCAGGCGATCGACTTTCCTTCCAGTGTGGTGTTGGCCGCGCCGAGTTCGCGAACGGTGGTGCGGTCTCCTTGGGCCTCGCCGTGGCAGCCTTGGTCGATCCGCTGAACGAGCGATTCAAAGCGCTTGCCCGCCATTTCGGTGACGACTTCCGTCTCCAGTCGCACTGAACTGGGGCGGATCGCCAACAGCGTGGTAACCTTGTTCGTAGTGGTAGTGCTGGTCACGACTCCCCTGGGATCGAGCGACTCGGTGACGACGCGGACCTCTTGCCAGGCGCCGGGTTGGAAAGTTCCCCAGCCGTCACGACGCAGCAGCACGTCCCCTGTCTCGACGGTTGCCGCCGAGAGCGCCGCCGACGTCGCCACCGACCACGTGATTGCCACGCAGCATGCCAGCACGGCGCAACAGACTTGAAATAAGGATGGACGTCGAGTCATTCGTGAGGTTCGAGCAAAATCCATGCGCGATACGGGGCCATTTCCACGGCTCGTCGCACAATGTGCGGGCTTGGGAAGCCGTGCCGCAATCATACCCGATTCTGGGCCGATTGTCAGCCAGCCGGCGGTGCCGAGAAGGGCCGAATAGAGGCATAGAGGGCGAAAAAAGAAGCGCCGTTGGGAAGGGGCCAGGCGAGAGAACCGCTTGCCAAGCCGCAAAGTTGCCCCAGGTCGCACGATGTGACGCGCGGGAAATACGGCCGACCCTGCCGAGGTCGCTCCGCACGTTGTCAGTTCGCGGAAGCGTCAGCAGCCGAGGGTGGCTTCGCGGCGGGATCGACCACGGAAGCGGAGGGCTTGAAGGGGGCTTTGGCCGCGTCGCGCTGAATCTTCTCGTCGCGTGCCGCGCGAGCGTGGAAGACGCCGTCGGACTTGCCGCTGGTGTCCGTCGAGAACATGTGGCAACCAGTCCCTGCGCTCAAGATGGCCGCGGCCAGCACGACAACATAGCGAAACGAGCCGCGATGGTTTCTTCGTTCGTGATGCATGATCATTTGATCCGCGCGAATATAAAAGGAGGCGTGGGTGCCTGCACAGCGCTCGCACCCACGCTACAGGAAGCACCGCACTGCGAATGCTCTACGGCATCACCGGCTTCTGCTTGAGCCACTCGCCAACCGTCTTCGGATCCTGTGGAGAACTCATTTTCTTCTGCGGCGTGCTGCTGCTGGAGAACAAATGCTTCGGCGACAGGAAGTCGGTGGTTTTGTTCCAGGCGGTCTTGGTCCCCCCGGCGACGGAATCATAGGTCTTGCCGACCATCGATTTCTGCGCCGGTTTCTTGGTGGCGGTCTTCTTCGGGTTGCTGAACCCCGGGAAGGTCTTGGTTGACTTGGCTGGCTCCGTCTTGCTGGCAAACGGATTGAGCTTGCCCAACCACGAGTCCTCGGCAGAGCCACGGCACGGCCAGGCGACGACGGAGAGCAGAATGGCCGCGATCACGACACGACGATGAGATGACATGATAGTACTCCTTGCGCAATGCGACGGATTCAATAGGTTCGCGAAAAACCAATTGCCGAGGCCCCAACCGACGGGCCGAACAACCGACGTGGACCAGGGCGGATGATTTCCGCGAGACCACGGCGGACAAGATAAGGTCGCGGAGTGTGCCAAAAACCACGTCGCGGGTCCAGGCGAATTCGCGCGTTTTTCGGCGTGTCTGACAGCAGGCACGCGAGCCGCGCTGCCTCGGTTGTCCCGTGCCGGGGTTTGGCGTAGCATAGTGCGGGCGGAGGACGCTGCAAAAAGCGAAATGCCCAGTCGATTAGTCGATTAAGTGGCGCAAATTGAGTGGCTTTGAACCTGGGCGAAAGCAATGCTGGCTGAAAAAATCGGATTCCTGGGAGCCGGACAGATGGCCCGCGCTTTGGCGGCGGGCATCGTGCGCGCGGGGCTGGTACCCGGCGGCAACGTGCTGGCCAGCGATCCGGAACCTGCGGCGCTGGCCGAGTTTTCTCGCCAGGTCGAAGGAGCCGTCACGCTTCGTGATAACGCCCAGGTGGCCGCCGGCGCCGACGTGCTATTCCTGGCCGTCAAGCCGCAGCAGATGAAGCAATTGCTGGCCGAGTTGAAGCCGCACGTGTCGGCGGCGAAGCTGGTGGTGTCGGTGGCGGCCGGCGTGCGGCTGTCTCAGTTGGCGGCGGGGCTGATGCCAGGGACGCGGCTGGTTCGCGTCATGCCCAACACGCCTTGTTTGATTGGTTGCGGGGTGAGCGCTTATTGCCTCGGCCCGGGCGTCGGCGAGAAGGAAGGCCGGTTGGTGTCGCAACTGCTTTCCGCTGTGGGACAAGCGTATCTGTTGGAAGAGAAATTGCTCGACGCGGTGACGGGGCTATCTGGCTCGGGCCCCGCGTTTGCTTGCGTGGTGATCGAGGCGCTCAGCGACGGCGGCGTCCGCATGGGTTTGCCCCGGGCCGTGGCCTACGCCTTGGCGCTGGAAACCGTGCGCGGGACGGCCCAGATGTTGCAGGTACAAGGCGAGCATCCCGCGGCGCTCAAGGACAAAGTTGCCAGCCCAGGCGGCACGACGATCGCCGGTTTGGCGGCGCTGGAAGAGCATGGGATTCGAGCGGCGCTGATGGCGGCAGTGGAAGCCGCCACGCTGCGGTCGATTGAATTAGGGGCGGAGTAAAGGTGTGAAGAGTGTGAAGGGTGTGAAAACACGGTGACAGTACGAAGCTGGAGAGTGAGGCATGTCTATTTTTTGCATTATCGACGACAAGCATGTACCCTTGTATCGCGTGCTGTGGATTTCCGCGCTGCCGCACTTTTGCGGCGAGGAGGATTGCGTGCGGGAGGGGCAGTATGAGATTCGGCTCGAGCAAGGGGAATCTTTGTGGGCCACCACCGCGCAGCGCGATGAGATTCTCGCCGCGCTGGAAAAGTGGCAAGGGGGCATGAGCAGCCCTGACGACGGTTGGGCAGAAGAGGAATAGAACTCGCAATATCTCTGCGGCCGCTTGAGCCGCAGCCGCACACAATCCATCGCGGCTTGCTCCGGCGGCCGCTGAGACGACACCAGGAATTCTATGTCTACGTTTGATGACGGCGGCTATCGCTGGCGGGAGACGTATTTTGTCTTCTTTCGCTCGGCCGCTCGGCCCACGCTGGAGCAGTTTGAAAAAACTTTCGGTCGCCTGCGCAAGCAGTTTGAACTGGCGGAACTCAAGGCCAACGAAGAAGGGTTGTTCGATTCGGCACGGATTATCGCCGCCGAGGCGAACGCCGCCATCGACGTCAGCTTTGTCGACGGGGAGGAAGTGACCGAGCAACTCAAGGCGCTGCGCAGCGAAATCCGGCCGGTGGCCGAAGACGACGACGAGCGCAAGAAGCTCAAGCTGCTGCGCGAATGCGATGCGCGGCTGGACGTGCTGCACTTCGAACGCGTGACCGATTTCGGCTTTGCGGACGACGAGGACGAGCCGGATGAAATGCTCGACCCGGGGGCCCTGCTGATCGTGATGGAACGGCTGGTCAAATTGTGCGACGGAGTGGGAGTGGACCCGGCATCGAGTGCAGTAATCTGACCCCCACCCTTCACACCCCGTTTTCACACCTCGCTTCTCGTCTCCCATGCTCGCCAAAGACATCAAGCCCGGCGCCGTGGTCACGTACGACGCGGCCCCTTGTCTGATCGAATCGGTCACCGTGCAGTCTCCTTCCGCCCGCGGAGGGAGCACGTTCTACAAGTTTCGTGGGCGTAATTTGCTCACGCGTCAGAAGGCCGACATCACGCTTCGCGGCGGCGAGTCGCTGGACGAAGCCGATTTCACCCGCCGGCCGGTCAAGCTGATGTACTGCGACACCGCCACCTGCCACTTCCTCGATCAAGAGGACTTCAACCAGTACGAGCTGTCGAAGGACGACATGGCCCGCGAGGCAGAGTTTCTCACCGAGCGGCTCGAAGGGTTGCAGGCGATGATTTACAACGAGCGCTGCATCGGCCTGCAGCTTCCCACGTCGGTGGAACTTGTGGTTACCCAGTGCGATCCAGGCGTCCGCGGCAACTCGGCCACGTCGCGCACGAAACCGGCCACGCTGGAGACGGGGCTGGTCGTTCAAGTGCCGGAGTACCTCTCGGCCGGCGAGACCGTGAAGGTCGACACGCGCACCGGCGAATATCTGTCGCGGGCGTAGAGTGATCGCCGTTAACGGCGTTTGCCCGCGGCGGCCTTCTTCGTGGCTGCTGGGCGCTTTTTCGGCGAAGTCTTCTTCACCTTTGCCTTGCCTGCCTTGCTCTTCGCGGCGCTCTTCTTGCTGCTAAAGGCAGTTTCCCAGTTTTCTGCATACTTAGTGCTGGAGCCCGTGGTTAACATCGTCATCGCGTTGTTTCCGTGAACCTGTTACTCGTGGATAAGGAAAATAAAAGAGTCTCGCCCCGCCCATTCTTCGTAGTCAAATTGGAGGGAAGGGTCAAGTACCGCGGCAACTTTAAGGTCACTAGCCCGAAGTGCAAGCGAGGGGGCATCGCTCTCCGTCCCTCGCTTGCGCGTCGAGCTAGTGAAAGAAGAAAACCGAATCAATGCCGCAACTTCTTATACCTGAACCGATGCGGCTCATCCGGCGCAATCCCAAGCCGTTCGCGCCGCTGCTGCTCGTAGGTTTGGTAATTCCCCTCGCACCAATGGACGTAGCCGTCCCCTTCAAACGCCAGAATGTGCGTTGCCAGCCGATCCAAAAACCAGCGATCGTGGCTGACCACCACCGCACAACCGGCAAAGTTTGCCACCGCCTCTTCCATCGCTCGCAGCGTGTCAACGTCCAGGTCGTTGGTGGGTTCGTCCAGCAGCAGCACGTTGCACCCGCGCCGTAGTAGCTTGGCCAAGTGGACGCGGTTGCGTTCGCCGCCGCTGAGATCGCCGACTTTCTTCTGTTGATCCGTGCCGGTGAAATTGAACCGGGCCACGTAGGCGCGGGCATTGATCTTCCGCCCTCCCAGGTCGATCGTGTCGTGGCCGCCGGAAATTTCCTCGAACACGGTGGCATCGGGGCGGAGCGCGTCGCGATTTTGATCGACGTAGCCCAACTCGACCGTGTTGCCGATCCGAAGTGAACCGGAGTCGGGCTGTTCCTGGCCCATGAACATGCGGAACAGCGTCGTCTTGCCCGCGCCGTTCGGGCCAATGATGCCGACGATCCCACCGGCTGGCAGGCGAAATTCGAGGTTTTCCATCAACACGTTCTCGCCGTAAGCCTTGGAGAGGCCCTGGCCTTCGATCACTAGTTCTCCCAGCCGCTTGCCAGGCGGGATCTGCATTTCGAACTCGTCGGGCCGCTCTTGGAAGGCGGCTTCGGCCATCTGCTCGTACGCGCGGATGCGGGCTTTGCTCTTGGCCTGTCGTGCCCGCGGGGCCATGCGAATCCATTCCAATTCGCGGGCCAGCGTCTTTTGCCGGACGTCGTCCGCCTTTTCTTCCTCGACCAGCCGTTTGTGCTTTTGCTCCAGCCACGAGGAGTAATTCCCCTGCCAGGGGATGCCGCGCCCCCGGTCGAGTTCCAGAATCCAACCCGCCACGTTGTCGAGGAAATAGCGATCGTGCGTGACCGCCACCACCGTGCCGGTGTATTCCGCCAGATGCCGCTCCAGCCAGGCGACGCTGTCGGCGTCGAGATGGTTGGTGGGTTCGTCGAGCAGCAGCAGATCGGGATGTTCTAGCAATATCTTGCACATCGCCACGCGCCGCCGTTCGCCACCGGAAAGCTTCGTCACGTCGGCGTCGCCGGGCGGGAGGTTCATGGCGTCCATGGCGATCTCGATTTGCCGATCGAGTTCCCAGGCGTTTTTCAAATCGATCTGGTCCTGCACGCGGGCTTGCTCGGCCAGCAGCTTGTCCATCTCGTCCGGTTCCATCGGCTCGCCGAGCCGCTCGTTGATCGCGTTGAAGCGGTCGAGGATCGCCCGCGTGGCGGCCACGGATTCTTCGACATTTCCTTTGACGTCCTTGTCGGGGTTCAATCGTGGCTCTTGCGGCAGATAACCGACCGTGAAACCGTCAGTCAACCGGGCTTCCCCTTCGTATTCACTATCCATGCCGGCCATGATGCGCAGCAGCGTGCTCTTGCCCGAGCCGTTGCGCCCCAGCACGCCGATTTTCGCGCCGGGGTAAAAGGCGATCCAAACGTCCTTGAGCACTTCGCGCTTGCCGAACTTCTTGGTCAGGCCCGACATTTGGTAGATATATTGCTGTCCCATGCACGCTCATTTTTTCGGTTGGTGTGGTTGATCGCGGATTGGAGCCTCGCTCCAACGCGAACCCCCGACGACTTGCCGGGGGCTAAGATAGCGAGTCTATATTATCGCGATTCGTGGTCGCTTATCACAACCGGGGGCGCGGCGCTGAAGCTGCTGCCACTTGCCGCGAAACGCACCGCATCGGACAATGCCGGCATATCGTTCTGGAATCCTTTTCCGCCAAACCATTTCCGGGGAGACGCACATGCCCAAATACATCATCGAACGCGACATTCCAGGCGCCGGCTCGCTCCCCAGCGAAGAGCTGACCGCCATCTCCCGCCACTCCTGCCAGATCCTCAAGGAACTCGGCCCGCAGATCCAATGGGTGGAGAGCTACGTCACGCCCGACAAGGTGTACTGCGTCTACATCGCACCCAGTGAAGAGCTGATCCGTCTGCACGCCTCGAAAGGGGGATTTCCGGCCAACCGCATCTCGGAAGTCAAAACGATGATCGATCCGACCACGGGCGGGGCGTGAGGGCTTAAATAGTCGCCTGAAACGCAGCAGATCCAGCCCTCAAATATTGTTTGACAACTCCCCCCTCAGGTAGTATTCTCATACCCAATCGCGTCCGCCGGGGGCGCTGGCGATTTTTCGCTTCATTCATGCAGGGTAGGGACATGAACGGCGTACCGAGAATTCTAATTTGGGTTGGCGTTTTGGTGGTGTTAAACGTGCTCAGCTACGTCTTCCATTGGGGCTGGATTTTGTATTGAAGCCCCCAGGCGTGGAAACCTGCGCGAAGCCTTCCGATCGACTGGCTCGCTTGGTTGACCTGGCGGCCGGGCTGAGCCTGATCAGTTGGGCCGTGCTGGGGCTGGCCATGGCCGATGCGCCGGTTCGGTGGACGGTGGTTCGGGTCTGCATCTCGGCGCTGAATCTGACAGCCGGATTGCTGCTGTTGTTGCGGCGGACGCCGGCCCAGTTCGTTCGCACCAGCGATCTTGTCGCGGCGCTGCCCTCGTTCGTGCTCGGCGGCCTGATTGTCAGGCTCTCAACCGAGCCTCCCCAAGCTCCCACGCAGGCGGGCAAAATTCTGTTTGCCATGGGCGCGATTGTGGCGCTGAGTTCACTGATGTTCCTGGGGCGATCGTTCGCCATTTTTCCGGTGGCCATGAGGCTCATCGAGCGCGGGCCCTATCGCCTGCTGCGCCATCCAGCCTACGCGGGCGAGTTGTTGATGATCGCCGGCTTGCTGATCGGGCAACCGTGGTGGCTGTTCGTGCTTGCTGGCTTGACCGCGCCCGCGGTGATGCTGCGGATCGTGGTGGAAGAGCGGCTGCTGCGAGACGGCTCGGACGGGTATGAACAATATGCGGAACGCGTGCGGTGGCGATTGTTGCCAGGAATCTGGTAGACCGTCCGCCGGGAGCTTTTGAACTGCGGGGGTGCCGCACGCACCCCTGACTATTCGGCTATTCCTCGCCTATTCCCATTCGATCGTCGCTGGCGGCTTGCTGCTGATGTCGTAGGCCACGCGGTTGACCCCTTTCACTTCGTTGATGATCCGGGTGGAAATGCGGGCCAGCAAGTCGGCCGGCAGCCGCGACCAGTCGGCGGTCATGAAGTCATCCGTGTCCACGCACCGCACCGCCACGACGTCCTCATACGTGCGGCCATCGCCCATCACGCCCACGCTTTGCACCGGCAGCAGCACGGCAAACGCCTGGGCGGTCTGTCGATACAGGCCGGCGGCCTTAATCTCGTGGACCACGATCGCGTCCGCTTCGCGAAGCGTGCGGAGTCTTTCTTTCGTGATTTCGCCCAGGCAGCGAACCGCCAGCCCGGGACCGGGGAACGGATGCCGCCAGACGATTTCCTCGGGCAGCCCGAGTTGTTCCCCCAGCCGGCGGACCTCGTCCTTGAACAGGTCGCGCAGCGGTTCGATCAGCTCGAATCCCAATTCGTCGGGCAAGCCGCCGACGTTGTGATGCAGTTTGATCGTGGCCGCCGGGCCGTCCGCCGCTGCGCCGCTTTCAATTACGTCGGGGTAAAGCGTCCCCTGGGCCAGAAAATGGGCGTCCTTGATTTTCTTCGCCTCGTCGGCAAAGCAATCGATGAAGGCGTGCCCAATAATTTGCCGCTTCTTCTGCGGTTCGGTCACTCCCTTCAAGTCGGCCAGGAACTTATCCTCGGCCCGGACCACATGTAGATCGGTCTTGAAATGCCGAGTGAACTCGCGAATCACCGCCTCGGCTTCGTCCTTGCGCAGCAGTCCGTTGTCGACGAGGATGCAGGAGAGCCGGTCGCCGATCGCCTGGTAAATCAAGGCCGCCACGACCGACGAATCGACGCCGCCGCTGAGCCCGCAGATCACGCGGCGGTCTCCCACCTGCTGCCGGATTCGCTCGACGCTCTGCCGGGCAAAATCGCCCATCTTCCAGCGCCCCTGGCAGCCGCACACCTCGCGGACAAAGTTGGCCAGAATACGGCCTCCCTCGGGCGTGTGCGTCACTTCCGGATGAAATTGCAAACCAAAGATCGGCAGCGTGCGATGCCGCACCGCCGCGATCGGACAGGTCGACGTGGACGCCAGAGGCACGAACTCATCGGAGACGCGCGCCACCTGGTCGCCGTGACTCATCCAAACTTCGATTTCGCCGGGCAGACCTTGCAGCAGCCCCTGCGGATCGGTCACTCGGCAAAATGCCCGGCCGTACTCGCGGGCCGGAGCGCTGGCCACCTGGCCCCCCAACGCTTCGCACGCCAGTTGCATTCCGTAGCAGATGCCGAGAACCGGAATACCGAGGCGGAAAATTTCCGGATCGCATTTGGGCGCCGCCTGCTCGTACACGCTGGCCGGGCCGCCGGAGAGAATGATCCCCTGGGGATTCAACTCGCGCACCCGCGCGGCGGTGAGATTGTGCCGCACGATCTCGCAATAGACGTTTTGCTCGCGCACGCGCCGCGCGATCAACTGGGCGTATTGCGACCCGAAGTCGAACACCAGGACCTTTTCGTCCGTGATCGCCGAATCGTGTGTTGCGGTTGCAGCCGTGGTCATCGTTGTGGCAGCCATCCTTGTTACTCAGCTACGTTGGTTACTCGGCTAGGTTGCTCGGCTCGCGATGGATCAACAAAACGGCCCGTCGCGTAGGACGGGCGGAATCAATCATTGTAGGACTCGCCCGGACTGCATAACAGGGGCAAGCGGCCGATGATTCACAGGACATGATTCGCCACGACCCCGTGTCGCAAGCCACTGCCCAGCGTGGCTTTGCGGTGCAAGGCGGTTGTGTGCCGGTTGTGTGCCGGTTGGGTCGGCTCTATTATTAAAGTTGGTTGGGCGGGATCGCCACATAAGCTGTGCCGATTCCGCGGTGGCCAACCAGCGGCTTGCCTATTCGACTCGTCAAACTAGAGAAGGACTCCCGTGCAGATCTTGCTGACCAACGACGACGGCATTTATGCTCCCGGAATCGCCGCCCTGGCCCGTGAACTAAGCCTGATTGGCGAGGTGTGCATGGTCGCCCCGGCCACCGAGCAAAGCGGCGTGGGGCATTCGATCACGTTCCTCAGCCCGCTGGTCTGCAAAGAAGTGTTCGAGGGTCGGCAGCGGCGCGGTTGGGCGGTTGAGGGAAGCCCCGCGGACTGCGTGAAGATTGCCCTGTTTGAGTTCTGCCCCAAACGGCCCGACCTTGTGGTCAGTGGCATCAACGGCGGACTGAACGCCGGGATCAACGTGCTGTACTCGGGCACCGTGGCGGCGGCGATCGAGGGAGCGTTCTTCGGCATCGATAGCTTCGCCGTGTCGCTGGAATACGACGAACACGCCGAGTTCGACAAAGCGGCCCGCATGGCCCGCGGCGTGATCGAGCAGATCCTCCGCCACAAAGGGCCGGAGCCCCATCTGTATAATTTGAACATGCCGACCGCCGCGATGCGCGGGCCGAGCCAACTGCGGATCGTGCCGATGGGCGTGGCCCGCTACGGCGAAGTGTACGAACGGCGCGTCGACCCCCGCGGCCGGCGGTATTACTGGGCCACCAACGAGCCGCCCCCACCCCCGGGCGACGAAGAGACGGATCTGACCGCTCTACGCAAGGGGCACGTTACACTGACCGCGTTGAGTTTCGACATGACGCACCGGCCGGTGCTGAATGAGATGCGCGGGTGGAATTTGAGTCTGCCGGAATCGGAATAGTTTCAGATGCAACTCTCGATAGAATAAGCGAAAAGGGAGCTAAGATGAAACGATCGCCAAGTAACGCCCGCGGGGTTCGTGTCGTGGTGTGCGGTTTTGCAATCGCCGCTCTGGCAGGCTGCCAGCGCCCCCCCGCCCCGGCGGCCACCGGCGAGGCGGGGCCCCCCTCGGTTGTGCATATCGATCCCAAGTCGGCGGAAGGAAAAGAATTGGCGGTGGCCCGTTCGCAGCCGCACGAGAATTTTGTCGTCGCGCCGGCAGAGGCGGCGCCGGCTTCGCCTCAGCCCGTTGTGCAGCCAGGAGCGGCGCCGGTGACGCCATCTGTCTCGCCCCCGGCTGCCCCGCCCGGGCCAGTTGCACCGATGACACCGGCACCTGGCGCCATGGCGCCGGGTGGCTCTCCAGTCCCTGCACCGGCCGCGCCTGCAGTATCCACTCCGCCACCCGCGCCTGCTGGGTATGGTCCCGATCCCGCTCAGCCGGAAAAAGTGCCTCCCAAGCTTGGGACGACCGGAGCCGAGGCGAGCCGCAAGGCAGGTCAGTTCGGCCAAGGGCTGATCGCCACGCCGCTCGGCGCGATGATGTATGCCAAAGACAAAGTGAAGACTTTCGAGGCCGACAGTGCGCTGCAGCTGTACGTGGCCGAACATGGGAAACCGCGCAACACCGCGGAGTATATGGAGAAGGTAATCAAGCCCAATCACCTTACCTTGCCGGCGCTGCCTGAGGGGCAGCAGTATTACTTCAATCCTCTGGAAGGGCCCAACGGCACGCTGATGATTGCCATGCCGGAAGTAAAAAAATGACCGGTCTCCTTGCGTCTTCCACTCTCCTCATCAAGATTCAATGTAGAACCTAACTGGAATTATTTCGATGTGGCGCTGGTTCGGTTTTTTCTCTGTTTGGATACTTATTATCATGTGCGGGCGCTCAGGGCATGCGCAGATTCAAATTTCGTTTGAAGAAAAGTATTCCTTTTCGCCCATTTTTGATAGACCCACGGACGCTGCTCTGGTGCTGGTTGATGAACGTGCGCGCCAAACCGTTGTTCGCTTTGCTCAGTTGCATGAACAGGACCGAATCGCCGTCGGACAATCTATCGCTGAAATGCGATCCGGACGGTCGAAGCCCTCCGAGTCCATTTGCCGTCAGTACGACCAACAATTTCTCCCCGGCGTTCCAGACTGGAGCAACCAGTCAGTTCCCCTTACCGACTACAAATCGACTCATATCGCGCTGAAGACCGATCTCCCACCGCAAGAGGCCAAATACTATCTCAACACGCTCGAGGCGATGTTTGAAAAGGCCGCGGCATTCTGGCGGCGAAAGCCCTCAGGACGGCTCGCTTGTTATGTTTGTCGCGACTTGGATCGTTGGAAGAGCGTCAACCTTCCGCCGGTCGCCATCGCAAAAATCAAAGCCCACGAGGGGGTCACAATGGGCGCAACGACAGCGGCCCCATCGGGCGCGCCAAAGAAAAAGCCCAGTCAGTCGAGAGCTTCCATAGCATACTGCAGCGATCGCATAGGCGTTGCACAACATGAGATCGTCCACGCTTACTGTGATCTTGCTTTTGGAAAATGCGGGCCATTTTGGTACGCCGAAGGAATGGCCGAGCTTGGGTCCTACATGCGGGAAGGCGACCCCAGCGTTTGCGTCCCGTATGCGACCTTGTGGTACTTGCACACGTCGCCGCCGCTGAGCGTAGCCAAGGTGATCGAGCGCAATCCATCCATGGAAAATGCCACCTGGGAGGACTACGCGCGCTGTTGGGCGCTCTGCCATTTACTCAATTCTAATCCGAGCTATACCAAGCGATTCAGAGCGTTGGGATTAGGGATTCTTGGTGGGCAAGGTGTAAAATACAGCGACGTGTTTGCCGCCCAGCAGGCAAATATCGAGTTTGAATATCAGTTCTTCGTCAAGAACGTTGAACCAGGATACCGGGCGGATCTTTGCTGTTGGGAATGGTCGGACTTCAGAACGTTGGGCGATGCTGAAATCAGCCCAACAGTCGATGCTCGACGAGGGTGGCAAGCGAGCGGAGGAGCACTCGAAGCGAATCATCAATACTCGTTCCAGGCAGAGGGTCAGTGGCGTCTTAAAAAGGATGGACCGCAACTTTCGGCAGCCGGTCAACCCAGAGGCCGCGGCAAGCTGCTGGGAGTGCTCATGGACAATCGAGTGCTCGGGCGGCCCTTTGAATTGGGGGTGGAGGGAAGATTCGTTGCCCCAAGTAACGGCAACCTATATTTGCGCTGCGGCGACAATTGGTCGGCGATTGCTGACCACGAGGGGAGCGTCAACTTCAAGATTCGTGCCGCTAAGGAATCAAAATGAAATCCGTTGGTGCAAGCACCCACGCTACTATCGCATCACTTGCCGCAGGAACTGCCGGGTGCGTTCGTGCTTGGGATTATCCAACACTTCTTCCGGTAGCCCGCTTTCAATCACTTTGCCATCGGCAAGCACGACAATCCGGTCGGCGGCCCGGCGGGCAAAGCCGATTTCATGCGTGACCACCAGCAGCGTCATGCGGTCACGCTTCAGGTCTTCCAGGACGGCCAGCACTTCGCCCTTTAGCTCAGGGTCGAGCGCGCTGGTAATCTCGTCGCACAATAGGCCGCGCGGCTGCATGGCCAATGCCCTGGCGACCGCCACGCGCTGCTTCTGCCCGCCGGATAACTCGCCTGGATAGGCATCGGTTCTGTCTCCCAGCCCGACGCGCGTCAGCAGTTCCACGCCTCGCTGGCGGGCGGCATTGTGCGACAGACGCAGCACTTGCCGCGGCGCCTCGGTGATATTTTCCAAGGCCGTCAGGTGCGGAAACAATTGAAAATCCTGGAACACCATGCCAAAGTCGCGGCGGACCTGGCGGACTGCCTTGGCGGACGTATTGCCGTTGGATTGGATCAGTTCGTCGCCGATGCGAATCTCCCCCGCTTCAAAATGCGTCAGTCCGTTGAGGCACCGCAGCAGCGTCGACTTGCCGGCACCGCTGGGGCCGATCAGAGCCACCGTCTCCCCTACGTCAATCGACAGATCGAGCCCATCGAGCACCAGCCGGTTGCCAAACCGCTTTTTCAAGCCGCGGAATTCGACGTGGGTGGTGGGGGGGAGGGGCATGGATTTGATTTCAGATTTCAGATTTCAGATTTCAGATTTCAGATTTCAGATTTCAGATTTCAGATTGATGATTGAGGATTGAGGATTGGCGTTTCCCGCTTTCGGCTTTCCGCTTTAATCACCGCACTCCCTTGCTCCACTTTCGTTCTAAATACTGCGACAGGTAGCTCAGCGGAATCGACATCGCCAGGTAATAGATTGCGGTCAGGACGCCGACTTGCAGGTACATCTGGCTCGACTTCGACAGGATGAGGTATTGCTTGGTCAATTCCACCACGGCGATGACGCTCACCACGCTGGTGTCCTTAAACAGGGATACAAAATCGTTGGTCATCGGGGGCAGAATGGTGCGGATCGCTTGCGGCAGAATGATGCGGCGGAACGTGATCGTCGGCGCCATCCCCAGCGACGCGGCCGCTTCCCATTGGCCGTGTGGAACGGCGGAGATGCCGGCTCGATAGATTTCCGCTTCGTACGCGGCGTAGTTGAGTCCGAAGCCCAGGATCGCCGCCGTCATCCGCCCCATCTCCAGCGACACGGGCCAGCCAAACTGGGCGGAGATGCCGGGCAGGCCGTAGTACAGAAAAACGAGAAACAACAGCACCGGAATACCGCGGAAAAATTCGATATAGCCCACCGCCAGCCACCTCAGTGGCGCGGGGCCGTAGAGCCGCATCGTCGCCAGCACCAACCCAAGCGCCACGGCAACGAGCATGCTGGCCAGGGAAATTTCAATCGTCGTGACCGCCGCCTCACCCAGCAGTTTCGCGCATGCTCCCAGCGTCCATTGCACCGGAATATCGCTGGGGATCCGCCATTTTTCAAAAATCCGCGCCAATTCACCCTGCGCGGCCAGGCGGTCGATTGCCGCGTCGACCTGCTGGGCCAGCGCTTCCTGGTCTTTGCGAAACGCGATGGCGTAATGCCCTTCGGCAAACGGCTCGCCCACGAACTTCAGCTTGGGATTCGGTTGGGCATAATAAACGGCGATTGGCAGGTCGAGCAGCACGGCGTCGATCCGGCCCAAGGCCAGGTCGGCGTACGGCTCCACCTGGCCGTCGTAGATGCGATTCTTGATCCCCTGCTTATCGAGCAGACGTTGCGCTGCGGTGTCGCCGAGCGTGCCGACCACGGCCCGTTTCGCCTTGCAATCGTCGAGCGAGGCAAACCGCGAGTCGTCCTTTCGAGTCACCAGTTGCAGCTTGTAGGTGTAATACGGCCGGCTGAGGCGATACCTTTGTGTACGGTCGGGAGTCACTTCCAGCCCGTTCATCGCGAAGTCAAAATCGCGCCGCTCCAGGCCCGGCAGGAGGCTCACGTAATCGTACTGCGTAAACGTGATCTCGCGCTTCAGCTCGCGAGCCAGCGCCGCGGCCAGATCGACCTCAAACCCAATGTTGTGGGCCGGGTCTTTGGGATCTTTGAAGACATACGGCGCGCCCCCCTCGGCATCGGCGCCCCACTTTAGCGGCGGAAGTGGCGGAGGATCCGATCCCTTCGCCGTATGGGGCAAGTGCAGTGAGAGCCCGACGATGAACAGGCCGCCGATCAGTGCGAGAGGCTTCATGTCGCCGGCGTCTCCCCACCCAGGATCGACACGCCTTCCGCCTCATACACCAGCCAGCGGTCCCCTTCCCATCGCAGCCTCACGACGATGCGGCGCGGAATCTTGGAGTAGATCGTTTCGCCCACGCGGAGCTTGCCTTGAGCCACCACGATCATTTCAGCGACCGCGGTCGGAGGGCTGGTCAACCGGTTGATCTTGATTTCCGGGCCGCTGGTGATTTTTACTTGCTGCACATCCACCAGATGCAGAATCTCCGTCGCTTGAACGCGCAACATGGCCGGCGCCGTGGCTGAAAGGCAGCGCTCCACGCGACCGATGTCGTTGGCCTCGAACGCTTTGGCTCCGTCGTGGATCGTGGCGATCACTTGTTCGCGCTCCGTCACCACAAGGAAATCGATCAGCACCGAAGAGCCCATCACAAGCACCACCGGAATCATGAAGGCCAGCATGACGCCTCGCCCGGTGACGTAGGTTGCGCCCGCCAGGATCAGCAGCACCAGCCCGCCAATGCAGAGGATGGGCGTCGGATTTTCGGTGAACCAACTGATCATGGCACGGCTTTGATCGCGGTCAGGTTGTTTGGTGCGAATTCAATTGTGGGGACACAGACCTCACCCCCCATCCGCCATCTTGCCACGTCCCGCCGCCGCTTGCCACCGTTTTCGCTTGATTCCAATCCAGGCCACGACCATGACCAGTGCCAGCGCGATCATCAACGGCCGCAGCGACACGATCAGCGGACCGGGGGCGGGGGGCGGTTCGTCTGGCTTCGGCGGCGTCGCGGGCGATCCTTCCCCCTTGTCGCCGCCGCTTCCCGGCGGATGGCGCTGCATTTCGCTGATGCCGCGATACTGCTGCTCGAACTGAGGCTGCCGCCGCTCGTACTTGCTCGAAACCAGCACCAGGGCCACCAGGGCGAACGCCGAGAAGATCAGCAGATAGTGCCAGCCGGAGAGTTCAAACCGATTTGAGCTGGACCCCGATGGTTGCGACATAAACTTGGCCTTCGGCCAGCGAGCCGCGTAGCGTGGTTACCGCGGGGATAAGCCCCGCGGCTCGGGGTGTGGTTACACCTACTTCTGTGGCAACTTGCGGAACAATGGGCCAGCGTAGCAGGCTTGTTCGCCCAACTGCTCTTCAATCCGCAGCAATTGATTGTACTTGGCCAGTCGATCGGTTCGCGAAGCGCTGCCGGTTTTGATCTGGCCGGTGGAGAGGGCCACGGCCAGGTCGGCGATGGTGGCGTCTTCCGTCTCGCCGCTGCGGTGGCTGGAGATGGTGGTGTAGCCGGATCGCTGCGCCAATTGAATGGCGTCAATCGTTTCCGTCAGCGTGCCGATCTGATTGACCTTGATCAGAATGCTGTTGGCGATCCCTTCGCGAATGCCGCGGGCCAGCCGCTCGGTGTTCGTGACGAACAGGTCGTCGCCGACTAGCTGCACTTTGTCCCCCAGCCGGTCGGTCAGCAGCTTCCACCCCTCCCAGTCGTCTTCGCTACAGCCGTCTTCGATCGAGCAGATCGGATACTTCGCGGCCCAGCCGGCGAGCAGTTCGACCATGCCCGCCGAGTCCATCGGCCGACCATCCATCGTGTATTTGCCAGTTTTCGAGTCGTAGAACTCTGTCGCGGCCGCATCCAGGGCGATGTACACTTGCTCGCCCGCGGTGTAACCCGCGGCGCCGATCGCTTCCATGATCAGGTCCAGCGCTTCGGCGTTGCTCTTCAAGTCGGGTGCAAAGCCCCCTTCGTCGCCGACCGACGTGGAGAGCTTGCGGCTCTTGAGCACTTTTTTCAGATGGTGGAAAATCTCCACGCCGCACCGCAGCGCATCGCTGAAGCTTTCAAAGCCCAGCGGCATGACCATGAACTCCTGCACGTCGACCGAATTGTCGGCATGCTGGCCGCCGTTGACGATGTTCATCATCGGCGCCGGCAACAGCCGGGCTCCGACGCCACCCAGGTAGCGATACAGTGGGATGCCGCAGTGATCGGCCGCCGCATGGGCCACCGCCAGCGACACGCCCAGGATGGCGTTGGCCCCCAGGTTTTTCTTATTCGGCGTGCCATCCAATTCGATCATGCGGGCGTCGATGCCGGCCTGATCCAGCGCGTCCATGCCGCATAGGGCGTCGTCGAGCACGGTGTTGACGTTGTGGACCGCCTGGCCGACCCCTTTGCCCATGTAGACTTTTTCGTCGCCGTCGCGGAGTTCCCACGCTTCGTGTACGCCGGTGCTGGCTCCGCTGGGGACGGCGGCGGTTCCGGTGGCCCCGTCGGCCAGGGTGACATCGACTTCGATGGTGGGATTTCCGCGGATATCGAGAATCTGGCGGGCGTGTACGGCGGCGATCGCGCTCATGGAGTGGCTCGTGACTGGTTCAGGCGGAATGGATTGGGGAACGGCCGCAAAGGATGCGGTCCACGTCGTTTGC
This sequence comes from Planctomycetia bacterium, assembly GCA_021413585.1. Classification (GTDB taxonomy): domain Bacteria; phylum Planctomycetota; class Planctomycetia; order Pirellulales; family UBA7805; genus JAIOPX01. The sequence goes on from JAIOQB010000204.1 coordinate 41,113, forward strand.
CCCGCCATTGTGCCGAATGTGCGACCATCTGGCTAGGCACGCCCCCTTCACACTCCCCTTCATACTCTTCACACCCCTTTTTCACACCCTTCACATCTCGTTTTCACACCCTCCTACCACACCTTCTTCCACCCCCCCTCCCCCTGGGCTAGGATAGCGAGATTCACACAGCCGCCTCATCGAGCATTCATGAGCACACCAATTTCAAGCGTCGACGGGTCTTCGGGCGTCGACGGGCCAAGCGTCGACCGGGCCACGCCGGTGCCGCTGCCGGAGAACATCAAGAGCGTCCAGCCGGGGGGCGGCGTCTGCTACCAGATCGAGTTGGCCTGGGGCTGCTGGCGGCGCTGGTACCTCAAGACCTTCCGGCGCGGCTACGTCCGCCGGATGGCCGAGCGGATGCAAGGTTCCAAAGACGGGGCACCCCACGACGTGCTCGATCCCCGCGATCTGAAGTATTGCGCCAACCTCTGCACGGCCCATTGGCGGCCGGCCGATGACCCGTTTCAGTGGCGCGAGCGAATCCCGCTGGCGCGGTGGGGCCTGGCCGAAGCCCAATTGATGGGTTGGCCTTTGGTGGCACTGACTATTCTGCCCGCAATCCTGTGGCCGGCATTTTGGTACATCGGAGTCGTGCCACTGGTGGTGCTGTTGTGGCTGATTTATTTCTTTCGCGACCCGCACCGGCCGCTGCCGACCGGGCCCGGATTGCTGGTGGCGCCGGCCGACGGCAAAGTGGTTGAGATCGTGAAGTTGGCCCACGACGAGTTCATCGGCGGTCCGGCGGTGCGGATCGGCATTTTCCTGTCGATCTTCAACGTACACATCAACCGCGCGCCGTGTGCCAGCCGCGTGTTGGAGTTGCGGTACTCCAAAGGGGCGTTTCTCAACGCGCTCAATCCCGAAAGCGCCCTGCGGAACGAGAACATGTGGATCGGCCTGGAAGACGCCGCCGTCCCGCAGCGGCGGATGGTGGTTCGGCAGATTGCGGGGGCTATTGCCCGGCGGATTGTCTGCCGCCTGCGGCCGGGCGAGTTGCTGACGGCGGGGGAGAAATTCGGTATGATCAAGCTCGGTTCGCGGACGGAGCTGATCCTGCCGGCCGAGCCGGGGCTATATATAGACGTTGAACTGGGGCAGAAGATTAAGGCCGGGTCGACAATTATTGCTCGTTTCACTCGCGTGTGAAAAAAGGGTGTGAAGTGTGTGAAAAAGGGGTTTGAAGGGTGATGAAACGCATTCGCACCGTGGCGGTTATCCCCACGTTGTTCACATTGGCCAACCTGCTGTGCGGGTTCTATGCGATCGCGATCGCCTCGCGGGTGCAGGCGCCGCACGCCGAATCGGATGCGGTGCCCTCGCCGTCGGCCGAAATTCAGTTCTTTCGCAAGTTTGATCCGGCCAATCCCGTGCATAACATGTTCTTGTGCGCGGTGCTGATCTTCCTAGCAATGGTGTTCGACGCGCTCGATGGCCATGTGGCCCGGCTGGCTAACAGCACTTCGGACTTTGGGGCCCAGTTGGACAGCTTGTCGGATCTGGTGACGTTTGGCGTAGCGCCGGCGTTTCTGATGGTCAAAATGTGTCCGTACGTCAGCCTGAGCTATCGGCAGGCGATTTGGGTCATCGCGGCCACGTTTGCGGCTTGCGCTGCGCTGCGGCTGGCGCGATTCAACGTGGAGACGGGCGAGGACGACGATCACATGCACTTCAGCGGCTTGCCCACGCCGGCGGCCGCGGCGGCAATTGCCGGCTTCGCGCTGCTGTTCTACACGCTGCGGATGGACTCAAATGATAATGTTCACAAGACCGACATCGACGTCTGGGTGCAGCGCGGCCTGCCGCTGTTTGCCTTGCTGGTGGCCATGTTGATGGTGTCGCGGATTCCGTACCCTCACTTGGTGAATCAGTTTTTGCGAGGTCACCGCAGCTTTGCCCACATGGTGGGGCTGGTGTTTGTGATCGTGGCGGTACTGGCGATCGGGGGGTATGCCTTACCAATGTTGGCGGTGGCTTACGTCGTTTTGCCGCCGCTAAAGTATTCCTGGCAGCGCCTGTTTGCTCGCCGCACGGAGAGCGAGCCGCTGTTTTAGCCAGCCAGCGCGCCTGCCCATGTTCACCGGAATTGTCGAAGCCCTGGGGAGTGTTGTCGAAGTCCTTGCGCGACCGCCCGGGCGGCGGCTGGTCCTGAGTTGGCCCGACGCGGCCGCCGAATGCCGGATCGGCGAGAGCCTCGCGATCAACGGCTGCTGCCTGACCGTGGTTGCGGTGTGTGGCGAGCTTCTTGAATTCGACGCCGGGCCGGAAACTCTCAGCCGCACCAACCTGGGTGAGCTTGCGTCTGGCGGCGTGGTGAATGTGGAGCGGGCGGTCCGCGTAGGAGATCGGCTGGGAGGTCATTTTGTCAGCGGCCATGTGGACGCCGTCGGGACGCTCGATGCCAGACAAGACGAGCACGACTGGTCGACGTTCTGGTTTCGAATGCCCGCGAGTCTGGGTTCGCAAATGGCGTCCAAGGGTTCGATCGCCATCGACGGCGTGAGCCTGACGCTGGTCGATGTGGAGCCGGAGCGATTTAGCGTGCAGTTAATTCCGCACACGTTGGCGGTGACCACGCTGGGGCGGCTGGCCGTCGGCGGGCGCGTGAATTTGGAGACGGATTTGCTGGCGAAATATGTTGAGGCGGCGATACGACCGACGCGGAATAGTTAACGGCCCAATGCCATGCACGACTCGCAAACCTGCCCGATATGTCGCGGAAATCCCGTCGGTGGCTCCATGTCCGACGCGGAATTCTTCGCGCTGCTGACCGCATGTCGCGAGGAACTCGCTGGCAAGCAGGCGAATTTCCAACAGCGCATTGACGGAGCCGAGAAATGGTCCTACGAATTGGCCGACTGCTTGCTAACGATAGGGGGCACGCGGTTTCCCATAACTCCGATCGGTACCTTCAGCGCCGAGCATAAGTCGTGGCTATGGGCGTGGGCGAATGAGGACTTTCCATCAATCGCGAGAGAGGCCTCAAAGCAAATACAAGCATTACACTCTCAAACCGGGTTTCGCGTCTTTCTAGATCCGGGTATTCAGGCGTCAGCGGCTGATGCCCAAGACTTCGTCGCGTTGGCCGTCCATCAACTGGGAGCAATTGGTTTTTTCCGTTCGCCGTCTGAGGGGCCAACGCTCTATCTGGCGGTATTCGACCTGTAAATCCCCGCGACTTTTTCGGCACGCGATAATCTTCGGAAAGACGCTGTTGTCTCCCTTTGATGGACGAGAAAGAAATCTGCAAACAGATCGAGCGCGACGGTTTCGCCATTGTGCCGAACGTCCTAACCGAATCTGAAATCGCATCCCTGGCCCTGGAGTGCGAAAAGCTCCCGCTTGCCAGCCGCGGCGGATTGCGGGATTTGCTTCATCGGGCCCCTGCGTTTCAGTCCCTGCCGCAACACCCGGCGATCCGGGCGATTGTTGAAGCAGTGATGGGCCCCGGCGCGTTCGCCGTGCGGGGAATTTTGTTCGACAAGAGCGGCCAGTCCAACTGGAAGGTGGCGTGGCACCAGGATCTGACAATTGCTGTTTCGGAGCGAGTTGATCTCCCGGGCTACGGTCCCTGGAGCGTCAAGGAAGGGGTCGCGCATGTCCAGCCGCCGGCCGACGTGCTGGCCCAGATGGTCGCCGTGCGGGTCCACATCGATCCGTGTGGGCACGACAACGGCCCGCTGCGCGTGCTGGCCGGTTCGCACCGCCCGGGGCGCCTGGACCGGGGCAAAATCGAGGCCTGGCAGGCGCGGCAGCCGGCCGTGGAATGTCCCGTCGGGGCGGGGGTGCGCTCGTCATGCGGTCGCTGCATTTGCACGCCTCTTCGGCCGCCCTGCGCTCCCATCGCCGCCGCGTCATCCACCTCGAATTCGCCGCCGCGGCGCTGCCAAAACCATTAGAATGGTACGAACAATGGCCGACGGACCTCAGCGGGGCCGCTGCGGCCCAGGTGGAACACACCCGGCACATTTTGGGTTAGAGCAAACAGGACGGTAACTTTGGCAGGCCAACAAACCATCTCGTATCTGACGCGCCGCTTTCGCGAAGTGGGCTTTGAGCCCGTGTCGCGGCATGGGCAGAACTTTCTTATCGACATGAACCTCCAGCGGTTGCTGGTGGACGCGGCGCAGTTGGACTACGACGACGTCGTGCTGGAAGTCGGCACGGGCACGGGGGCCCTGACGGCGCTGGTGGCGCCCCAGGTGGCGGCCGTAGTGACCGTGGAGATCGACGAACGCTTGTTCCAGATGGCGTCCGACGAATTGGTGGACAATGCCAACGTCACGCTGCTGAAGTTTGACGTGCTGAAGAACAAGAACCATTTTGACCCTCGCTTGATGGAAGTGCTCGGCGAGCGGCTGGCCGCCGGATCGGGCCGGCAGCTTAAGCTGGTGGCCAACCTGCCGTACAGCGTTGCGACGCCGATCATCTCGAACCTGCTTTCCTCCCCGCACGTGCCAGTGATGATGGTCGCTACCGTGCAAAAGGAAATGGCCGAACGGCTCATCGCGCAGCCAGGGACGAAAGACTACGGCGCCCTGAGCATCTGGATCCAGTCCCAATGTCGCGTGGAAATCGTGCGGCTGATGGCGCCGAGCGTGTTTTGGCCGCGGCCCAAGGTCGAGTCGGCCATCGTGCGGATCGATCTGGAGCCTGAGCGCCGCAGCCTGGTGCCCGATTTGGAATTCTTTCATTCCTTTGTGCGCGGCCTGTTCCTGCACCGCCGCAAGCTGCTACGCGGCGTGCTGCACGCAGGCTATAAGAACCAGCTCACCAAGCCGCAGATTGACAACTTAATCGAGAAGCAGGGGCTGCAGGCCGACGCACGGGCGGAGCAACTCGGCATCGAAGCGATGCTGGCACTTTGCGAGGCGGTGCGGGCTGAACTATGATGCGGGCTTGGACGTAGCCGTCCCATCGCAAGTGCATTTGAAGCTCGTACCTCAAGGACGCCGTTATGAAGTTCATCGAATTGTCCGGCATCACGCTCTGCCGCATCGTTCACCCCAGCGAAATCCAGCAGCACGAGTTGGAGGCGGCCGGCGTCCACGCCGAGAGCGTCGTGCGGGTGAACGAGCAGGGGGATATCGAGCTGCGCCGCCGTCACGGCTGGGATGTGATCGGCGGCCTGTTGGGAGATTATGAGCACCGGATCAAGACGGCCACCGGGTTCGATTGGGTGTGACGGTCTTTTCGTAGCGTGGGTGCTTGTACCCACGTTTCATGGGTCATTAGCCGGGGGTGCAAGCACCCACGCTACGGCAACGACGGCAATTCAATCAGCGCCGGCTCCGGCTGGTGCGGCGGCGGGGCGTTGGTGCTGTAAATCCGAAACCGGCCCAGGTTTTGTCCCGCTTGTTGGAACCGATGCACCAGCGTGAGGGTGACTTGCTGGCCGGCTAGCTTTTGATCCGGAGCCAGCGTGAACACGGCCGACGCCGATTGCCCCGGCAGGGCGCCGTTCCAGCCGATGTTGCCGTCGGACTCTTCGCGCACGATCTCCTTCAGGTCGATCCCCGGCGCAGTCCCCTCCGCCAGCACGTCGGTGAAACGGACCGGCTGCTGCTCCGTGACGAAGGGCCCGTACGCCACGTTCGGCACCGGGGCAATGGGATTGTCGTGGACCCAGGTGGTATGGTTCTGGGAGTCGGTGACGATCACGCGGTGATGGGCCAACTCGCTGCTCGCCGATTCGCGATTCCAGATCACAATTTTCTCGATGGGAAACTCCTGCCCCAGATCGACCATCCACCAGGCCCCGACCTGGTTGCCCGTGTGTGAGACCGAACCTCGCTTGAAATTGGCGTTCTTGTTGCCGTCCACCGCTCGGCCGGCGACCGCTCCCCACAGGGTTGAGCACTGGGTTGCTTTCTTTTTTCTCGCCACATTCTCGCCGCCGGAAAACACTTCGACTTCGGCCAGGGTCAACGCCCTGGGCCGACCGGTCAACTCGATGCGGACATAACGGGCCGGCACTTTTTCTTGTTGCTTGATTGATGCCGTCAGAACCGCCGATACGCGCGAGATAGCAAAGCTCCCGCCGCTGGCTCGCCCCGGTCCATGATCGGGGAGCGAGGCGTCGGGGAGCGCCTCGATTCGCAAAGCGGTCGCTCCAGTCGGTGGAATGCCGATGGTGACGTGATACGTATCGCCGTCCGGGTTCGGCCCGCTGGCTACTATCGAGCCATCGGGCTGCGCGGTGATCGTCGTACCGTTGTCGGATCGAAGTTGGCTAGGTGACAGCGGCGTCCAGGCGACTCGAGTGGACTGCGCCGAGAGTTCGAGCGACTTGATCTGAATGGCCGACTGCTCGCTCGCCGGCAGATAGCGAAGCTGCAATTTGACTGTGCGCCCCAGGCAGCGTTCGAGCGAGACTACTAGCGGAGTGCCAAGGTGCGAAGAATCAAGCGTTACGCGGGCAATGGGGTGCGAGTCGGCCAGTAATGCCATCGTGCCCGTCGGCGGGGCCGTCTCGTCGGGGATGAGAACCATCCGCAGCCAGCGATGCCCCGGCTCTATCAGTTTGTCGGCCGTCAGCGTGGCTGGCAGACGGCCGATTTGAATCACCGTGGCAGGCGTGGGCCTGAGCGGATCGCTCGTTACGTCCCATACGGTTTTCTGCGAGAGCGTGCCGCCCGGCTCGCCGCTCATTTTCCAGCCGTGCCATAGTTTGGGATCGTCGTCGGAAGGGGCATCGGCGGCGGAATCGTCATCATTCTTGTCGCTTGCTGACGGTTGTGCATGGCGATGATTTGTGGCAGCCGAGGCTGACTGGGCGGCAGGTTTACCTGTTGTTTGGACATCGGCTGCCTGATTATTTACATTGGCTTTTTGCTTCGACGCAACCCACAAGTACGCCAGAAATCCCAAGACAACCACGCCGGCCCCGGCCAGTATCCAAGTCACTAGCAATCCGAAGCGGGGCGACGGTGCCAGCGGAACGGCAGGTGTGCCGTCTTCCAAGGGGATGGCATTTGGGGCCTCCGTGGCTCGGGCTTTCGTTGGCGGCTGATATTCCGCGCCTCCAGGCGCGGCGGCCAAATACTTTTCAACCGCATCGCGACCACCAAGCATACCGACGCACGCAGGATTGCGTTCGATCAACTCGCGCAACCCGGCAGATTCGTCCGCGGTCAATTCTTGCGGACGCTTGTCGCGCAGGAGTTCAATCGCTTTGAGGATGGGAAGCATCGATGGGTCTCAACGGTGATGGAGCCGTCCTAGGTGGCCCCGACTTCCGGTTGCACTCGGTTTGGTGAACCCCGCAGAAAATTCTCCAGCAACTGCTTCCCCACCGTCGTGCCGATCGACTCAGGATGAAATTGCACGCCAAAGATCTGATGCTCGCGGTGCTCGACCGCCATGATCACGCCGTCGGCCGTTTTGGCCGTTACGCGCAGGCATGCGGGAAGGGTGGCCGGATCGACGATCAGGCTGTGATAGCGCATCACCTCGAACCGCCGCGGCAGGCCGGCGAACAGGCCGCGTTCGTCGTGCGTGATGTAGCTTGTCTTGCCGTGCATCACTTCGCGTGCGCGGACGATCTGGCCGCCAAAGGCATGCACGATCCCCTGATGCCCGAGGCAAACGCCCAGGATCGGCGTCGTCGGCCCGAACTCCAGGATCGCCTCGCGGCAGACGCCAAAATAGGCCGGATCGTCGGGACTTCCCGGTCCGGGTGAAATCACGATCCTGTCCGGCTCTAACGCCCGCAGTTCAGCGAGCGATATCTTGTCGTTGCGAAACACCAACGGCGCCTCATCCAACTCGCCAACATATTGGTAGAGGTTGTAGGTGAACGAGTCGTAGTTGTCGAGGATGACGGTTTTCATGGCAAAGCGGAAAGCCGAGAGCGGAAAGCGGATGTTCGACAGTCGAACGCTGGGTGCCTGGGGCAACGCCCCAGGTTCCATCACTGGGGCGTTGCCCCAGGCACCCTTTCTCCTTGCTGAATGCTGACAGCCGATAGCTGACAGCCGATAGCCAAATTTCCCAACGCCTGAATCAACGCCCGCGCCTTATCCAGCGTCTCCTGATACTCAGATTTCGGATCGGAATCCGCCACCACGGCGCCGCCCACATTGTAATAGCAGCGGCCGTTGCGAATCACGAACGTGCGGATGACGATGTTCAGGTCCATCGGGCCGGCAAAGTCCAGGTAGCCGATCGACCCGGAATAGATGCCCCGTTTGACGGGCTCCAGCGAGTCGATGATCTTCATCGCCTCGATCTTCGGCGCTCCGGTCATGGAGCCGCCGGGGAACGTGGCCTTTACCAGGTCCAGCGCATGAACGCCGTCCGCCAGCTCGCCGCGGATTGTCGAGACCATTTGATACACGGTGGCGTATTTTTCGATTGCCATCAATTCGGGCACGTGGATCGTGTGAAACTTGCAGACGCGGCCAAAGTCGCTGCGCACCAGGTCGACCACCATCACGTTCTCGGCCCGATCCTTAACGGAGCTGAATAACTCCTGCCACAGGGCCGCGTCCTGCTCTGGCGTTTGGCCCCGAGGCCGCGTCCCCTTGATCGGGCGGCTTTCGGCCACGCGCTCCGGGCTGAGTGAAACGTACCGCTCGGGGGACGAGCAGACCACCTGCGCTTCGGGAAAATTGAGATAGCTGGCAAACGGCGCCGGATTGATGCGCCGCAGTTCTTGATACAACTCCCACGGCGTGCCGCCGCACAGCGGCGAATCGAAGCGGTGGGTCAGGCAGCCCTCAAAAATATCACCGGCCAGCACATGTTCTTTCACCTGTTCGACAGCGCGGCAGTAGGCCGACTGGTCGAACATCGCGTGGATTTCAACATCCTTTGGACCAGTGGCGGGTGGCTGCGGCAACGCCCCAGATTCTCCCGCATCGGTTGGAGAGTTTTCGTTTGTTGCCAAGTCGGTCCGTGCTTCATACGCCCGGACTCGGTCGAACATCTCATCACGCATTGCCGCCGCGTTTTGTTGGGCAACAACATCATTCTCGCCCCGCCCCACAATCGACAGATACGACTTGCCCGTCCGGTGGCAATGCCCCAGCACCGCGTCGACGAACATGAAATAAATATCCGGCAATCCCAGATCGTCTACCCCGCGGTCAGGCAGTTCCTCGATGAAGTAGCCCGCTTCGTATCCAAAGTATCCAACGGCCCCAGACAGCAGCGGCAACGGGTGATCGGCATAGGCCCGGTAATCGATCGCCCACTCGGCCAGCACGCCCTTGAGGTCTTCAAACGGGTCGGCGATGCGGGACTCTGTGACAGGCATATCGAGCAATCGCCCGTCGGCCCCCCGCAATCGGATCACTTCGATCCGCGCTCCACCCTGCGGCGGCTGGCCCGGCTGCCGCTTCGCGCGGTAGACCAACCACGGCTCGCCTCCGATGAAAGAAAATTGTCCCAGCCGCTCAGCATCCTTCGCACTGTCCAGCAGAAACGAATACTTCGACGCCGCGTAGATCTCGTGATACCGCCAAAACGGCAGCTTCAATTCCAGCTCTTCCAGCAAGTGGTGCGAAGCGCCGCGCAATGCCTTGGCCCCAGCAGGCTCGGCCTGTCCGCAGGACGCATCGGGATTGAACGGAGAATAGGGCATCAAACAAGCTTCTCCCGCAAATCAAACAGCCGCTGCGCCTTGAACTGAGTCCGCGGCAGCGTGCCATACGGGACGACCTCTACTTCAACATGAATTCCCAGCGAGCCCTTTAGTGCCCTGCCTACCCGTTCTGCGTGCGGTTCATAGCGGCTCTTGGGGATTGGCGAGGCGGGTTCGATCGTCACCTTGACGTGATCCATGCTGTCGCGGCGGGTGATCTCCACCTTGAACTCATCTCCGACGTCGGCCAATTGGCGGATGCTGTCTTCGATCACGGCCGGGAAGAACATCAGGCCGCGGATCTTCAGCAGGTTGTCGTTGCGCCCCTGCAGGCCGCCAACGGCCCGAGCGTGAGTCCGGCCGCACGAGCAGGGCTCGGTGGTCACGGTGATCCAGTCCCCCATGACGTACCGAAGGATCGGCTGGGCTTCGCTGTAGAGGTTGCTGACCACTAGGATGCCCGGCTGACCCTCCGGCACCGGCTGCATCGTGACTGGGTCGAGCACTTCAGGGATCGCCACATCTTCCATTAGATGCGTATCGACGGGAGCGTCGGTGCGGCGGACCTGGTTGGTGCAGGTGTAGCCCAACGGGGCCGGGGCGACCTCGGTGCAGCCGAAGTCATCGTGGGCTTTGGCATGCCACAGCGTTTCCAGCCGGTGCTTGGTGGCGGGGACGCAGGCCCCCGGCTCGCCGGCGCAGACGATGGTGCGGATCGAGCTTTCCTGCGGATTATGCCCCGCCTCGCGCATCGCCCGCCCCAGGTACAGGGCGTATGAAGGGGTGCAGAGCAGCACCGTCGGTCGGTAGGTATTTATGAACAGGATTCGCCGCTCAGTATTCGATCCGCCGCCGGAGATAACAGGGACGCCCATCAGACTCAGGGCATAGTGCAGCCCCCAAAAGGCCACCGACGTGCCGTAGCCGAAGCAATTGATGGCGATGTCGCCATTGCGAACCCCCATCGAATAGAGGCAGCGGGCGCCAATCCACGCCCACTGGTCGCGGTCGAACGTGGTGTGCCGAAAGACCCGAGGCTGGGCGGCAGTGGTGCCGGAGGTGGTGTAGAGCATCCACCCCCGCTTGAGCCAATCTTCCTGCCGCAGCGGCGAAAACGTGCCCCAAGGTGGATGCTCCTCCTGGTCGGTCAGCCACTCCTCGCGGTGCGTCACAGGGATTTTGGGCAGGTCGTCTACGCCATGGACGCTCTCCGCCGTGAGACCCGCCGCCTCGAACTTGCGGCGATAGAACGCGCTGCACTCCCACAGATAACGATAGGCAAGGGCCAGCTTCTCGCTCTGCATGGCGCGGAGTTGCTCGCGGGGGGCCGTTTCGAGCCCTGGAGACCAGTAGCGCTCGTCCCCCGGCCGATCGAAACATTGGGCGTGCCGGCGGACGAGGTCGCGCCACTTCTGGCGGATGTCTGTCATCACGTTGAATCCGCAAGAGGAGGCGAAATGGGCATGAAACGCGTCACTTGCAAGATACTCGGAGCGGTCGGAAGTGTCAAAGTCCCAAGGGGTTAGAACGGGACGCAATGCTCAACGGCTTGTCTTGTCGAACTACCTAAAACTCCGTTCGTTAGCGGCTCTGTCAGTGCAGGTTCAACTCCGCACTGGCAAAGCCAGTGGCACACGGACAAAGGCGCAAGGCAGGGGAAGCCGTGGTGAGTAGTTCTACCGCGTTGCCCCAACCGAACGCTCAATCCCTGCCTTGCTCCTTTCGTGTGCCACTGGCTTTGCCAGTGTTGGTCCAACTCGGAACTTCCAACGACAATTCGCCGGCGGAAGAATTCATCAAAGAGCAACGCCCAACTTTGCGACATTTCGGCAACGACTGGACCGACTCTAAAAAGGACCAGCGCGTCGCACATCGGCACGCCCCTTTTTTTATTTTTCTCTGGCGGCCGCGGGCTATTCGTTGATATAGTGAGAAAGAGATTGAGCCCGTGGTGAGTGCGCCCGTGGTGGGTACGGCGGTGGCCGTTGGAAGGATTCACGTTACCAGGGTAAGGAGCGGGGCTATGAATTACGACGCTGAAGCAAAGCGGATTGCGAACTATGTTCGCGGCCAGCGCGTCGAGCAGCATCGAGGGGTGATTCCCCTGGAGAAGCCGGGCGTGTCGGTGGTCTTCGGCAACGACGACTATGCCAAAGACATGCGCACCCGCGAGCAGGTGCGGCTGTTGTTTCAAGACGCCTACGAAACGCGAGTGGACATTTTGGGCTTCGCCGTGGACGACGAAGACGGCGCCGCCTGGTCGGTCGTGGTGCGGTGCGACGATCTCGACTGGCTCAAGGCCCGGCTGCACGACGCATTCTTTCAATCGCATGGGCTGTATAGCTCCAATGCGACGGTTCAGGATGCGGTGGTGGAATAGATTTCTATTCGACGCCGCTATTAAACCGTGTTAGCCGCCGCTGCCCCAGCGGCGCGTTGCCAGTGTACCGGCTGAGCGTGCGTATTTCCGTCCCGGTTCCGCGCCCGTCGGGGACCGGCGGCTAACTTGGAAGTCGACTTTTCTGGGAATCCTTCCCCGTCCTAAAATTCTCTCCCGAATTTCTTTGCAGTCTCCCTGCCGCCGCGGTAGATTGGTTTTGTCCAAGGTGGTTCTCGCCTGTTAGTTCGGACGAGATTCGCTTCAGGACGCTTCCTTGCGAAGTGCAAGGAAGGTTGGCATGAGATGCGCATAAAATCCCGTGGAATGCGGGGCGCATTAGGGTAACCGTCGCAGGGCTGCGTGGTGCTTGCCCGTGGCTCTCTCGGCTCCGCTGGCTCTGCCAGATCATGGCACGAGTGCGGCGAACCCCCATGCGTTCGCCCCGCGCTCCACAGGGAGCAAACGGCCAATCTGCATACTTTTTTCTCGCGAGGAGCGCCCTGATGAGCCAGGCTCCCGTTGATGTTGCTGTTGGTATCTCTTCCACTCGGCGCGATTTTGGCGAACGAGTCCCGCAGCCGGCCGACGAGCCACAAGAGCCGAAGTACGACTACCCCGGCATCCCAACGACGTGCGACGGCGCGGAAGCCGTGGTCCACGTCGAGACGAACATCTCGCAAGGGACCGGCGCGTACCCCATCACCAGCTCGACGACGATGGGCGGGGGCTTCAATGCCGCCGCGCAAAACGGCCGGCCCAATCTGTGGGGCGACCAACTCGTGTTCATGGAGCCGGAGAGCGAGCATTCGGCCGCTTCGTTCTGCGAGGGCTTTGCTCTTGCCGGCGGGCGCGTGACGAACTTCACGTCCGGCCAGGGCTTGGTGCTAATGAAAGAGGTGCTGTACACGATCTCCGGCAAGCGGCTCCCGGTGGTGTTCAACATCGGGGCCAGGGCGCTGACCAGCCATTCGCTCAACGTCCACGCGGGGCACGACGACCTGATGTCGGTCGCGGACTGCGGCTGGGGGATGCTGTTTGGCCGCAATGCCCAGGAGGCGGCCGATCTGTGCCTGATCTGCCGCCGCGCGGCCGAGGCGTCGCAGACGCCGTTCTTCAACGTGCAGGATGGATTTCTGACCACGCACACTGTCGAGACGGCCCGGCTGCCGGAACTGGAGTTCATGCGCGAGTACATCGGCCCGCCGCAGGAAAAGCTGGTCAACCTGATGGATCCGGAAAGCCCGATGATGTCGGGCGTGGTGCAGAATCAAGATTCGTACATGAAGGGCAAAATCGCCCAGCGGTGGTACTACGACCGCGTCGGGCCGGCCCTTTCCGAAGCTTTTGCCGAGTTCGGCCGCCGCACGGGACGCAAATACGACTTCCTGAAAAAGTACCGCACCGACGACGCCGACTTCATCCTGATCGGCATGGGCAGCTACATGGAAACGGCCCAGGTCACGGTCGATTACCTGCGCGACAAACTCGGCATCAAAGCGGGCTGCGTGACAATTTATTGCTTCCGGCCATTTCCAGGGCGGCAAATTGTCGAGGCGCTCAAGCACTGTCGGGCGTTCTCGGTGATCGAACGGATGGACGATCCGCTTTCCACCACCGGCAACCATCTGACGCGTGAGATCAAAGCCGCGTTTTGCGACGCCGCTACCGGACAGATGGGACAAGAGCCGCTGGACCGGATTCCGCACATCTACCACGGCGCCGCCGGACTGGGGAGCCGCGACGTCCGGCCGGCGGACATCATCGCGATCTTTGAAAACATGATTGACGACGGCCAGGATTACTTCTGCGTGGGGATCGATCATCCGCTGGCGCTGAAGCGAACCGACGATCCGGACCTGCGGCCGCCGGGAGGCTTTTCGATGCGCGGGCATTCGGTCGGCGGGTTCGGCTCCGTGACCACGAACAAAGTGATCGCCACGATCGGCGGCCAGGTGTTTGGCAAGGATGTGCAGGCGTATCCCAAGTACGGCTCGGAGAAAAAGGGACTGCCGACGACGTATTACTTGACGATCGCCGACGAGCACATTTTGACGCACAGCGAACTGGAGTTCGTCGATCTGGTGGTGCTCAACGACGGCAACGCGATCTTCAGCGGCGACCCGCTCGATGGGGTCGTTAAAGGAGGCGCGGTCTACATGCAGTCACATTACGAAGACCCGGCCGACGTCTGGGCCCGGATTCCGCCGGAGAAAAAGGCCGCCATCCGCGAGCGCCGCATCCGCGTGTACTACTGCGACATGGTGCAGATTGCTCGCGAGGTGGCGTCCGAGGCGGATCTGGAGATGCGCATGCAGGGGATCGTGCTACTCGGTGCCTTCCTGCGACTGACCCCCTACGCCCGCGACAGCGGCATGACCGATGATCAGGTCTTTGCCGGCGTCGAGAAGGCGCTGCGTAAATATTTTGGCAAGCGAGGCGACCGTGTGGTGCAGGATAACCTGACGTGCGTAAAACGCGGGTATAGCGAGATGAAGGAAATTCCGCAGGAGATGATTCAGCGTTGAGGCTATCGGCTATCAGCCGGAAAAGTTTCAGCGTGTCATGTTGCCGACAGCCGATAGCTGACAGCCCTTTTTCAGCAGGACAACACATGGCCACCGATACTCGCGGCTCGATGAATGCGGCCAGCCCCCGCGACCCGTTCAACAACAACAGCTACGGCACGCTGGTCGATCGCGACTACAAATCGATCCGACTGCCGATTCTGGACGTGAACGATTTCAACGATCGGATCATTCGCGGCTATGAGGAAGGCTCGGCCGAGAAAAGTTTGCCGGCCGATCTGACGGTGGCCCGGTCGCTGGTGCCGGCCGGCACCGCCACGCTCCGCGATTTCAGTTACATCGCTCCGGAAATCCCGGAATATATTCCCGAGAACTGCACCGGCTGCATGGACTGCGTCACACTCTGCCCCGACACCGCCATCCTGGGCAAGGTGCTGGCGGAGTCGGAGTTGGAAACCCGGCTCTCGACGATCCCCGATCCGGCTGAGCGCGAAATGTTCCGCCGCCAATGGTCCGAGCCGCGCAAGTATTTTGAAGGCCCGAAGAAGAAAGGCCAGGAAGGAGGCAAGTTCGCCATCATCATCGACCCCAGCAAGTGCAAGGGGTGCGCCGAATGCGTGACCGTGTGCGATGACGCGGCACTGAAGATGGTGGCCAAGAGCGACGACCTGATCACCAGCGTGCGCAAAAGCCATCGGTTCTTCAAGAACTTTGGTCCGTCGAACGAAAAATACATCAACGACAATCTGCTGATCGACATGATGCTCAAGGAGTCGGCCCATGTGTATGTCGGCGGGGCCGGCAGTTGCGCCGGCTGCGGCGAAGGCACTGCCCTGCGCATGTTGTGCGCCGCCACCGGAGCCAAACACGGCGACGACTGGGGCATCTTGGCGGCCACCGGCTGCAACACCGTCTATACATCGACCTATCCTTACAACCCGTACCTCGTGCCGTGGTCCAACTCGCTCTTTGAAAACGCGCCGGCGTTTGCGATGGGGGTGCGCACGCGCTGGGACCAGTTGGGCTGGAAGCAAAAACCGCTGTGGTGTCTCGGCGGCGACGGGGCGATGTTCGACATCGGGTTTCAATCGCTCAGTCGGCTGTTGGCATCTGGGATGAACGTCAAGGTGTTCGTGCTCGACACGCAGGTGTACAGCAACACGGGCGGCCAGGCGTCGACCAGCACGTTCATGGGCCAGAACACAAAGATGAGCGTGCATGGCAAGCTGCACGATGGCAAGCAGGAACGCCGCAAGGAGATCGCCCAGATTGCGATGATGCACCCTCGCACGTACGTGGCCCAAACGACCTGTGCCCATGTGAATCACTTCTATCGGTGCGTTCTCGACGCGCTCGAGTTCGACGGCCCGGCGATCGTCTGCTGCTACACCACCTGCCAGCCCGAACACGGCGTGGCCGACAACATGGCCACGGATCAGGCTCGGTTAGCGGTTGATTCGCGGGCATTCCCGCTGCTGATCTTCGATCCGCGCAAAGGGGCCACGATCCATGAGCGGCTCTCGCTGCAAGGCAACCCGGCCGTCAACGACGACTGGTGGGTGAACCCCAAGAGCGGCCAACAGGTCGACTTCATCGACTTTGCCCGCAGCGAGGGGCGGTTTTCAAAACACTTTGACGCCGACGGCAACCCCAGCCACACACTGCAAATGGCCAAGCAGGACCGGCTGGAAAACTGGCACGTGCTGCAAGAACTGGCCGGCGTGCTGAAATCGACCGTCGCAAAAATAGCCCCCGGCTCCGCCGGGGGGCCGCCGGCGAAAGCGGCCAAGAACCCGCCCGCGGCAAAAACCCAGACCGCCGGCAACGGTCACCGCGCGCCGCTTCCCGATGGATTCAGCATTGGCACGCGAATCAAATACCGCGACGGCGACCACTGGGTCTCCGGACTCGTCGAAGCCCTCAGTCCTGTGCTGCTCTCGTTCGACGACGAAACCGAAATCCGCGTCCCGGATGAAGTCCTCGGCGACGCGATCCGCGAGGGACTGGTCGCACGCGGCTGAACATCATGTTGCCCGTTAGCCGCCGCTCCCCGAGCGGCGCGAGCCATGTCGATTTCCAACTCTTCGGTGCCGCGAGCCACGCACGATTTCCAGTCCGGGGACGTTACCGCCGCAATCGACTTCCTCAAGCGAACTCGCAACGAGCTGCGCACCATCCGCAAAGTCCGCGTCTACGTGGACCGCGTCGAAGTCATCGACGTAAACAACGACTTCTTTGAAATCCGGGGCCTCGGCTATCCGGATGCCGACGTGCTGCCAATCCTGCAGAACGTCAATGCGGCGTTCAATCCCGAGACGATCCAAGCTCCGACGGCCGACCAGTATAAGGAATTCGGCGCCGGCCGGCGGTATACTTGGGCCCAGGATCGGGTGATGTAAGCGGGCCGTCCAGCGACGAGAATCGACAACGATGACAGACAACCCTTATGAATCGTCGCAAGTCGCTGAAAACCCAGCAACAGTCGAGCCAAACGTCCCGGCCAAGGTTGCACGACCGAGTGGCCGAGCAATGGAATTATTTCCGGCAATCGGTTTGGCCCTGACCATGGGGGCCCTCATGCTGCTGACGTGTATGTGCGGTTATCTTCCGGCATTTGCGCTGCCTGTCACGGGGTTGGGAGCCATATTGTCGCGGGTAGCTTTTATTGCCCGTCGCAGTCCGCCCCTGCCGTGGTGAGTGTTATGCGCGGTATGTGTCGTTGTCACGACGCTTGTGCTCCTCAAGAACATTCACAATGTTCTTTGGTCGGGGCACGATCCACTATTGTAATCGATTGCGAAACAATACGAAAACGACCAGATCCTCCGAAATCTTGACGACGGACGCCGCCCGCTCGCAAGACAACTCGTGGTTGGTAGTGTCTTAATCCTGTGTGCAGCCGCCTCTTTGCGTAGAGATTCTAACCTCGACGCAAAGCTACAAGCGAGATAACCGCGAGCAACACCATGACTAGAAAGCCGCCGCACGTTTGCCCAAATAAATGCTTAGCCAATAGCTTGTCGCCGTCATAAGGGGCGATTTTCCCCACGGTACGCAGATTGCGGAGATCGCGCCACGAAATGAACCAAGAGACGGGAAATCCGTTTGAGCGTAGCAAAGCCTTTGCCCGATGCCAGTTGGCGAATACTATCACGACCGTCCAGAACAGACAAAATGAAAAGATGGCGACAATCATATAAGCATCCCCCGGATCGTGAATTGGAAGCGGGGCGGGGTCATGGGGGTGGTGGATTTGGTTCTTTGGTCCGGCTTCGATGGCGTCGCTTTGAAGCCGAAACAGTGGCCCAAATCATTGCCCAAGCAAGCAATAAAAGATATGGCAGGACGATGAAGATAGGAAGCATATCTGGCTTAGCGCCGCCCGTCACTGGCCGGGGACGGAAAGCCGCGTCCAAGCAATTCAATCCGACAAATGTCGCGACCGCCAAAACGATCTTCAGGCCAGACAGAAACCGGCTTTTTGGTTTTTCTTCCATGGCCCTGATTCTAGCAGGGGGCGGGGGGGCAGATTCTGAACCTTGAATTTGGGCCGAAGGTCGATATGCTCACGGGACGAGGTGGTGGCTTGGCTGTCCCGCTGGCATCGCCTGCATCGGGCCACCGCAAGCCGCGAACCGCCGTGTGTACGCTTGTGTCCGAAGATGTTACGCTTGTTGACGTTGTGTACACGCTTTGTCTACAAGTTGTCGGCGCAACTTCTTTGGTGGCCTAACTTTCCGTTTGACAAGGCCTCAGTTTTCAAGTATGTTTGGACGATGTTACGGATGTTGCAGCCGAATGGCGTCAGCCGTCCCGAATGGAATTTGGGCTGCTCCCTGGAGGGCGGCCCTGTTTTTTTGCGCAGATAATGATGGAAAGCCAGCAACAAAAATATCAGATTCAATTTCCCGTCGATGGTGGACCCGTAACGCTTGTAAATAACGTCATCGGGCAAGCAGATCCGGTCGAGGGCTTGGTGTATCTATTATTTACACAGTCACCGCCGCCTATTCATTTGGAAGAAGTGTCAGACGTTCATACTATCAAATCCATCCCCGTGGCGCGGGTCGCATTAACACTTAACAAGGCGAAAAGCGTATTGGCTTTACTCCAAAAGCAGATAGCTGCTATTGAATCGTATGAGGAGGGGGACAGCAATGACTAAAGCCATGCTAGACAGTTCCAGGAGGAGAACGGTAGTTACAAACGTCCTGGGATCGGCAGTCTGCTTTACAGATAGCCAGAACGACGAATATTGGGGCACGGACAAAGACTGGGAAGAGGTCAATCGGTCAATGCCGCTAGGGCCCCAGATCGCCGCCGTCGCCGATTATATGGAAAGAACAGGACAAGCATCGGCGTAGCGGCTCGTGCCAGATATAACACTCCAAATTGGCGCTATAGCGTGGGCTCGGGTTCGCGAGCCCACGATTGAGCGACGGCTGCTTGAAGAACATCCGACCGTCGTTTTGAGTACGAACGAGGAAATTGCCAACGGCGATAACCTCTGGGTGGCTGTTGTTACGACGACATACAGCATCCCTCTTCCATTCGGGCAATTCTATTTGCCCACCATGCCACAGCCGGGCGGTCATCCACAGACTGGGCTTACGCAAGCGTGCGTCGTAAAGGGAACTTGGCTGGACGAAATTGCACAAGACAGTGTGCAAAGAATCACTGGCCGCGCCCCTATAGCAGTCGTTAAAAAGTTGCGCGATTGGATTCTTAGCAAAAAGCGCGAACAATCCGAAGGCCCAGAGTGACATTAACCTGTGGCCGTTCTCCCACGCTAACTGTATGGAGAGCGGCCCGCGCCTTGGACGGCGCAGCGGCCTTATAAACCGCCCCAGGGGACGGCATGCGCCGGCTGGGTTCGATTCCCCCTCTCTCCGCTTAGCGCTTCTGTGCGCGCCCAGCGGCCCTCAGAAGCGTCTCACGCGCCCAGGTAGCCATTTTCCCGCTGGCAGCTTTATCCAGCGACTTGGCCTCTTCCGGCGTGAAACGTATTTCCAGACGCTCTGTGTGGCGTTCCGCGGCTTTCTTCGGGGGTCGGCCCCTCTTGGATTCCATAGCCTAAATATACCGGTAAAAAATAAATGGTCAAGCCTATTGACGGCCGATATATTTACCGGTAAAATAATCGCATGACAAAGAAAAACCCCGCCGACTGTTGAAGCAGCCGCCGGGGCAAGACAACCAGGCCGAAACCTAGAAGCCTCTCGCAAAAGCATTCTAGCATCGGTCGCAGACTCCGAAAGCCCGACCGATGATTGCTTGTGCCCACGCTGAATACCGAACCAACGGCAAAGACCGCCACGGCAACACCCGCTATCGCTGCCGGTTCTGTGGCAAGACTTGGGTGGAAGTCCAGCCCGTCAAGCCGCTGGGGGATATGACGGTCCCCGTGGCCGATGCCAAGCTGGTGTTGCGGCTGCTGACTGAGGGATCGTCAATTCGCAGCGCCGAG
This sequence comes from Planctomycetia bacterium, assembly GCA_021413585.1. Lineage (GTDB taxonomy): Bacteria > Planctomycetota > Planctomycetia > Pirellulales > UBA7805 > JAIOPX01. The sequence continues at coordinate 61,110 of JAIOQB010000204.1, forward strand.
CGGATTACGGGCGTCAACCGCAACACGATTTGCAAGCTGCTGGTTTACTTCGGGGAAGCCTGCCAGACGTTCCTGGACAAGCGGATGCAGGGCCTCACGCTGACTCACCTGCAATTCGACGAGCAGTGGACTTGGGTAGGCAAGAAAAATAGCCGCGTCCACATTGAAGAGCGCCGCGAGCGGGCCGACGTGGGGGATATTTATGTTTGGACCTGCATCGACCAAAAGACCAAGCTCATGCCCGCGTTCCTGCTGGGGAAGCGTACCGCCGACAATGCCCGCCGGTTTATGATGGATGTAGCCAGCCGGCTGGTAATGCCCAAGCCGCACGCCAGCGACGCGCACCGCTACCAAGCTGGCGGATACACCACGATTACCCAGATCAGCACAGACGGCTTTGCGGCCTATCCTGAGGCGGTCGATTTGGCCTTTGGCCCCTACGTGAAATACGGCGTGCTGGTGAAGGATTACAAAAACGCGAACATGATCTACACCCCCAGCGAAATGGTGGGCAGCAAGCGCAAGGGGATAGTCGGAATAGAGGGGAATCAGAAGTGGTCGATTTGCACTTCGCACGT
>JAIOQB010000205.1 GCA_021413585.1 Planctomycetia bacterium
TCTTCCTGGCGGTTTTCGATTTCTGCCCAGACCCGGTAGTCGCCGGCGGTCTGGACGATCGGATTGACGAACGTAATACGACCGGTCAGTTCTCGCTTCTCGCCGCCGGGCAATTCCATCTCGACCGTTACGGTCCGTCCACGAATGCGTGAACCACGGAATTGCGATGCTTTGACAAACCCTTCGACCTTCAGGTGATCCAGCCTTACCACGTGCAGAACTACTTCCCCCGCCTGAACCCATTCCCCCAGGTGGCGGCGGACTTCGATCACGGCGCCGCTAATCGGACTGAGCACTTTCCGGCGGCGAATGTTGTCGTCGGCCGCTTCGACTTTCGAGGCGGCCGCTTCGGCGTCGTGCCGGGCAATGGTCTGCTCCAGACCCGACTGCTCGATCTGCAGCACGGCCTTGCGGTGTTCGAGCTTGGACTTGCGAATGTCGGCCGCGGCAACCGAGTTGGCTACCCTGCGATTGGCGTCGAGCCCCGCCAGATATTCGGCTTCCGCCACGTCCGCAGCCGCCTTGGCAAAGCGGACATTGATGTCGTTGCTGGCTTTTTCGGTCGCCGCGTGATACTCGTGTTCAGAAAGCTGCTTTTCGATTTGGGGCCGGCGGTCGTCGATCTGGGCCAGCAGATCGCCGGCGCGGACCTCGGCTCCTTCTTTCACCTTGAGTTCCGTTAGCACCCCAGCCTCTTTGGCCGGAATTTCGGCCTCGTCGATGACGATCACCAGGCAATTCTCAAGCGTCGGCCCGGGGCCGCTGCGTGCTGGCCTTGCCGTAGGCTGGTTCGAGGCCAGTTGAGCGTGGGAGGTGGCAACCGTCCACAGCAGGATTACGCCAAGAGCGTGGACCATATATCTGGGCATGTATTGGTTCTCCTTCTAACTAAACGAACTACAACCGAAACAGAATCTTGGCCCGAATAAACGCCAGCACGTCGTGAAACCAGACGTAACCGATCGGCCGACGGCCACAGTAGATGCGGCCCGTAACCGCCGCTCCCGGCCGCAACGTCGTATCGAGCGTGGTCGGATCAATCTTCACCCGGACCATTACGGTGTTGCCGTCCTCGCCCCGGACCTCGGCGCTCTGTTGGATCTCGATCACTTGGCCGTCGCGCCGTTTGGCCGGGTCGGTGGCCAGGATATAACTGACAGGCAGGGTGCGTTGATCCGCCGGTTTCCCTTCCCAAGCACTCGTCACAAAACCTGCATGCGCCTCGGGGAGCAATAGTTCCAACTCCCACGGGCTCTTGGGATCAGCCACAGAGAGCAGCACCTGTCCCTTTTCCACCGGCCGATCAGCCAGACGCTTTTGAACATCCCAGGTGGTCACCAGTCCGTCGATCGGGCTGCGGATAGTCAGCAACTCTTGTTTGGCTTTTAACAGTTTCAATTGCTCATCGAGGCTGTCGTAGGTTTTTTGAAGCTGAGCGTATTGGCCCGAAAGGCGCGTTCGCTCATCAAATGTCAGCCGCGGTTCGGCCTGAGACCGGCGGGCCGAACCGAGTTGCTCCAGCGTAGCCGCCCGACGACCGCGAACCTCAGTAATCTGCACTTCCAGATCGCGGCTGCGCAACTGAGCCAGTTCACTGCCGGCAGTAACCTTGGCGCCGTGTTCGACGTCTACTTGGTTGACGACACCCGCCTCCTGGACAAACACATCCCGCCGCTCCGACGGCTGCAGTGTCCCTTGGGCCGTAATCCGAAAATCGGCCGGCACAATGCACAACGCGATGATCACCACCACGGCCACGCCGACCGCGGCTACTGTCTTGGGAAGCCGCCGTGCCTCGACGAACCAGCGGCTCTTGCCCAGCGTCTTCCAGACGGGCATTAAGAACACCCGGTCGTGGTCGAGCGCGTTGGCCAGCGCCGCGCTGCCGCGGCGGCTGACCAGATCGGTTCGATGGCACAGCGTGTCGGTCAGGCCGGCTTCGTCGATGCGTTCGATCACGAGGACGCCCAGGATCTCGAACTTCGGCGGCGTCTCGTCGTCGTTTTCGGGGTCGCTTTCGATCTCGCGAACCAGCGGAATCACGCCCAGCGTGCGCGTATGCGTCTCGTCGATATAGGCATGCAGCACTTCTTCGATCTGCGGCGGCACGTCAACCAGCGTGCCGGTGTACCACAGCGGTTGGCCGCTCTTGATCACCCGTTCGGCCAGGGCCAAGAGTAGTCGCACGGCGTTGGCCCGCTTTTCGACGGTGTCCTGGCCGCTGACCGCTTCCACGCGGGCACGGCGCCCACGGCAGACGACGACGCTGGCCCGATCGCACTCGACCAGTGCGACTGCTTCGTTGGCCAATGTGTAGGCCGTCTCCTTCAGATCGAGGCTCCGATGGACCGCTTCGCCCAATTGATCGAGCCGGTCCCACAACGCTTCGCGCTCGCGGACCGTTTTAAGTTCCCGCGACTTGAGATAGTCGGCGGCCAGGGTCGACGTTTGCACCAAGAAGTTCAAATAGCCCCGCTGCACCTGCCCGCTGGCGCCGGGCCGCTGAAACACTTCCACAATGCCGTAGGGTTTGGCACCGGTGGTCAGCGGCGCGAGCAGCAGCAGATAAGGGGTCGGGTTCCCCCCTTCGCCGTCGTCGCCTGCCCAGGGACCTGGGCGCGCCGCAGCTGGTTCGCCCGACGTGAGCACCTGGCCAACCAGTTGAGCATGGCTCTGCTGACTCTCCAGATCCTGTGGCAGCCCAGTTTGGGGAAGCGAGTGCGGCGAGTTGAGTTCAAACCGCTTTCCGTCCGAGGCCACAACCCATACGGCACCGCCGGCGGCGCTCAATGATGCCACGACGTGGGCCAGGAACTTTTCAAAGAACTCGCGGGGCTCGATGTCGGCGCCGGCCAGTCCGGCGATCTCAGCCACCGCGCCGCGAATCTGGGCTCGCGTGGCTTCGATGGTCTGCGGGTCTATCGGTTGTTCGATGCTCATGATGAAATCAATAAGATGTTGCGGACTTCACGCCAGTCACTCAATTAGCCCACGCAGTCCAGATAAGGATCCTGCCCCATCTCGCGCTGCAGCTTGCGGCGGTGGCGTTCGTGATACAACAGCGCCTTACGGTTCTGAAAATGCCGCCGCTCGACGCGCCGTTGCGCCCGCTGAAACAAGCGCAACACAATTTGCGGCGACGTGGCCAGTTGGCGCAAGCACCGATTGCGGAGCTTTTCAGCTTGCGCGGATGTCAGGCCGACATACAATAACTCGTCATCGAGCGCCACATACTGCCGCACGGTTCCCGGATCACCCTGTCGGCCGCAGCGGCCGGACAATTGCCGGTCAATCCGCTCAGACTCGTGCATTTCGGTGGCAATGACGTGCAGGCCCCCCAGTTCGTGTACGCCGGCGCCCAAACGCACGTCGGTGCCGCGGCCCGCCATGTTGGTCGAGACAGTGACACGGCCGAGTTGGCCCGCCTGGGCCACAATCTGGGCTTCAACGTCAACCTGATGGGCATTGAGCACCTGATGCTCAATACCCGCCTCGGTGAGCAAGCACGACAGATGCAACGACTTGTCAATTGAGCGAGTGCCGACAAGCACCGGGCGCCTCAGCGCATGCAGCTGGCGAATCTCTTCCGCCACCGCTAACCATTTGGCTGTCGCATCCACCGTTACACAGGCCGGCAGGATTTGGCGCTTTGCGGGCCGGTTGGTAGGCACAACGACTGTTCTCACGCGATAGATCTTTCGCAACTCGGCGGCGCTCGTTGACGCGGTGCCGGTCATCCCGCACAGATGTTCGTACTTGCGAAAATAGTTCTGCACCGTGACTTGGGCCGCCTGGCCGGCATCCACGGTGATCTCGATGTGCTCTTGCGCCTCGACTGCCTGATGGATGCCAGAACGCCACTTACGTCCCTCGGCCAACCGGCCGGTGAACTCATCGACGATCACCACTTCGCCATCGCGTACCACGTACTGTTGCTCGTTATGAAAGTCTCGTGCCACGCGAATTGCCCGTTCCAGATACTCGTAGAGCGTGACCAGGCTCAAGTCGGCCAGCACATCGGGTTGCTTGAGTGATCGGGCCAGCCGCTGCCCGGCGGCCAGCAGATGCACTGCACGTTGCTCATGGTCGTACTGATAATGTTCCGTCTCCACAAAATGCCCCGCCGCCGTCGCCGCAAACTTGTACGCAGCCACCTCGCGTTGCTGGGCTTCGCCCGGCAGCGCGCTGATGATCAGCGGTGTGCCGGCGTCGTCGATCAGCACGCTGTCCGCCTCGTCGACCAAGGCAAAGAAATGCCCTCGTTGCACGCAGGCGGATTCTCCCCCGCCACCCGAGATCGGATTTAGCAATCTGGCTCCCGTTTCCGCCGCCCGCCGCTTAATGAGCCGGTCTCGCAAGAAATCAAACCCAAACTCCTTGGCCGTGCCGTAGGTAATGTCGCAAGCGTAGGCGGCCTGGCGATCAGCCGGCGACGATTGGCTTTCGACCACGCCGACTGAGAGGCCGAGGCACTCATAAAGCGGTCGCATCCATTCGGCATCGCGACGGGCCAAATAGTCATTTACTGTCGCTAAATGGGCCCCTTTCCCGGCCAACGCGGCCAGGGCCAGCGGGAGCGTGGCGGTGAGGGTTTTCCCCTCACCGGTCTGCATTTCGGCGATGCTGCGGTGATGGAGCGCGATGCCGCCAATCATCTGCACGTCAAAATGCCGCATCGAAATTACTCGACGGCCTGCTTCGCGGACCAGGGCGTACGTTTCGGGCAGTAACCGCGACAACGGCTCGCCCGATTTGGCCCGGTACTTCAGTGCCAGGCATGTTCTGCGCAGTTCGGCGGCGGAAAGTTTGAGCAACTGCGGTTCGTGCGCGGCTATCTGTGCCACTTGCGCACGCGAGCGAGTGCCGCGGCCAAGCGACGCCGGCAATGCGAGGCGCAACGCAAGTCTTTCGACCAGTCCGTTCACAAGATGGTGCCCCGCCCGATACCGTTATCCGAAAAGACTCTGCCCCTGACCGAAAGAACTCGGCTCGGTATTGCAAGCATGACACACTTGCGTGGATGAATCGTAGCCGATACGCGCAGCACAGTTCAAGCAGTGCCAAAAGTTTTTTTCTTTGCGAGCCTGATTTCTAAACGATCACGTTTCGCGCTACAACGTATACGACTAACATTTCAAATGATAACTGCCACCTCGTAACTAGCAATTGCCGACGGCAGCTCGCTGGAATACTTTCTGTGTTCAATCGCTTTGCTAAGTGAAACGCTTCATTGGTTCTTAACATGGTACGTGACAGTGCAAAGAACACTGGCGTACAACGTGTCAGTAAAAAATTCTTTTGTTTTTGGCGATTGCCAACTCGCTCCGCGTTGGTAGATTGCTCCAATCTTAGAACTCGATCTGCTCGCGGCTTTCTGTCCGTGGTCAACCGAGTGCCATCCAATCGAGGGCAGTTCGATGCGCATGGTGGCGTGTCGCGATCAATGTTGCAGGCTGGGAACATTGGTTTCCAGACACGGGCCATGGGCCTGGCTGACCTCGCATTTCTCTGCGCGCTTGAGTATTTCTCGATACGTTGCGATTTGCTGCAATCGTTCTTCAAAACGCATTTCGTCCCTCCCTACCTGGGCCGTCCATTGGCCCAAACATAGCATCTAAGGAATTCCCGCTATGCGCCTGCCGCTAACGAGTTGGAAAAACACGCTCGCCGCCTTAGGAATGAAGGTGGTCAAGCGCCAAGAACCCTCGCGGCCGAAGAACCGAATTAGCTCTGACCTGTCGCTCGAATCACTCGAAGCGCGGCAGATGCTGGCCGTCGCTGCGGTTGGCAATGAATTCCTAGTCAACACCTACACCACCGGCGATCAAAAAGCCTGGGTAGAAAGCGGGCGGAATGTCGCGGCCACGCCCAACGGGCAGTTTGTCGCCAGTTGGACAAGTGACGGCCAAGACGGCAGCGGGTTTGGGGTCTATGGCCAGCGATTCGACGCCGCAAACGCCAAGCAAGGGAGCGAGTTTAGGGCCAATACGACGACTAGCAATGCTCAGAAGCGTTCGAGCGTTTCTGTTGATGCTTCGGGCAATTTTGTCACTGTCTGGGAAAGCTCGGGTCAGGATGGGGATGCAACGGGTATCTTTGCCCAGCGCTACAATGCCGCCGGCACGGCACAAGGGAGCGAGTTTCAGGTCAACGTGACCACCACCAGCGCGCAAGAGCTACCCGAAGTGGCCCATCTGAGCAACGGCGGATTCGTTGTCACCTGGAGCGGCAAGGGATCGGGAGACGTATCGGGCGTATTTGCACGCCGCTACGATTCCTCGGGCACGGACCAGACGGGCGAAGTACTCGTCAACACGTACACGGACAACCAGCAGACCAATCCGTCGATTGCCGCGTATGCCGCAGGCGGGTTCATCATCGCTTGGGAAGGAGACGGCGCTCAGGACGGCTCAACGGCCGGTGTGTTTGCCCAGCGATTTGATTCCTCGGGCTCAAAGACCGGCAGCGAGTTTCAGGTCAACACGACGACCACCAGTGGACAGCAAAGCCCCTCCGTTGCCACCGCCGCTGATGGCCGTGTTGTCATCGTCTGGCAAAGCAACCTGCAGGATTCGGATGCTTGGGGGATCTATGGCCAGTTGTATTCGGCCAACGGTCAGGCCAGTGGCAGCGAATTCCAGGTCAACAACTATTCGACCGGCAACCAACAGTACCCATCGGCCGCCTTTGGTCCCAATGGCGGGTTTGTAGTGGCGTGGAACGGCAAGGGAGCGGAAGACACTGCCGGAATCTACGCCCGTGAGTTCGACGCAAGTGGCAATGCGGTCGCCGGGCAATTTCTGGTCAACACAACCACATCCAATACACAGGTGGCGCCAACGGTCACCGGCACAGCCAACGGGTATGTGATCAGCTGGAGTGGCGATGGCACGGCGGACACTCACGGCGACGGCGTCTACGCCCGTCGTTATGAGATCAGCAACACCACGCCCACCTCATCGGGCATCGCCGGAGTCACGGTTAACGAAGATGCAAATGCCACAGTAATCGACCTGTTTGGAGCTTTTGCGGATGGCCAGGATACCGATGCGCAATTGACCTACACGGTGGCGGCCAACACGAATCCGGCATTGTTTGGCTCGACCGTGGTCAACGCTACCGCTGGTACGCTCACACTCAACTACGCGGCCAACGCCAACGGGCAGGCCGATGTGACGGTCCGGGCGACGGACACGGGCGGGCTATACGTGGAAACCGCATTCCATGTGACGGTCAATGCGGTCAACGACGTCCCTACGAGTTCCGGAATCGCCAATGTCACGGTCAATGAAGACTCGGCGCAAGTCACTCGTGACCTGCATGCGGCGTTTGCGGATGTCGAGGATTCCGACAGCCAGCTCACGTACACCGTTACAGCCAATTCCAACGCCCAACTGTTTACAGCCGTGACGATCGTGGCCGCTTCGGGGCTGTTGGTGATGGATTTTGCGCCGAACAAGAATGGGCAGGCGCACTTGACGGTCCGAGGCACCGACAGCGGCGGACTCTACACGGAAACGGGCTTCGACGTCACGGTCAACCCGGTCAACGATCAACCGACCACCGTGGGCATCGCCGATGTCACAGTGGACGAAGACGCGCAGCCGACGGTGATTGATCTGTTCAGCGCGTTTGCCGACATCGAAGACACCCCACAGCAGCTCACGTACTCCGCCTACGGGTATTCGACTGGTGGGATCTTCATCTCCACAATACTCAGTCAGCCGAACGGAACCCTCACGCTGAACTACACCCCGAACGCCAGCGGCCAAGCCGGATTGGTCGTCCGGGCGACGGACACCGGTGGTCTCTATCGGGAAACTACGTTCCATGTAACGGTCAACCCCGTCAACGATGCGCCGACCAGCAACGGCAATATGACGGTGACGGTGGATGAAGATGCCCAACCAACCGTGGTCACGCTGTTCAGTGCCTTCAATGATATCGAAGATACTCCGCAACAATTGGCCTATTCCATTGTCGGAAATACGAACACCGGATTGTTCAACTCCACACCGGTGAGCCAGCAAGACGGCACGCTGACATTGAATTATGCGACAAATGCCAATGGGCAGGCCGACGTCACGGTTCGCGCCACGGACACAGGCGGCCTGCACGTCGATGCCACAATCCATGTGACGGTCAATGCGATCAACGACGTGCCGACCACGTCGGGAATTGCCGACGTGACAGTGAATGAGGATGCCCAGCCTACGGTGATTAATTTGCTGGGCGCCTTCTCCGACGTGGAAGATACGCAGCAGCAACTGACCTACACCGTGGTGGGGAACTCGAACTCCGGTTTGATCAGTTCAACCTCGGTGGACGCTCAAGCCCGAACTTTGACGCTGGCTTACGCCGCCAACGCCAATGGCCAGGCGGCTGTCACAGTCCGCGCGACTGACACGAACGGGTCGCATGTGGACACCACGTTCCATGTCACCGTCAATTCGATCAATGATACGCCAACCACTAGCGGCATCGCGAATGTCGTCGTGGACGAGGATGCGCAGCCAACGCTGATCAACCTGCTGAATCTGTTTTCGGACGTCGAAGATTCGCCGCAGCAATTGACCTATTCGGTCATCGGGAATTCGAACTCGGACCTTTTCACGTCAACAACCGTCGAAAATCAAGCCGGAAGTTTGACGCTGGTGTTCGCGGCGAATGCCAATGGCCAGTCCGATGTCACGGTACGCGCCACAGATGCGGGTGGGTTGCACGTCGATAGTATGTTCCATGTAACGGTCAACGCGGTCAACGATACGCCGACCACCGTCGGAATCGCTGACGTGACCGTGGATGAGGATGCGCAACCCACGGTCATTCATCTGCAGGATGTGTTTTCGGACGTGGAAGACACCCCGCAGCAGCTAACCTACTCGGTCGTCGGGAATACGAATCAAGGTATCTTCGCTTCAACAGCCATCGACGACCAGACCGGAATTTTGACGCTCGCCTACGCTGCCAATGCCAACGGCGAGGCCGACGTCACGGTCCGGGCGACCGACAGCGGCGGTTCTCACGTCGACACCATGCTCCGGGTGACGGTCAATCCAATTAACGATACGCCGACGACCTCGGGAATCGCTGATGTGACGGTGGACGAGGATGCCCAGCCCTCGGTCATCAATCTATTGGCCGCGTTTTCCGACGTTGAAGACGCACAGCAGTTGACCTTCTCCGTGGTGGCCAACACGAATGCCGGGTTGTTCAGTTCGACGACGGTTGACGCCCAGGCGGGAACCCTCACGCTGGCCTACACTCCGAATGCCAATGGTGAATCTGACCTCACAGTGCGGGCTACCGATGCGGGCGGATTGCACGTCGACACGGCGTTCCATGTAACGGTCCGTGCGATTAATGATGCGCCGAGCATAAGCGGGATTGCGAATGTCATTGTGGACGAAGATGCGCAGCCGACGGTGATCCATCTGTTTGACACTACATCCGATGTGGAGGACTCCCCGCAGCAGTTGGCCTATTCCGTGATAGGCAACACAAATACGCAGTTATTCAGTTCGATCCAGGTCGATGGACAAGCCGGAACCCTCACTCTTGCATACGCCTCCAATGTCAACGGTGAGGCTGACATTACGGTGCGGGCGACCGATGCAGGCGGGCTGCACGCCGACACCATTTTCCATGTGACGGTTAATCCGGTCAACGATGGTCCCACGGCCAGCGGCCTCGCGAGCGTCACCGTGGATGAAGACGCGCAGCCAACAGTCGTTAGTCTCTTAGGTGCGTTTTCGGACGTGGAGAACACTTCCCAACAGTTGACGTATTCAGTCGTCGCCAACTCGAACTCGGGATTATTCAGTTCCACCCCGGTCAGCCAACAAAACGGCACGCTGACGCTGAACTACGCGGCCAACACTAATGGGCAGGCCGATTTCACGGTGCGGGCAACCGACACGGGTGGTTTGCACGTCGACACCGTGCTGCACGTGACGGTCAATCCAGTCAACGATGCGCCATCCACGAGCGGCATTGCGAACGTCACTGTGGACGAAGACGCAGCCCCGACGGCGATCAACTTGTTTGACGCTTTTAGTGACTTGGAAGATACGCCGCAGCAACTGACCTATTCCATCGCCGGCGTAGTGAACTCGGGACTGTTGACCTCGCACCAGATTGACCAGCAGACGGGGGCGCTGACGCTGGTCTATGCCGCAAATGCAAACGGTCAGACACAAATCACCGTCCGGGCCACCGACACAGACGGGCTGTACGTTGATACGTCATTCTCTGTAACAGTCAACGCGTTCAATGATGCTCCGACGACCAGCGGCATTGCCGCTGTGACGGTCGATGAGGATGCCCAACCAACTGAAATTAATTTGTTCAGCGCGTTTGCGGATGTCGAGAATAGTCCCCAACAACTGACCTATTCCATCGTGGGCAACACCAACGGACCGTTGTTCAGCTCGACGCCCATCAGCCAGCAGAACGGAACCCTGACGCTCAACTATGCGGCCAACTCCAACGGGCAAGCCGATGTCACAGTTCGGGCCACGGACGCTGGTGGCCTCCACGTCGATACCGTACTGCACGTGACGGTTAATGCGGTCAACGACCAGCCGACCACCAGCGGACTCGGCGACGTGGCCGTCATGCAGGATGCGTCGCCGACCGTGATCAGCTTACTAGGCGCTTTTGCCGATGTAGAGGACACCTCGCAGCAATTAACCTACACCGTCGTTGGCAATACGAATTCAGCCTTGTTCAGTTCGACGCCGGTGAGCCAACAGAACGGGACGCTCACGCTCAATTATGCGACGGGCGCCAATGGACAGGCCGACATCACGGTCCGCGCCACCGACTCGGGCGGGCTGCAAGTGGAAGCCAACTTGCATGTCACGATCAAGCCGGTCCTGTACTGGGATCCGGACAACAATGCGGCAAACAACGTGATCGGCAGCGGAGCTGGGTTGGGGGGAAGCGGCACCTGGTCGTCCGGCAGCGGCAATAACTGGTTCAATCCATTCACCGGCCAGGATGTGGCGTGGATCGACGGCGCCCGGGCTGTTTTCTCGACAGCCGGAGGCACCGTCACGATTTCTGGCACCGTGTCGGCCGACAAGATCACTGTCAATGGCGGCTCACTAACGATCCAATCCGGTACGCTCTCGTTGCCAACGACTTCTGGAACATCCATTGAGGTCGTAGCCGGAACGACGACGATCAACTCGACGCTGGCCGGTCCGGGCGGCCTGACGAAAAGTGGTGCCGGCACCCTGACCCTTAGCGGGACCAACACCTTCACCAGCGGCGTGACGATCCTCAACGCCGGCGTGCTGCAACTGGGAAGCGCCGGGGCATTGAATGCGACAACGCCCAACCGGGTGACGTTTGGCGCTGCGAGTACCGGCACTTTGCGGCTGGCCGGCAATTCGGTGGTCCTATCCGGCCTGAGCACAGTAGATGCTACCAGCACTGCAGGGGTTGAGAATGCCAGCGGCACGTTGGCCACGATCACGGTTAACAAGACGACCGGCACCAGCGACACGTTTGCCGGTATCCTGCGTAACGGCACGGGGGCGCAGGTTTTAGCGCTCACGAAAACCGGCGCCGGAACACTCGCGCTCTCAGGCGCCAATACATTCACGGGCCTGACAACCGCCGGTGGCGGGACGCTCCAGTTCAGTGGGCCAACGACCGCACCGGCTGTTAGTTCGATCCTGGTCAACGGTGGCGACATCAGCATTGACAATGGGGTGACGCTGACCAGCCGGACTGGCAATATCCAGTTCTCGTCGAACAACACCATCAAGCCGACCGGCGGCAGCGGGGCGATGGGTTTTGCGGCGGTGAACTCCGTCTACACCGTCACGGTGGATGCGGGCGTTACGGCCACCATCAGCGCTGGTATCACGGGAACCACCACCGGCAATGTGATCAAGCGACTCGGCAGCGGTACTCTCATCCTCAACGGCCAGAACAATCTCGTGGCGGATGCGAATGCCAACCTCACCGCGTTCGTGGCGGTCGACGGAGGTGGGCAGCTCAATGTCACGGGAGGCGTGAAAGCGGCTAGCGCCTTGCAGTCCAACCGCACCAACGGCATCTCCACCGTTGGCCAGGCGTCGAGCGGAAACGCTTTGAACATCACGGGGACCGGCCAACTGGTTGCCGGCCGGCTCGACGTCGGCGTCAGCACGTTTGGCAACAATACCGTCACAATTGCCAGTCCGGGAACGGCCGCCAATCCTTCCTATTCCATGCTAGGCAGCGGCGCCCAATTGAACTTGGGGGTTTCTTCCTCCGGCAATAGTCTGATTGTTTCCAACGGAGCCTACGTCAGCCAGTCGGCAGCCGGTGGCACCAACACCTGGACGATCGGCGCGAACGCCGGCGCCAACAACAATTCGCTGTTGATTACCGGGGCCGGCTCGACTGTCAACCGAACGGCCGCCGCCGGCTCGGCGATTGCCGTCGGCGCGTTGGGCAATTCGAACAGTCTGACCGTTAGTGCCGGCGGCTTGCTGCTGCCGCGTCGGCTCACTGTCGGCACCGGCACGGCTGCGGGT
>JAIOQB010000206.1 GCA_021413585.1 Planctomycetia bacterium
CTGGCAAAGCCCGTGGCACACGGACGGAGGCGAAAACCAGGGACGAGGTTGTCGGTACTGCGACCCACACTACTACTTCGCCACACCTCAGATCGCCAAGGTCCGGCTTCCCCACACGCGGGCGACGACCAGCACTGCCACGGCGATGGCCACCATGATCTGCGACACGGCCACCGCTCCCTGGATATTGCCGATCGAGAGTTCCAGAAACACGGTGGTCGAGAGCACTTCCGTCTTGTTGCGCGTGGCGCCGGCGAAGATCAAGAGCGGTCCGAACTCGCCGAGCGCCCGGGCCCAGGCTAGCGTGGCGGCGGTGAGCATCCCCTGTTTGGCTTGCGGGAGAACAACCAGGCCGAACGCTTGGGCGGGAGAGCAGCCCAGCGTCAGGGCGACCTTCTCCACGCGGGTGTCGATTTGATCGAATGCCGCCCGCATCACGCGGATCGCGAACGCGGCTGCCACCATGAACTGCGCCAGCACCACGGCCGGCACCTGGAACACCACTCCCTTGGCGATCAGGCTGAACGGCCAGAACTGAAACAACACCAGCAGGCTGAGGCCTACCACCAGCGGCGGCAGCACGATCGGGATGTCGAGGATCGCGTCGAGCAGATTGCGGCCAAAGAACCGATACCTCGACAACACGTAACCCGTGGGCACCGCGACCAGCAGCGACAGGATCGCCGAGAACAGGCAGGAGACCAGCGTCAGTTTGATCGAGTACTGCACCTTGGCGTCGGCCAGCGTGTTGACCATGACCGACCAGGCCGTGCTGCTCGTCCGCTCTGGATCGGTGATGTACGCCACGTCCGCCAGCAACCACATACGCGCCGCCAAAAATGGAGAGCACGACGTAGAACAGCCCCTCCGATAAGAAGCGCTGCCCACGCTGCTGCGGTAGAAGTGGCTGAGGCCCCGGCATGATTAAGGCGCGCTCTGGGTTTTGGCGGCTTCCGGCTGCTTCGCTTTGGCCGGCTTCTCAGGCTCCGCTGGCTTCTCGGGTTCCAGTGGCTGCCCCGCGTCGTTCAGCCGCCAATGAAAGCCGATTTTTTCAAACGAGTCTTTCGCGTGGGTAATCGACTGATACAACCGCCGGGCGAGATTCTTCTGCGTACTCTGTTTGGCGATGCTCAGCGGTTGCACGGCTTTGCCTGCGGCCGAGGGGATGTGAATCACGTCGATCTTGTCTTTCTCGGCCAGCGTGTCGGTGAAGTAGGCCAGTGTGGCGTCGGCCGACTTGGTGGTGACGGTGGGGACGAGCATCGCGGAGGTGGCGGTTTCGGTCACCACGTTCTTCTGCACCGGGCCGAGCAGATCCTCCGATTCCAGCAGTTTGCGGGTCAGCACGCCGATAGTGCATTGCTCGCACTGGCCGACGGTGACTCGAACCCCCGGCTTGCCCAGGTCTTTCAAGTCCTTGATGTGCTGCGGATTTCCTTTGGGGACGGCGATCACCACTTCGGTGTCGGAGATGTTCACCGGCTCTTGAAACATGCTTCGCACCGTGTCGAGGTAATACACGTCGCAAGCCAGATACAGGTCTGGAAAGCCGATTCCGCCGCGGCGGGCGATCTGCCGCATCTGGCCGGTGAGAATGCCGCAGCCGTTGTAGACTGTGTTGACGCGCACGCCCTCGCGCTTTTGGAAGGCGTCGATGATCGGCTCAATCGCGCGGCGATTGACGGAGCCGATGTAGAACGTCAGCTCCGGCGCTTCGGACCACGGGTCCCCTTCCGCCACCTGGTAGCCCAGTTTCTGGAAGACGGGCAAACCCTTGTCGGCCGACGTGAGGTAACGGGCAAACTTTAGCGCGCTGGTGGGCAGATCGCTGCACTTGAGCACCGCCAGCGTGGCATGGGCCACGCCAGGATCGAGCTGCGGCGAGCGGATCGCCTCAAGCTGCGGCGTACGCTGGACCGTGGTGTCCCAGATGATCGCCGCGTCGGCGCTGCCCAACTGGACCGTGTTGGCCACTTCCGACACGGTGGGCTGGAAGACCCCTTTGGCGGTAACCTGCTTTTCGATCTGGTCCCACAGTCCGGCGGCGCGGAGCAACTGCCGCGTCTTCTTGCCGATGGCCGCCTGATCGGGATTGGCCAGGGCCACGACGATGTCGGACCGCAGCAGGTCTTTCAGCTCGGTGATTTTCTTGGGGTTCCCTTTTTTCACCGCGATCACGGGGGTCATCTGCGCCACGGGGAGCGTTTCCGCGATCAGGCCTTGCTTCTTGCCCTGCTCGATGTAGCTGTCGTCGGCGGCGAGAAACAGGTCGCCCGTCTTGGAAACGGCGATTTGATTGAGCAGCGTATTCGAGCCGCCGTATTGGATTTGCGTTGCCAGGCCATATTGCTTTTGATATTCGGCGGCGATCTCCTCGACGGCCGTGCGCATTTCGGCCGCGCAGTAGAGCATCAGGCCGCTGGCCAGTTTGGTCTTGTCGGTGGACTTACCTGCGACGGTCTGACCTGCAGCGGGTGCCGGCTTGTCGTCGGTGGGAGCCTTCCAGTCCATTCCCCACAGAAGGAAGCCCAGCGTGACCAGCACGATCAGGCCGCCGAAGATCAGCACATGAAAGCTGTTGGCGGCGCCGCGGCGGTGGAGTGGGGATTTTTTGAGCATAGCCGAATTCTTGGTCGTTATAGAGGTGTTGAGTTTGTTGGTGCTGCTTTGCACTGGCAAAGCCAGTGGCACACGGACGGAGGCGAAAACCAGGGACGAAGTTGCTGGTTGTTCGGCGCAACTTCGCACAGGCAATCGCAACGCATTACTTCTTCGGCGCCGGATCGATGGGCTTTAATTTTGAATCGAGCAGGTCTGGCGTGGAAGCGGGGGGCGGGCCGGACTTTACGGGAGCCTTGGCCGGCTCGACGTCGGTGATCACCACGCCTAACCCGGTTAGCTCTGGCGGCGGCTTGGCGCCCGAGGAGGATGGCTTGCCACCCACCAGATTGTTCCAATCGGCGGCCAGCAGCAGGTCGATGCCCGGATTTTCGCGCTTCACCTGGCACGAGCAGCGGCCGGTGATGAACTTGCAGTTGTCTTCAATTTGCACGGCATTGATCCCCTTGCCGACCAGGGGATAGCAGGCCCTGCCGCGGCCGAAGATCGGAATGGCGATCGGGCCGTGCTGGTCCTTCAAGTCGGGCTCGGTGGCCAGCAGCATCGCGCGGAGCAACTCTTCCTGCGTGTCGCCATGCTTCAGCCGCAGCAGCGAGAAGCCAATCTTCAGCGGGATCTTCGTATCGTGCTTGTAATACTCGTCCGCTTCGAGCGTTTCTTTTTCCGGCAGCTTCAGCGTGGCGGCGTTTCGCTTCAGTTCGGTATCGAGCATCGTGGCAGCGGCGGTGTCATCTGCGGCGACGCCGCTTTCGAGCAACACCCAAACGGCCGAGTTGCCGGCGTTGATTTGGTGGACGATTTGATGTCGCAGCGGCGAATCGGCCAGCAGCGCGATATTCTGGCTCGTCAACGGACCGCTCCAGATCGGCGGCTTATCGAAGGCGCCGTGCGGATCGCGCAGCAACAACAACGGACTCTTGAGTTGGCCGTATTGCTTCTTCAGCGCCTTGACGGCCGGGTCGTCGCCGGTGGCCTCCAGATCGATCTTCACCACGTCCAGGTTCGAGGGCTTGTCGGCCCCGTCGCTGAGCTTCTCCAAGTCAGCCGCCAGCTTTTCATCCGTCGCGGCCAGCGGGCCGGAGTGGAGCAAGAACACCTGGTACGGATCGGGAGCCCAACGCTCCAGGGCAAATCGAAACACGGGGATCTCGCAGGCCACGCTGGGCGGCGAACACCAGGATCCAGCAGCCACGACAACCGACGCCGCGGCCATGGGAACAAGTATCCCTCGCCAGCTAAACTTGCGTGCATGGGTCGTTTCGCCGGGCGTGTAATGCATAGTCTGATCCTGCGCAAAAATCGTCATTGTAGTCATCACGCTGCGCGTGATGCCCCTTCACGGCTTGCCTCTGCGAATCCTCACGCGGAGCGTGAGGGGTACTTTAATCTAATGTTCCTCAATCAACTCGACACCTGCCAACAACGTCCCCAAGGCCGAGCCGGGGGCCGATCGTAGGGCCACTGTTATTGTATCCTGTCCCGCCACGCCGCGAACCTCGCGCATCACTCCCCGCCGGGTTCCGCTGGCCGCCGCGACGACGTCAAAACCCTTCAAAACGGGCCGATCCTGCACCAGTACGTCAAACACCCTTTGTCCCGGTTTTACATCGTCCGGCTCGGCAAAATAGAGCCGCACGGTGTAAGTGGGGGAAAGGGCGGCTCCCTTTTCAGCCGGCGGCGTGGGCGTGGGATCGGCCGTGGCGGCGGCGGTGGCGTCCGACTTGCGATGGTGCTTGCCCGGCTTTGGCTCTGCCGGACCGGCCGGCTGCGCGGGTGAGTTGGCCGCATACGTGAGTTGGATCGAAACCGACTCGGCATTGCGCACCCCGGAGGCCACTACCCAAGGGTGGACCTTGCCGGAGTACGTGGCCGAGTGATGCCGATAGTAGCTGACGTTCGGCCCCTTCACGTTGACCACCACCTGCGGCGTGGCTCCGCCCACCGAACGTCCAGACCTCGATCTCCGGCATGTGGACCAGCGCCAGCGACGTTTGATTTTGATACGTGCAGGTGCAGGTGCGTGTGTAGTCGGGCGCGTTGAGCACGCCGCCGGCCACGATCAGGTTCGACGTGCAGCTCGATTTGAAGCCCCCGAAGTTGCCCGTCCCCCCCTGGTCGGCCAGGTCGTAGAACCCCGCCGCGCCGCTGCGAAACGTCAGCAGGTGCTCGCTGGCGATCGCCGTGTTACAGCCGTAAGTGCGCGTGATTTGCCACGTCTCTCCTTGGCCGGAGAGCGGGTTGACCACCAGACTCGGCTTGCCGGTGAGCAGCGAGAACGCGCCCCCGGTGGTTTTGTACGACGCGACGTTGGTCAGGATCGTGTCGTTGTGCAGAATGCAGGGGCCGCTGTACTTGCGTTCCAGATCCTGCCACGCCACCGCGCCGTCGCGGCCCCGGTAGGCGATCATTCCGTGGTCCACTTCGTCAGGGAGCCGGTCGCCGTTCTTCGATCCGGCTTGCAGCAGCAGATCGTTCTTCTCGGAATAGCTCAGCCAGGTGCCGAAAATGTTCTGCTCCTGCTGCCAGGCCGGCTGACCCGTGCGGGCATCCAGGGCGACGATTCGATACTTCGTCGGATCGATCTGGGCGCGACGTTTGAGCTTCCCTTCGACGCTGCCCGGGAGCCGGTCGAGGCAATAGACGCGCCCGCCGCCGGCGACGATCGAATTGTGCAGAAAACTGTAGCGGGCCTTCGCCTGCCAGAGGATTTTTCCGGTGTGGCGATCGAATGCCACCAGTCCGTCGCTGGCCGAAAGATCCGAAAGCCCCAGCCCTTGCCGCGTGGAGAGATCGCGCTGGCCGCCGGTGAAGTTGGCAAACCCGGCTCCGCCTAGCAGCACGTCCTGATACACGCCGATGAAGCCCCACAGCGGCGGTGCCTCGTCCTTCTCTCCCTTGGGCATGGTGATCGTGCGGAGCGTTTTTCCACTGGCCGCGTCGAGCACTTCGCAATGATCGCCCAGGGCCACGTAGATTTCGTCGGCGGTGGCCACGAAGTTTGTTCCGCGGGCGTTGGCCCCGGCGATATGCCCTTGGTTGTAGGCCGTGCTCAGCGGTGCGTCTTTGTACGTCTCGTTGAAGTAGACGCCAAAGTTGTCGAGGTCTTTCAGTACGCGCTTCCACAGCACCCGGCCGGTGTACACGTCGCGGGCACTGAGACAGTCCATCCCTTCGATGAACATCCGGCCGCCGACCACCTGCTCGGGCGGACCATGACCATGTCGCGGCAGGACATCGAGATTCGAGTTGCCACCGAACCACAACACCCCCAGCGGCAGGCGCACACGATCGTCGTCCGATTTGACTGTGTTGGCGATGTTGCCGTATTGGTGGGTCCAGTCGGCGGCGCCGACCAGCGGGCCATCGCGATGCACCAGCACGCCGCCGGCGGATTGCTCCACGCGGGCACTGGCGAGTTTGGCGTCGGCTATTTTTGTGGCCGGTGGTAGCGACAACAGTCCGCCGTAGGGACGGACCGATTCGTACACGGCCGCGAGCGTTTCCGGCTTGGCACATGCGGCTGCCATGGATGGGCCAACGACCACAAGATTGGCGAAGTACGGCGGCGCGGCGTAGGAAATCGGATCGCCCTGTTGGACGACTACGCGGCGGCCGTAGAGGCCCGCCGCGTCGAATCGCCGCCGCAGCGTGTCCACTTTCTTCATGTCCGCGTCGACGACAATGATGTGCAGTTGGCTTTGCGCCAGCACGGCGTCGAGCAGCGGTTCGTCATCGACGCCGAACCACAGGGCAAAGCCGTCGCTTGCGCCGCATTGCTTGAGCAGTTCGTTCGCCCGTGCGACGGCGTCGGGCGAGGGCTTCACGTCGGCCGGGGTTTCAACGATCGGCTTGACTTGCGTTACGGGTGCCTGGGGCAACGCCCCAGTATTTCCCACCTGACTGGGCTGGAGCGTTGCCCCAGGCACCCCAGCGTAAACCACAATTCGTCCGTCGAGCGTGATGGCTATTAAATGATCGGCCCCGCCCAACAATCGCAGCACCTTCCCTTTGACCGGCTGCGACCAGACCGTCTGGCCCGCTCCGTCCAGCGCCACGATATCTTTTTTGCCCGCGGCGTAGATCCGGCTGCCGGCGCGGATCAGGTCGCCGCTGCCATCGACGGACACATGAAAATTGAACTTGTCGGCGTTGGCCACCACTTGGCGGCCGTCGAATGAGATGGTTCCCCCTTCGGTCAGCACCGGCTCGTTGAGTTCCTTTTTCGATTGCTTGCCCGAAGCCAAGTCGCAGACTTGAACCCCGCGCAGCCGGGTGTGGACGTACAAATTGCGATCGTCCGCGCAGACCAGCGAGCCCCCTTCGCCTTTGGCCCCGAAGCGGAAGTAGCGTAGCGCGCCGCTTGCGCGATCGAACCCCGCGGGCAGGCTGCGGCCGCCCGGGACGATCACCAGGTCTTTCGTCGCCACCAGCGCCCCCTGCGGAGCGACGCCGGCGAACGAGTCGGCGTTGTGAGGCTGCTTCATGAACGTCGCGCCGGTGCCGTCGTTGACCCAATCGACCCGACCGGTGGCCGCATCCAGGGCGTAGATGAATGTGCCCATGAAGGGCCAGATGCTGGCGGCAAAATAGACCTTGCCGTCGCACACCACGGGTCCGCCGCGGGCCGGCCAACAGGAAATCACCCGCTTGTTGCCGATGGACTTGCGCGGGCCCGGCGCGCCGCGAAACTTCCAGGCGACCGAGCCGTCGGCCGCGTCGAGCGCGTACAGCCAGCCATCGTCGCTGGCCACGAAGATGCGCTCCCCCAGCGCGGCCGGCGGAAACCGGACCGGGCCGTCGCAGTAGAACGTCCACAATTCGCGCCCCGTGTCGATATCCAGGGCGACCACTTTGTCGCGATCGTTAAAGCCCACGATCATCCGCCGGCCGACGATGATTGGCTCGAAGATCTGATCGTACGGCATCACGTCGCGATTGAGCGGATCGTCCCACACCGGCTCGCGGGCGGCGTATTGGCGAACCCAGGCGAGTTGCAGATTGGCGGGCAGGTCGTCCGGCGAGGCGGCGCTGCGCGTGCCGTCGTACCGCCACATGGGCCAGTCGCCGGCCAATGCTGGCGCGGCTGTCCACCACAGCGAAAGCAACATGGCCGCGACTGCGCCGATCAATCTAAGTTGCCGGTGTCTGGGGCACAATGATTCAGCAGCGGGCGATGCGATCCGAGCCATAGGCGATGGGACTCTGAGGAGAAGGGCTGCCGATGGGAGGCGGGCGGGGCGGGGACGCGTACCCCTTTATCCTAGTAACCGCCGCAGAACGGGGCCAGTCTGGCGCCCCGCCTTCGGGTTGAGTCCATCTCGATCGCCAATCCCCCACTGCGGACTACCGATTCCCCTTCGGTCTGGACGGCCGTTGGGATATCCTGCTTAATCAACGTGGAATCGATTGCCGACGCGGCGGGGCGGATATCCAGGCGACCGGCGCGATTGCCTCGCGTGGCAGATGGCCCGCATAATACCTCGCGGTTTGTCTCGGCATGTTGCATGGCAGGCGAACGCCGGTGCGAGTTGCCTGCTTCAAATTACATTGCGGCATTGATCGGGAGATTGCATTTCGTGAGTTGGTTTCGCGTACCTCGTGCCCTGCGGCATCGCAATTATCGCCTGTTCCTCACCGGGCAAAGCATCTCGCTGATCGGCACGTGGATGCAGCAGACCGGCATGATGTGGCTGGTCAACCGCATCGCCGCGTCTCCCAGCCAGGCCGACGCGATCGGCCGCTGGAGCCACACCGCGGGGCTAGGGTGGCTGACCGGACCGGCGGCGATGCTCGGGCTCGTCGGTTTCTGCAGCCAGATTCCGACGTTCTTTGTCGCCCCCTGGGCAGGCGTGATGGCCGATCGTTGGAATCGGCACCGCGCCTTGTTGATCACCCAAACGCTGGCGATGACGCAGGCGGTCGTGCTGGCGGCGCTGACGTTCAACGGATCGATCACGGTGTGGCAAATTCTCGCCCTGGCGGCCTGCCTGGGGATCATCAACGGATTCGACATGCCGCTGCGGCAGTCGTTTGTCGTGGAGATGGTGCCCGACCGGCAGGACCTTCCGAACGCCATTGCGGTGAACTCGTCGATCGTCAATGCCGCGCGGCTGATCGGCCCGGCGCTGGCGGGTTTGCTGATTGCGCTGGGAGGAGAGAAGACGTGCTTCTTGCTTAATGCTTTAAGCTACGGGCCGGTGCTGATGTCACTGTTATTGATGCGCGATTTGCCGAAGTGGCAGCGCCGCACCCATCCGGCCGTGCTGCACGGCTTGAAGGAAGGTTTGCGTTACGCGTTCGGGTTTCCGCCGATTCGCTCGCTGCTGCTGCTGATGGGGGTGGTCAGCCTCTGCTCGATGCCGCTGAGCGTGCTGCTGCCGTTGTTCACCACGCAGATTCTGCACGGCGACGCGCTGATGTACGGCCTGCTGGTGGCCGCGTCCGGCGTCGGCGCGCTGACCAGCGCCGTCCAACTTGCCTCGCGGCGGCACATTCTGGGCATGGCCCGACACCTGACCGCCGCGGCGATCGTGCTGGGCCTGGGGCTGGTGGCGTTTTCTTACTCGCGGATGATCTGGCTGTCGGTGGCGCTGTTGCTAGTCACCGGATTTTGCCTGATGTTTCAGTTGGCGGCCACCAATACGCTGTTGCAGACGCTGGTGGATGAGGACAAGCGGGGCCGGGTGATGAGTCTGTACGCGACGGCGTTTATCGGTGCGGCGCCATGGGGGAGCCTGTTGGGCGGCGCGGTGGCGCAGCGCGTCGGCGCCCCGCGCGTGGTGCGATTCGGCGGCTGGGTGTGTGTGATCGCGGCGCTGATCTTCACGGCCTATCTGCCGCGCTTGCGCACGCACATCCGCCCGATCTACCGGCGGCTCGGCATTCTGCCGCCAATCGCCGAGGCCCTGCAAGCCACGGCAGAACTGACCACCCCGCCGGAAGAGGCAGGGTAGTGCGAGTTTTTACCACGGAGGCACGGAGAAGGAGCAGGCCGCAGGGCAACGCGGCAGAACCAGCAAGGTGTTCCCTGGTTCGTGTGCCACTGGCTTTGCCAGTGCCGGCGCAACCAACAAGCTTTGCACGCGGGCTAGTGAGCGGAATGGGTCCCGCAGGGCCACGCACTTCGTGGGACCGGCGGCTAGCGCCGAACCGCTCACTTTTCTCGTCCGCCCGCTACGCCTTAATCCGCGTGCCATCCGGGTCGTACGGGCTACGCAGATGTGCGGCCGCTGGGTAGCGCCGGCCGTCGCTTTCAATCTCGTAGCGGCAGGCGCGCAGGTCGGCGGCGGTTTGATTGGGTTGCAGGGGAATGTAGCCCATCGCAACGGCGCCGCCGACCGTGTGGCCGTAGGCGCCGCTGGTGGTGTAGCCCACCTTGCGGCCGTCCTGCCAGATCGGCTCGCTTCCCCACAACATCGGCTCGGGGTCGGCCAGCACGAACACCAGCCGCCGCTTCCGCAGGCCCGACTGTTTTTGCTTCACCAGCGCCTCGCGGCCGATGAAGTCCTTATTCATGTCGACGGCGAACCCTAGCCCCGCTTGCAGCGGCGTTTCATCGGGCGAGATGTCCGATCCCCACGCGCAATAGCCCTTTTCCAGCCGCAGCGAGTTGATCGCATAGTGGCCGGCGTTGTACAGACCCAGCGGGCGGCCCGCCGTCCACAATGCGTCGTACGTCGCCGGCATCTGCTCCAGCGGCACGTGCAACTCCCAGCCCAACTCGCCGACGTACGTGATGCGCACCGCGGTGGCGGTGGCGGTGCCGACGCTGATCCGCCGCGCGGTGCCGAACGGAAACGAAGTGTTATCGACCGCCGCGTCGGTCACCAGGCTCAGCACGTCGCGTGCCCTGGGGCCCATCAGGCCGAGCACGCCGTAGCCGCCGGTCACGTCGGTCAGCGTCGCCCTGGCGCCCTGCGGCGTGTGGCGGCGAATCCAGTCGAAGTCGCGCACCGTTTGGGCAGTCGACGTGACAATATAGTAGCGATCCTCGGCCAGCCGGATGACGGTCAAGTCGCTTTCAAACGTCCCGCGTTCATTGAGCAGCGCCGTGTAAACCACCGTGCCGGGTGGGACGTCGACGTTCGCCGAGCAGATCCGCTGCAGCACGCTCGCCGCATCGGGCCCTTCGAGAAAATACTTCGAGAACGTGGTCTGGTCGAACAGCGCCACGCGCTCGCGCGTCGCCCGATGCTCGGCGGCGGAATACTCAAACCAGTTCTGCCGGCCGAAGCTGTATTGAAGCTCCGGCGTCACGCCCGGCGGGGCGAACCACAGCGGCCGCTCCCACAACATTCGTGAGCCAAAGCACGCGCCGGCGGCGGCCAGCTTTTCATACAGCGTCGAGCGGCGCACGTCGCGGGCGGACTCCGGCTCCCGATTCGGCCATGCCATCTGGTAGTGCCAGCCCAGCGCTTCGCCGACGCGATCCTGCAGCAGCGTGCGGTTGTTGTGCAGCGGGCCAAACCGCCGCGGATCGACCGACCATAAATCGCACGGCGGCTCTCCGGCGTCGAGCCAGTCGGCCATCAGCTTCCCCACTCCGCCGGCGCAGGCGATGCCGGCCGAGTTGAAGCCGGCGGCGATGAACACCCCTTCGAGTTCTGGCGGCGGGCCGAGCAGGAAATTGTTGTCCGCCGTAAAGCTCTCCGGGCCGTTCACGAACTTCGGAATCCGAGTTTTCTCCAGCACCGGCACGCGGTGTTTGCCCGCGGCCAGCGGCTCGGAAAACTTTGGCCAGTCGTCGTGCAGCAGTTGAAAGCTAAATTCGTCCGGCACGCGGTCCACCAGCCACGGCGTGCTGCGCTTTTGAAAGCCGCCGAGCCACAGCGTGTCGCCGTCGGGGCGGATGTAAATCATGCCGTCGGGGTCACGAATGATCGGCAGATCATCGGTCACGCCGGCAATCGGATCGGTGACCACGTAATGATGCTCGACCGGCCAAAGGGGAATGTCGATGCCGCACTCGAGGCCCAGTTGCCGTGCCCACATGCCACCGCAGAGGATGACGACCTCCGCGCGAAGTGTGCCGGCCGTGGTTTCCACGCCGACGATCCGCCGCCCCTCGCGTAGCAGCCGCAACACGCGGACTCCTTCCACCAGGTTGGCCCCGCGCTGCCGGGCGCCGGCGGCCAGCGATCGCACGACGCGTTCCGGCTTCACCTTGCCGTCGCCGGGGAGCCACGCGGCACCGAGCACGTCGTCGGTGCGCATCAGCGGCCATTTGTCGGCCACGAACCGGGCATCGACCATCTCGGCTTCGACGCCGAACAATTCGGCCATCGCCACGGTGCGGCGCAGTTGCGTCATCCGCTCGGCCGATTGGGCCAGCATCAGGCTGCCGGTGGCTTTCCAATCGGTCGACACACCCGTTTCGCTTTCCAGTCGGGCGTACAACTCGGCGCTGTATTTGTTCACCTCGGTCATGCTGCGGCTGACGCGCAGCCGGCCGACCATACCCGCCGCGTGCCACGACGTGCCGCCCGCGAGCTTCTGCTGCTCGACAAGCACCGTATCGCGCCAACCTTTCAGGCCCGCCAGGTGATAGGCAATGCTACAGCCGACAATGCCGCCGCCGACAATGACTGCGCGGGCGTGGGTGGGAAGTTCGTTCGTCATCGGATTAGCGTACGTTTAAAGGACGGTTGAACCACAGAGGGAATTTAATGACCAATGACCAAGATTCCAATCTCCAATAGGGCCAGCAACTTCACTATTGGTTATTGGAATTTGGTGATTGGTCATTAACTTTTCTCTGTGTCTCTGTGGTTCAAAGCTTCTGTGGTTCAAAAATTCAGCACCCAATCCCGTAGTATTCCCGATAAATCTTCTCCGCCTGGCTGCGGACGGTTTCCCAGTCCCACGTTTGCCCGTCAAAACGGTCGGGGCTGAGGCTCTTAATGTAAGGCGATGGTTGGGGGCTGAACAGGGCCTCGACGAGGTGCTGGCCGAGGCCGGGCGAGCCGCTGATGCCGTGCGCGTTGCAGCCGCCGGCCATCACAAAACCGGGGACGCGGCGGCTTTCGCCGACGATGAATCGCCCGTCGGGCGTGAACGTCGGCCAACCCTTCGCGACCCGTGCCGACGCCGCATCGCGCACGCCGGGAAACAGCGGCTCCATCCGCTCGGCGAAACCGGCGAGCACTTCCTGATCGGCATTAAGCGGCGGCTCGTC
Source organism: Planctomycetia bacterium (assembly GCA_021413585.1). Taxonomy (GTDB): domain Bacteria; phylum Planctomycetota; class Planctomycetia; order Pirellulales; family UBA7805; genus JAIOPX01. The sequence continues at coordinate 12,794 of JAIOQB010000206.1, forward strand.
GGTCAGGCCGAAACCCGTGGGGTTTGTCGAGACGGCCGTCTCTTCCCAGCCGCCGACCAGCAAGCCCTCGCCGTCCGCTCGCAGGTACAAGCCGATGTCCGGAATCCGCAGCACGGGCAACCCGGGATGCATTCCGGGGAGCGGGACGCTGACAAAGTATTCATGCCGCACGGGCACGATCGGCAGCTCAAGCCCTACGAGCTTCGCTACATGATACGCGTGCGCGCCGGCGGCATTGATCGCAAAGCGGCAGTCGATGGTGCCGCGGCTGGTGCGCACCGCCGCCACGCGCCCCTCGCGCAGCTCGATGCCGGCGAGCGCCGTGTCGGTGGCGAACCGCACGCCCAATTGGCGGCTGTGATGCTCGTACGTGCGCACGACGCTGCGGGGGTCCATGTAGCCGTCAGTGGGGCACCACAGCACCGCCTGGATCCCGGCGAACGTCATGTTCGGCCACAGCTTCTTCGCGCGGCCGATGTCAATCAGCTCGACTTCCAAACCCACCTCGTCGCTGACCTGCTTCAGCCGGGCGAACTCCGCCACGCGGGCGTCGCTGTGCGCCAGCCGCAAGCTACCGACCGCGTGCCAGTTCGGCCGAGCCGGGCCGCCCGCCGCTTCGAGTTCCTTAAACGTCCGGGCGGAAAACATCGCCAGCCGCGTCCGCTCGGCGGAGCTGCGAATCTGGCCGCATAAACCGGCCCCCTGCGAGCTGGTGACGTTGCACAGCGAGGGCTCCTTCTCGATCACCAGAACGTCGGTATGCCCCGCCTTGGCCAGCGCGTACGCCATGCCGCAACCCACCGCCCCGCCGCCGATGATGACGAATTCGGCGGGAGAAAGGTCGGAAGTCGGAGGTCGGAGGTCGGGGGAAGTCATGCTGGGCCTTCAATAGTGTATTTGCACGCACCAAATTATCAACGCGTCACATTGCCATTGGCACCGCGCCGTCGCCACCAACTGGGTTTGGAGAGGACGAAGAAGTTGATCGCCAGCGCGGCGTAGACGGCCAATTTACACACCCTGTAGGCTATTCCCACAAGGCGCGGAAGTCCGTTCTCGTCCCTCTCGAATTCACGAACTTCCTGACTTTCCAAACAAAGCAACAACGCCACAAACGCGGTCATTGCCAGATATTGGAGGATCGAGACGCGAAATATTTCGGGATACCTGACACGGGTAACTTGTGTCACAACGACAATTCCACCAACGGTCAGGCAGGCAATCACGATGTCCACAACAAGTGGCCAAATTGTCACATCCGAAGAGATCTCCAGTTCCGGGACAATAAAATCCTTACTAAACTTAGGAGCAGGATTTTCCACACCTACAAACGCCGCTGGCCAGCCGATATGGTCACACCACACAGAATACTCCGGACCAAACGAGCAGATCAAATATAGACCGCAATTGAGAAACAACACGCAACCCAACATCACACCGCCGCAGAGCCACGTTGTCCAATACAACGACCATCTGGATCGTGGGTCGGGGGCGGGAGGTGCGACGTCGCGCGAGGCCATGTTTTGATTCATCACGCAGCCATGACGTGCGCCACGGACCGAGATACTCGTCAGGATTCGCTAGTGGGCGAGGGAGAACTAGGCGCCGCCGGGCTACCCTCGGCAGTGTCCTTCGACACGTACTCATACACCACTCGCCCATCCTGCCAATAGACCAGCGGCACGCCGGTGGCGCGGGCCAGTTCCCGGGCTCGCTGCGCGGCGCGCAGTAGGGCCGGGTAAGAGCCTTGAATGTCAGAATCAGCGAGTTGTGGGAGGCGTGGTTCGGTCATCGTTATTGCACTCGTTCAGCACAATTGCCGGCGTGTGGGAATTATCATACTCGATCCAGATGTTGACGAGCGACTTGTAGATCTGGTCAAAATTTCTTCGACTGGCGACAAAGCGTCTGCGGACTACCTCTTCAGGCACGTTGTGGCCGCCGTGCGAGACGCGGGTTGCCACACGCTTCAGCGCCAATTGTACGTCGGGTAAGCCCAGGTACACCAGCTTGATGTGATATCCATCCGCCTGCCAGCTAGGAATACGCTGGGCATAGCTGCGTCCGCTGAGCGTCGTCTCAAACGCAAAGCTGACGCCAAGGTCAGCGTGCTCACGGATCTCGGCGAGCATGAGTCGCCCCGCGCGCACCTGGGCCAGATCGGGCGCAAACGGCGACAGCCCCGCCGCGATCAAATCGGCATTCACGAAAATCGGGCAGCCTGATTCATTGGGCAAAAACTCGCGGGCAAACGTCGTCTTGCCCGCTCCGTTCGGCCCGGCGATGATGACGATCTTCTTTTCGGCCGCCATCGGTTTGCCTTCGGTTGCGATTGAGGGCAGTTGCCAAAGTACCCCTCACGCTCCGCGTGAGGACGGGCATAACTCGGAACTTGGTGGAAAGCTTGTCGTGCATCACGCGGAGCGTGATGGGTACTATGACGCAGTGAAGGTTGGCCACAAAACCGCAGAAAAAACTTTTGCGCGTTTTGTGTTCTTTGTGGCTCCTCGCTTCCCGTCTCCGTGCCTCTGTGCCTCTGTGGTAAAAAAACCGTCGTCATACCCCCGCCAACTGCTTCACGTACCACTTGCGGAACGCTTCGACATTGTACTCCTTGAACGTCGAAAGCGGCCCCGGTGTGTAGCGGCTCGACATCACGCCGCGCTGCGCAGCCGAACACAGTTCCCAGTCTTGCTCGGACGTAAGCTGCCAGAACGGCATCAGTTCTTCTAACCGGTAGTCGCGCCCTTCGACGGCGTCGGCTTGCACCAGCCAGGTGACTTGGGCCAGCGTCTTGTGCGGGCCGGCGGGGAGCAGGCGCGTGCTGACGGCGTGGTCGCAGCTCGAATGGTTCCAGAAGTTGGGCATCGTGCGAATCCGCAGCGTGCCGACGTCGGGGTCGGCGTAGTCGCCCATCAGCGGCGCGATCTGGCGGCCATCCATCGATTCGCTCACCCAGCCGTCAACCAGCGCCGTGCGGTTGGCGGAGAACCAGCCGTGGCGGTCCCCCTTGGAAGAAGCATCGGGAAACGGGGCCATGCCCGTCTCGCGATGCGTTACGGCCAGGCCGCAGGCGGCCCATTTCGCTTCGCTGCGGGCAGTGGCGGCGGCGATCTTCTCGCGGACGCGGTCGGTGGCGTCGTCGGCGTTGTAGTGGTCGAAGTTGGCTTTGATGTATTGCGGGTGGTTGGCGTTGCAGTGGTAACACTCGCGGTTGTTGTCCCACACCAGCTTCCAGTTGGCGGCGATCTCGTAATCGCGCACCGCGGCGATCTTCGCCCGCTCCATTCCCTGCGGCCGGGCCAGCGGCTCGATCAGCTCACGCGCCGGCTCAAAGTCGGGCGGATCGTCGCTGAGGCTGACGAACACCAGCCCGGCCACTTCGCGCACCTGCGCGGGCACCAAACCCAGTTGGCTCTTGTCGATCTCCGGCTGCATGCCGCGGCAACTGAGCAACTGGCCGTCGCGGCCGTAGGTCCATTGATGATAAGGGCACACGATCCGACCCACGCGGCCGGCCGGCTCGTGGCACAGGACCGTGCCCCGGTGGCGGCAGATGTTGTGCAGTGCCCGCAGGCCGCCGTCGTCATCGCGAATCACAATCAGCGAATCGACGTCGATGTTGACGGTGATGTAGTCCCCCGGCTGGGCCAATTGACAGCTATGCCCTGCGAACAACCAGCCCCGCCGCCAGATGCGATCCAGGTCCGCCTGATAGACCAGCGGGTCGTTGTAAAACGCTCCGGGCAAGCTGTGATTGTCGAGGCAGGTGGCCAGCAGGTCGGCCAATTGCTGAGGCGGGGTGGCGGCGTGTGTCATGGCAGGTGTAACCGCGATGAAACGGGGCAAGGACGATCCCCGTCAGCCTGCCACGGGAACTTTCTCCCGCGAGGCCAGTCGGCGATCCGTGGCGTCCACCTGCTCGGCCACACGACCGTGGCGGTGGAAGTAAGCAAAGTATACGCAACTTACGGCCAACAAAACCGTGGCCATGATAGATGAAAAATAAGAGAACCCGCGGAAGAAGGCCAGCCGGCTCATGTGGGCAAACAGCAGATCCTTGGCCTGCAGCACGCTGATCGAGCCAAGGTAGCCGATAAAATCAGCCAGATAGATGGCGAACACCGCCGTGCCGACAATGCCCGTCGATGCGATCAACCGATCGAACAGCACCGAGCCGTAGGGGACGTACGCCAGGTAAATGCCCAGTCCGGTGAGGATCATGAACGTCAGGCCGCCGATCCGGCCGGTGTCCCACAACAGCGTGCCGCCGCCGAGCAGCAGCGTCCCCACGCCCATGATGGCGAACGCGCCGATCAGCCCCCAGCGGTTGTTGCGGACGAAGACGAGTCCCCCCAGCGCCACGAGCACGCCGAACGTGACCCAGGCTTCGCTGCGGCTGAAGATGCTGGCCTGTTCCTTGAGCCCCAGCCCGGTGAGCATCTCCACGCCGAAGTTGTCGCGATAGTCGCGGTACGCGGTCAGGAAAAAGTACGCCACCAGCAGCATCACCATGCCGGGCAAAAAATGCCGCACGAAGGCCCAGCGATGCAGGCGGTTCATCGGCTCGCGCTTCACGCGGGCACGCTCGTCCGCGGCGCTGGGCTGCGGAATCTGCTCGAGCATCCACACCGACACCAGCAGCGGCACAAAGAACAGCAGCCCTGTGGCAAACGGCATCCAGAACTCTGAAATCTTGCCAAAACTCAACAGCGGATTCGGACCGCTGAGGCTGCGTTGCCCCAAGTAAGGTAAGTCGATGCTGAAGAACGTTAACTGCGATGCGCCGGCCATCAAGTTGCGGCCGATGTCCTTGACGATGCCGCTGGCCAGGATGAACGAGCAGCTCAACCCTGCCAGCAGGGCCTCCGACGTGCGGCGTCCTTCCAGGTACGCCACAACCAGTCCCCAGATCATCCCCAGCGGCAGGCCGTTGAAGAAGATCACCGCCACCTTCAGCGGCGGCGGCACGACGGCGAACAGCAGCAGTGCCAGTTGCGAGAGCAGCACCAAGCCCACCAGCGCCAGCGCGCGGCGCCGCCGGGTGATCTCGGAGCAGAACTTGATGCCGATCAACTTGGAGAGCATGTAGCCGATCAACTGGCTGGTGACCAGCGCGGTTTTCAGTTCGATGTGGGTGCCGAGGAACTTCAGGTCGTGGTACGAACCGGCGCTGAACGGCTTGCGATAGGCGTACATGCAGAAGTACGTCGAGAACGACGCGACGATCGCATAGCAGGTGAACAACAGCGGATGCGCGGTGTCGAGCCAGCGCGTGACAAAACCCTGCCGAGGTGGGGATTGAGAAGGTGGCAGCGCAGACTGGTTGAGCGGGGAGGCAGGCAGATTTGAAGAGGGGGGCGCATATGGATTGAGCGGAGACTCAGACAGATTCATGGAAGACCTCGACCCAGAGAAGAATTCGATCCAGAGAAGACTTCAACCCAGAGAGTTTCGCCATCGTACCTGGCCGGCAAGGATCGTCTGACCGACGACCCCGGCGGCCCGCGAGCAGGGTACGCACCCCAGACAGTATCCCGTTTGAAATGAGGATCGACAAGCAGTGGGGGGCGCCTCTCGTCGCGACTTGAAGGGCATCCATCCCCCACCTATACTGCCCCCGGCTATGATTTCCCGCCGCACCCGCCGGTTTAGTGCATGACGGATGTTGCCCTGCCTTTAGATTCGACCGCGGAACAAGCTCGCTACCGTCGTTACCGCTGGCAAATCTTCGCAGTCACCTGGCTGATCTACGCGGCGTTCTATTTGATCCGCAAGTCGTTCAGCGTGGCCACGGTGGCGTTTGTCGATCCGCTGGCGCACCCTGTCGTCTCGTTTCCTTCACACGACGTTAAAGAAGACTTCGCCAATATCAACCTGGTGTTTCTCACCACGTATGCGATCGGGCAGTTTCTGTGGGGGCCGATCGGCGATCGGATCGGGCCGCGGCGGGTGCTGATCACCGGCGTGGGTTTGTGCCTGCTGGCCGGACTGGCCGCGGGGTGGGCGACGACGTATTGGGCGTTTATCGTCTTCGCCATCGTGCACGGCATGGGGCAGTCGGCCGGCTGGACCAACATCGCCAAGACAATGAGTTCCTGGTTCTCGTTGAGCGAGCGGGGGCGCGTGATGGGCTGGTGGTCCACCAGCTACGCCATTGGCGACGCCGTGCCGCTGGCCGGCATGATGATGCTGTGGTTTGGCCACCCTCGCCCCGCGGGATTGCCCGGCGAACCGACGATTCCGTATTGGCCGGCCGGCTTTTGGGGTCCGGCCGCCATCGTGGCGGTGGTGTTCGTGCTGGTATGCCTGTTTCTGCGCAGCCGGCCGGAGGACGTGGGCTTGCCCTCGGTCGAACGATTCAAGGGAGAGCCCGAGTCGGTGCTGGTCGAGGGAGAATCGCCGGCGGAAGAGCCCGACGGTTCGTGGAAGGTGCTGGGCGAAGTGCTTCGCACGCCGGCGGTGTGGGCGTTGGGGATCGCCTACTTCTCGATCAAGCTGGCCCGATATTTTCTGATGATGTGGGGCGGGCTGTATGTGAAGGAAATGCTGGGGCAGGATAGCGGCGTCTTCAAGAGCATCATTGCCACCACCGTGATTCCGATCGGCGCGATCATTGGCATCGTGCTGACAGGGTATATCTCCGACCGCTGCTTTCAGTCGCGGCGGATTCCGATCAGCGTGATCTCGCTATCGCTGACGGTGGCGGTGATGTTCCTGGGTCTAGGCCGCATCCCGCAGATGTGGCTGCTGTGCGTGTTCTTCTTTTTGATCGGGCTGTTTTTGTTCGGGCCCGATTCGATCCTCTCCGGTGCGGCGGCGATGGACTTTGGCACCAAGAAGGGGGCCGGCACGGCCACCGGCATCGTCAACGGCATCGGCGCCATCGGCGGTATCCTGGGGGGCTACCTGCCCGGCAAGCTGGCGAAGAATCACGACTGGTCGCCGTTGTTCATCTGTTTGATCGTGGGGCTGATCATCTCGATCCTGGTGATCCTGCCATGGTGGAAGTCTTTGCCGCCCACGGCGGCTAAGAACTAATGACCAATGACCAAAATCCCAATCTCCAATAAAGTCCCGGCGCAGGCTTTATTGGAGATTGGAATTTGGTCATTGGAGATTATTTCCTAAACACCCACCTCCGCCTTCAGCCTCACCCCCATCTCACCAATCACTGCTTCGATCTCCCGTACCAGCAAATCCATGTCCTCCGGGAACACATGGCCGATGTTGCCGATGCGGAAGGTTTCCGCATTGGTCACTTTGCCGGGGTAGATCACGAATCGGCGGCGCTTCAGGCGGTCGTAGAATTCGTTGAAGCTGAAGCGCTTGTCGTCCGGGAACAGGAACGACGTGATGATCGGCGACTGCCACTGACTCGGCAGCAGGCAGCGGAAGCCGAGCCCTTGCATGCCCGCCACCAGACGGCGGTGGTTCTCTGAATAGCGAGCGTGCCGCGCGGCGACGCCCCCTTCCGCCGCCAGCTCCTGCAGCGCCTGGGCAAACGCATTCACCACGTGCGTTGGCGAAGTGTACCGCCACTTGCCACCCTTCTCGTTCATCTCGCGCCATTGGTCGAACAGGTCGAGGCTGAGGCTGCGGGCCCAGCCGCGAGTCGCTTCGATTTCTGTCTGCGGCATGATCACGAACCCGAAGCCAGGCACCCCCTGCACGCACTTGTTGGCCGACGACACGAGGAACTGCGCGTTGAGCCCTTCCATCGTCAGCGGGATGCCGCCGAAGCTGGACATCGCGTCGACGATGTATTTTCGGCCGTGCCGGGCGACGATCTGCCCCACTTCGGCCACCGGGTTGAGCATGCCCGTGGTCGTTTCGCAGTGAACCATCGCCACATGGGTGATGGCCTTGTCGGCGGCCAGGGCCGCGTCGATGCGGGCAAGATCGGCCCGTTCGGTTTCCAGTTGGTCGATCGGCGTGACCGCGATCTTGAGCCGCTTGGCGATATGCACCATCCGCTCGCCGTACGCGCCGTTATTGACGATCAGCACCTTGCCGTCGGGCGGGATGACCGAACCCAGGATCGACTCGACCGAAAACGTGCCGCTGCCGGGCATCAGCACCGAGGTGTAACCGGTCCGCGTCGTCGCCAGCCGCACGAGCTGCGAGCGGATGGATTCGACGATGGCGTTGTAGTCGACGTCCCAGGTGGAAAGGTCCTGGTTCATCGCCTGCCGCACGGTGCGCGACGTCGTCAGCGGGCCGGGTGTGAGCAGCAGGTAGGGAATGTCGGCGTCCATGGCAGAGCCCTCGATGTGCGATTTGCGAATATTGATTTGCGATTGTAAACGCGCATAGGGTACGCGCAGCGTACCAATTCAAGTTACGGACAAACGTGAATAATCAGCGCGGTAAACGCCACGGTGCCCACGGCCGCCACTACGAGTACAAAAATAAACCCCGGCCAATTGACCGGCCCGCCCCCAGACGATCCACCTGGCAGCCCGCCATACATTGGACGCAACTCCACATCGACGACAAAACCGGGTGGCAACTTCGCGCACACCCACTTTCTTCAAAGCCGATAGCTGACAGCCGATAGCCGACAGCCCCTTCTACCATGGCAACGAAAACGTCTTCACATTCGTCATGTACTTGATCGACTCGATCACGCCTTCTTTGATGCCCATGCCGGAGTCTTTCACGCCGCCAAAGGGGCTGCTTTCGATCCGGTAGCCGGGCACGGCGTTGATGTTCACCGTGCCGGTGCGAATTCCTTTGACCAGGCGGATTGCCGCGTCGAGGTTGTTCGTCACCACGCCGGTGGAGAGGCCAAAGGCGGTGCCGTTGGCGAGCGCGATCGCGTCGTCCACGTCGCGAATCTTCATGATCGGCGCCAGCGGGCCGAACGATTCTTCGCATACCATCTCGGTGGTCCGCGGGACGTTGGCGATCACGGTCGGCTCGAGCAGCGCGCCGCGGCGGCCGCCGCCAAAGAGCACCTTCGCCCCTTCGGCCACCGACTGCTTGACGACTCGCTCCAGATATTTTGCCGATTCCTCGTCGATCACCGTGCCGACGCGCGTGTTGGGGTCGGCGGGGTCGCCGCAGATGTACTCGGCGCTCTTTTCAACAAAGCGCTCGGTGAACTCGTCAATGATCTTCTCGTGGATCAGCAGCCGCTTGACCGCCGTGCAGCGCTGCCCTGAGTTGCGATAGCAGCCTTCGGCCGCCAGCTCGACTGCCATGTCCATGTTGGCGTCTTCCAGCACGATCAGCGGCGAGTTGCCGCCGAGTTCCAGGCACAGCTTTTTGTAGCCGGCCGTGCGGGCGACTTCCTTGCCGGCGGCGACCGAGCTGGTGATGGTCACCAGCTCGACCCGGTCGTGCTGGACCAGCGGCTTGGTCACTTCGTCGCGCGGACCGATCAGCACGCTGAGCAGATTCGGCGGCAGACCCGCCTCGTAGAGCAACTCCACAAACTTAAACGCCGTTAGCGGCGTCTTGTGCGACGGCTTGAGGATCATCGGCGCGCCGGCGGCGATGGCGGGCGCCACCTTGTGCGCCACTTGGTTGAGCGGGTGGTTAAACGGCGTGATCGCCGCCACCAAGTGCAGCGGCTCGCGGAGCGTGAAAATCTTGCGGGCTTTTCCCTGCGGCGAGATATCGCAGGAGAAAATCTGCCCATCGTCCTTGAGCGACTCGATGGCGGCGAACTGCAACACGTCCTGCGCCCGGCCTATCTCGTACCGCGTCTCGCGAATGCACAGGCCCGACTCGCGGCGAATCAGGTCCGCAAACTCTTCGCTCCGCTCCCCCAACAGTCGCCGGGCCGTTTCCAGAATCTCGTACCGCTGATAACGGGTCAGCGGCTCGCGCGACAGACGGGTGGTCTCGATGGCCAGTTCGAGATCGGCCCGGCTGGCCGAGGCGACGCGGCCCACCAGTTCGCCGGTGTACGGATAATGGACGTCGAGCCAGCGGCCCGTCTTTACTGCCCGGCCGGCGATGTAGCAGGGGAATTCGTGTACTTTGCCCGGTGCGGCGGTGGCGGTCATGCGTGGACTCCATTAACGGCAAAGTCAAAGATGTCGAAGTTGCGCGGATCGGCCGCCGCCTTGGCCACGTACTCCGGCCGCAATGGCCCGGAGAGAACCATCGGAACCATCTCTTCATATCGCCCGCCGTGGGAGCGCAGCGGGCCGGCCAAGGCCGACACATCGTGATGCTCGGGCGTGCGTCCCAGCACCACGTCGCGGGCACTGAGTACAAACAGATCGCCGATCCGGTCCGCCGGCAACTCCAGCTTGCGAGCCGATAATGCCCTGTCGTACACCTCGGTTACGCCGGGCAACTCGATCAACCAGCGGGCCACCTCTGCCACGTTGAGCGCCGGCGGGAGGTAGACAGTGACCGCGGAGCCCAGCGCTCCGTGATGCACGACATACGGATCCGTGATCGGGCAGATAACGCGAATGCCCGCCCCAAACCGCTGCGTGAGCAGGCTTTCCAGAAACAACACGTTGGGGCTGCCATCGAGTTTCGTCTTGGCGTTCATGCCGTGGTCGGCGGTGGCGGCCACGATCGCGCCGAGTTCCACCAGCCGGCCGATCTCAGTGTCCATCGCCCGATAGAAGTCGAGCGATTCGGCCGCCTCGGGTGGATACTTATGCTGCATGTAGTCGGTGAGCGACAGGTAGAGAAAATCGGCCAGCCCCTGTTCGATCAGCCGCACACCGGCGTGGAGCACGAACAGGCTGGCGTCGGCGCTGTAGATCGGGGGCGTCGGCCGGTCGACGATCGTTTCTACGTCGGTGATGCCGTGCGTCTCGACCACGGCCTGGTTGGCCTTCTCGGCGCTGAAGCTGATCCCCTGCATCTTGTGCGAGAGGATTTCGCGGAGCTTGTCTTTGGCAGTGACCATTGCCACGCGGCGGCCGGCGGTGGCGGCGGCGGCCAGGATCGTGTCGGCACGCAGGTAGCGCGACGAGTTCATCATCACTTCCTCACCCGAGTCGGGATCGAGAAAATAGTTGCCGCCGATGCCGGTCTGCGCCGGCGGCAGGCCGGTGACGATTGCGGCGTTGTTGACATTGGTGAACGACGGCAGCGCGCCGCGGACCATGCCGCGATAGCCTTGCTGCGTCAGCCGGCCCAGGTGGGGCATCGAGCCGTGGGCCAGCGAGACATCCAGGTATTCATCGCCGCAGCCGTCGAGACACAACACGGCCACCGGCCGGGGAGGGGGGCAATACGTCCGGCCGTTGACGGTGAAGGGGGTGGTGGCCGGACGGGACGTGGAACCGCTGGGGTGGGGCATGGCTGGATCGCTGGGCTTTCTCAGTGGAGAAAGCGGGTGGGAGAGGCGGGGCCGGTCACATTTTCAGCACTTTATAATATCGCCGCCGCACGCTCCCCGCCACTGGCCATAGCCCATAGTACCCCTTGCGCTGAAGCGTGAGGTTGAGTATCGTGCTCCAGAGTGCGAGGGGTTAAGCAGCATCACGCTTCAGCGTGATGGGTACTATGCTGTAGCGTGTCGTCACGCTCCCCCTTATTTTTTCGCGTTTTCGCGATCGCTTTCATTTTTCTGGTTCGGCCAGCAGTGCATCCCGCGCCGCCGCGGCCAGCTTTTTGTAACCCTCGGCGTTGGGGTGGACGCCGTCGGGCAGCAGCGCCGGCCGATCGGCCAGTGGCGTGGCGAAGTCGATGACGGTCAGTTTTTCGTCGCGCGCCACCTGATCCAGCAGCGGCCAGATTTCTCCCTTCACGACCGCCGCCTGGATGCCAAAATTGTCGCGGGCGACGACCGTGGGCCGGCCCAGGAAAATCTTCGGCTTGCTCGGCAGCGCGGCGAACTGCCCGATCATGGCCTTCATGTCGGCCGCGTATTGATCCTTGTGCTTCCAGTTCAGCGGCTTGCTGTCGTTGGTCCCCAGCTTGATGATCACGATGTTGGGCTGAAAGCCCAGCGCGGCCTTCAGTTCCTTGCGACGCCAATACGGACTGTCGCCGCTCTTGAGCAGCGTCGCCCCGTTGACGCCGAAGTTCCGCACGTCGTACTTCGCGCCGAGCAGCACCCCCAACTGAGCCGGATACGATTCGCCATTGCCGGCGCCAGCCCCCTTGGTGATGCTATCCCCGACGCATGCCACGCGAATCTTCTCGTCGGCGCCGGCCACCGCGGCACCGCCGAGCAACATTATCAATGCCAGCGCTAACCACCCTCGGCGGCTAACCATCACATGGAAACTCGTCATGATTGTTCATCCTCAAGCGGCTGGAGATATGGACGGTAAGAAAATGAATAGCATTTGTAAAAGTTGTGAAACAAGAGCCATTCACAATGAGTGCTCCCAGCTTCGTCGTCGATTACGTAAGCAATCCTACCTACATTCTGTCAATCTTCTTTTCTTCAAGTCCTTTGCGAACTTCTGTTCAAACTCTTTAAGAAAAGTTGTTGAACAGAAGATCGCGAAGCTCGCAAAGGTAAGGAAGGCAACGTCGTGAGCAAACTCGGTTCTTTGGTTCGGCAATCTTACGGCTTCGCCTTATTGTGTTCCGCTTTTAGCGGAACGCCGGCCGTCTGGAACAGGTCGATCAAGATGTCCCGCTCGTCGGACCAGGGGAAATTCTCCCCCACTTCGGTGATCTCATACTTGCGGCACAGGGCGCAGAAGCGTTCGACCGCCGGCTTGAGGCGGCGGGCTTCGTCGGCTGACAGCTTGCCGGCGGTGCGAGCGGCTTGATAGGCGGGCACGATCGTGGCTCGGTGCGCGGCGAGCGATGCTTTTTCCACCCGCCGGCGGAGCGTCGCATCGTTGCCCGCGGCGGCGAGCGCCTCGTCGAAGATCGCCAGGCACTCCGTGGCGAACTGGGGCGTGACTCCGTATTTGTCGGGTGTGCCGAAGGGATGATTGTGCAGCTTGCGGAGCCGCTCAGGGTTGCTGACGAGTTGCACGTACTTGCGCATCGCGGGGGCCGCCGAGCCGTAGTGCAGGCGAATGAACTCCTCGGCCAGCGCGTCGCCGCTGCGCGTGGGATCCCACATCAGGCCGGAGATCACGTACGTGCGCAGCTCGCCGAGGTCGGAGGCGGTCGCCATACCCGCGCCTTGCATGAAGGCCCCGCGCGCCCCGCAATCGCGGAACAGCCGCACGTTCGGCTCGATGGTGCGCAGATCGGGGTTCGGCAGCAGGTAATCTGGAAACAGCGTGTAGTAGCTCCAGATGTAGAGCCGCGGCGTCAGCCGCGACCAGCCACGGATGTCGTCGACAATCGCCCGGCCGATGGGACAATGGCCGTCCGCCAGCGCGTGCATCTGACACCCTTCGATCGTCGGCAGTTGAATGAGCACGTTGTCGCGCGGCCGGAGATGTTTGGGGGGCCGCCGCGTGTACTGATACGCGTATGTCCCCACCAGCGTCTTGGGATTCACGTGGGCCACGGCGTCGGCCGCCTCGTTGACCACTTGCAGGAGCGTGCCCATCGGCGACCCTTCGCGCTGGTGGACCGCTTCGCAGTTGGGACAGCGGCAGTAGAATTTGTTGTCGTTCTGGGCCACCGAGACGACTTGCCAATCGGGATGCTGCTTCGCATCCTGCACGGCGCCGGCCACGACCAGCCGCCGCACGTCAGGGTTCGTCAAGCAGAGCTGCGTCCCCTGCGTCGTTTCGTCCAGTCCGGCCGGCTTCCACAGTCGCTTGCCGTCGACGAGCGCAAAATACTCGGGGTGCTCGCGGCCGTACTTGCTGCTATTGACGAACCGAAACAGCGAGTGGCCGACGAAGCCGACGCCGTTGGCTCCGCCGTACTGCGGTTCGTTGGCGAAACCGTTGTTGCGCAGGCGGGCGGAAAAGGCGTGATCGGCCAGCGTGTCGTGGAAATAGACGCCCCGATAGCGAAACACGGGTTGAAACGTCCGCTCCTCCGGGCCCGCGAAAGATGCCGCGTCGAGCTTCGGCACGTGCGTATGATCAGGCGTGAGGAACCGCACGCCCAATACGTCTTCGAGAAACGTATAGACGCCGTACAGCGTGCCGCGCGGCGACCCGCCGACAATTGCCACGTCGCCGCCACGAGCCACGTAGCGCAGGTCTTCTTCACCCAATCCACCCGTTTTCAACGCCACGCCGCTGGCCGCCAGCGCCGCGCTCGGTCCGATGTAAACTCGCCGCGCTACGCCGGCCGAGTCGGCGTGAACAATCGGCAGCTTGCTTCCTGCCGCCTCGGCAAACAGCCTTTGAAACTCTTCCGCCGCATAGCGAACCGCCGGCGGGGCGTCGGCCGCGATGACAATCTCCCTCGGCCCAACTTCTCTCGGACCAATCTTTTGCGACACCGTTGCCGGCTCCGCGGCGCGTGCTGCGCCTGTGGCCAAAAACTCTGTCGCCATAAAAACTGTGGCCACGAACGTCGGCAGGATCGCAATTCGCGCGGTGTGTGGGCTCATCGCCTAACAGTCTACGCGGGTTCCCCGCCCGGACGCAAACAGATCGCCCGGCTCCCCCCCACCTCAGTTACTGTCGCTTGGCCGTGGCCGAGGCCGGATTCAGCCGGTGGTTGCTCAGCTCGACGTTGCGGGCGCGGTACACGCCCGAGCCGGTTTCGATATCGGCGATCCGCACCGGTAGGTCGAACTTGCCGACGCGCGTCCAGGCGTGCGTCACCGTTTCGCTGGTCAGCAGCGACCCGGACTTCTGATCCCAGTTGCTCACGGTGAACACGGTGGGCAGGTATTTCCCTTCGCTGTTGCGCATCACGTTGATTACGCTGATCACAAACCGCTTGCTGCCCATCGTGCGGGTGACCTGGGCCACAACGTCCTCGCGAATCCGATAGTCGCTGCTCATGGCGGCTTCGGTCAGGCGGATGTTGCGTCCCAGCGGATGGGTCAGTTGGTCGACATATTCGGCCCCGTCGCCGAGCGAACCGTCGGGCATCCGGTGCTGCACGATCGAGCGGAGTTGCTGTTTGAGCCACGGCATGTCCTGCCACTTCTCGATCTGCACGTCGACCTTGCCGTCGCCGGAGACCACCAGCTTGCCGGTGGCGGTTTCGTTGTCGGTTTGAACGGCCAAGTCGGCCGTGAAGCCGGGGAATTCAGTCCACACCGCGCGGGCGGCGCGGGCCTTGGCCAGCAGCGCCTTGGCCGATTCGGCCGGCGCGGCGTCTGCATGAGCCGCGGCGGGGGTGGCGGCCACGGCAACGGTTGGCGCGGCGTCGGACCGCGGCAGGCTCAACGTTAGCGTGGCGTAATGATGCACTTGCGAATAGGCTTGACCGTCGCGCTGGCCCGCCTTCTTGGGCTCGACGTAGACCGCGCGAATGCCGCTGATATCGGCCGCGCGGCCCAGCGCGGCATGTCCTTGGGCGTCAGTCTGCTGCGGCTTGCTCTTGTCGTTAGGCCCGATGACGGTGACTGCCGCATTGGCCAGCGGTTGGCCTTGCCACAGAACGGTGACATTCAGATTTCCATCGGCCAGTTCCGGCACGACGTCGAGTGCAAGCGATTTGGACCGCGCGAGCCGAGCCAGGTCGGCCGGGGCAGCGGCATGGATCGACTTCGCGTAGTAGTTCAGCAGCGTGGGCTGGCCGCGGAGCGTGTAGACGCCGTAGTTGTAGTCCGCTTCGGCAACGCAGGAACCGCCGCCGCTTACGGCACTCTTGTCGACCGTGGCCGTGAGCGAGCCGGCGTCGCCACTGGTCTGCTTGTGCAGCGCCAGCGGCTGCGTCTGATCGGCGTCAGTGCGCAGGCGGTACGTGGCCTTGGCGATTTTGTCGACCAGCTCGACATTTCCGGCTGTGGGACCTTCGGAGAAATACGCCTCGGTGGTCAATTGGCCGGACTTCGACGTCGCCAGTTGGACCCACAGGAAATGTGCGTCGGCCGTGGAGCAAGCGGCGGCCAGCAGGCCCAGGGAAATGGTCAGCAGTGTGATGCCTCGTCGCATGAAATGGTTCTCCTAATGATGGGCGTGTGGTGTAGATCTGTAGAGTGGGTCGAAGACCCACCACGTTGCGCTTGGTGGAAATATATTGGTGGGTCTGCGACCCACCCAACGGGGATCACTCCGGTTTACTGGTGAGCGAAAATGAAAACACATTGCTGCCTCCCGCCTCGGTCGTGGCTTCCAAAATCGAGTCGCGGTGATAGCGGGCGGGGATCGGGTCGGGCGGGGCGCCGCCGAATTGCCGGACGATTTGCTCGGGGCTTTCCGTGGGATGCAGCCGGCCATAGTCGGTGCGGATCTCCACGCGCAGTTTGCCGATCGGCGGGCCCTGGCTCTTGGCGAGCCGGTAGTGGCCGTCGATCACGGTGGCGGTGGCCAGCGGGCCGGGCGTATCGGCGGCGGGAATGAATTGGATCGTGGCGAACGGCACCGGCTTGTCGTCGAGCAGCACGTTGCCCTCGACTGCCACGCGCGGCACGCCGTCGGAGCCGCAGCCCGCGAGCAGGCACACCGCCAGTGACGCGGCGCCGGCCGTCCAAGCGGCGCCGCGCGGCTTGCCGCCTCAGGCGTGTCTTCGGGGGCAGTTTGGATTGCACATCGTGAGGGTCCGTTATCTTTGGAGCTGCGTCGTCTTATTGGTCATTGAGATTTGGACATTGGTCATTAAAAGTTCAGCCCGTTTCTTCTTCCAACTCGCGAAACTCACCCGCCATGTTTTCAATTCGCCCGCACGTAAGGCTCTCCCTTCTCCCGTGTCGCCATGGCGCTGAGCGCATTGGCGTCGGTGCCGCTGGAGATGAAGTGGACCGAGGCGTCGACGAACAGCATGTTCACGCCGCCGGGGTGATCGCTGCGGAACGAGTAGTATTCGGCGTAGTAGAGGTCGACCCAGGTGATCAGCTCGGTGGGGTTGAAGATTCCCTTGGTGGCCCCCCACGTGACGCCGGTGTAACCGACCGCCCAGCGGGTGTCGCCCCCTTTCGTGCCCGTGGGGCGAATGCAGCCGCCGAACCCAGGATAGTTCTTCAGGGCGTAGTTCATCTCGCCGGCCAGAAACGTGTTCGACGCGCCGTCCTTGGACGAAATGCCGCCGACGCTCGTGCTGCCGTACTTGGGCAGCACGATGGCCCCGTTGTGCGGGATGGCGCCGACGCCGTACTCAAACGGCGATTCCGAGCCGGTGCAGACCGCGTAGCTGCCCGGCGCACCTTGCTCGCAGGTGGTGTCGGGGACGTTGTAGGGCAGGTTCATGCTGGGGCAGAGATAGATCGACAGCCGCTCGTTCGCGATGGCGGTGTTGGCCGTGCTGTCGGTGTACTTCACATCCAGGTTGAATCTTTTCAATTCGTTGGTCCGCTCGATGTACGGCAGGATAAGCAGGAACGGGCCGTTGAAGTTGTCGTCGCTAACGCGGGCGGGCGGCAGCCGGCCGTTCTGGTTGTCATAGAGCTGAAACGCCAGACCGATCTGCCGCAGGTTGTTGCTGCATTGCGTGCGCCGGGCCGACTCCCGCGCGGTCGTGATGGCGGGCAGCAGCAGCCCAATCAAAATGCCGATGATCGCCACGACCACCAGTAATTCAACCAGCGTGAACCCGCGATG
>JAIOQB010000176.1 GCA_021413585.1 Planctomycetia bacterium
ACTGGTTGCCAAGCGCGATCAGGCCGAAGCCGATTGGAATCGGGCCCAGCGGCTCCGCAACATCACGCACGTCAGCTTGTCGCCCGAGGGGGTGAAGGACCCCAACGCCACACCGACGCCGATCAAGGCGATCTCCGACAGTGACTACGACCTGGCCAAGGCTAATTACGGAGTCGCCGTGGCCAACGTCAAAGTTGGGGATTCGACAATCCAGCAGGCGCAGGCCGCGCTGGATATGGCGGAAACCAACCTGGGTTATTGCACTATCAAGTCCCCCGTCAATGGAACCGTGATCGATCGCCGCGTGAGCGTCGGCCAGACGATCGTGTCGAGCCTCAGCGCGTCGAGCCTGTTTCTGCTGGCCCGCGATTTGCGCCGCTTGCAAGTGTGGGCATCCGTCAACGAAGCAGACATCGGGCGATTATCCGAAGGGATGACGGTGAAGTTCAAGGTGGCCGCGTTTCCGAAGGACACGTTTGAGGGTCGGATCGAGCAAATACGGCTCAACGCCAGCAGCACGCAAAACGTGGTGGTGTACACCGTGGTCGTCAGCACGGACAACTCCAACATGAAGCTCAAGCCGTACATGACGGCCGACGTGAAGTTTCAGGTGGAAACGCGCACCGACGTGTTGACCGTCCCCAACGCCGCGCTGCGCTATGCACCGCGGCCGCAGGACATCGCTCCCGACGTTCAGCCGAGCCAGCGCGGCAAGAAAAAATCATCGGCCGCCCCGCCCGCTGGTTCCGCTCCGGTGGCTGCCGCGCCGGCGACCGACGCCCCGGCCACGGAAGCCAAGCCCTCGAATCCGCCCGCCACAGCAGGCAAAGTGGCCGATACGCCACCGCCGCCCACGGACGAAAAGGTTTCCACGGACACAAAGACTCCCACGGACGAGAAACCCGCCGATGGCAAAGCGCCTACTGACGCCAAAGGCAAAACCGCCGGCCACCACGGCAAGACGCATGGCGGCGCCGGCAAAAAGCCCAACGCCGAATCCGAACGGGGCCAGCTGTGGATCGCCGACGGGCGGTACGTGCGGCCGGTGGAAGTTTGGGTCGGCGCGACCGACGGCACCGTGACCGAAGTCAGCGGCCCCGGGTTGAAAGAGAACATGCCCGTCGTGCTGGGATTGGCGCGAGCCGACGCCGCCGCTAGCGACGCCACGACGAATCCGTTTGCACCGCAAATGCCCGGGCGTCGGCAACAGTCGGGCGGGCAAAGCGGCGGCGCCGCGGGAGGCTCGGGAGGTTCGCGTTAAACCCCACGCTATTGCTGGAGAGAAACCAGCCGCTGCGGATTAACCAACACTGCGAAATAACCAATGCTGTGAAATAGCTAACGGCCGTCATCATGGAACTCATTCGCGTTCACAATCTGTATAAGACGTATCACCTGGGCGAAATCGACGTCCCGGTGCTCAAGGGGGTGTCGTTCTCCATCCACCGGGGCGAGATGGTGGCGCTGATGGGGGCGTCCGGCTCGGGCAAGACGACGCTGATGAACATCCTGGGCTGCCTCGACCGTCCCAGCTCGGGCGAATACTGGCTCGATGGCGAGGAGATGAGCCAACTCACCCCCGACGAGCGGGCCATCGTGCGGACCTCAAAACTGGGGTTCGTCTTTCAAAGCTTCAACCTGCTGGCGCGCACATCGACGCTGAACAACGTGCTGATGCCGCTCGATTATTCGCCAATCAAAACGCCACATGGCGAAGCCCAGCGGCGGGCTTTCGGCCTATTGGATCGCGTGGGTTTGAGCAAGCGGCTCGATCACGAGCCGTCGCAGCTTTCCGGCGGCCAGCAGCAGCGCGTGGCGATCGCCCGCTCGTTGGTCAATCAACCCGCCTTGCTGCTGGCGGACGAGCCGACGGGCAACCTCGATTCGCACACCAGCATTGAAATCCTGCAGATGTTCCGGCAGCTCAACAGGGCCGGCATTACGGTGATCCTGGTGACGCACTCCGCCGAGGTCGCCTCCTACGCCGACCGCACGATCCACGTGGCCGACGGCTTGATTGCCGGAGACGAGGTCCGCGCGGAGTCGGTCCCGGCACTGCTCGGCGTGCCGACGACGGTGTACGCTACGCCGACGCCCGCACCGACGAACGGCCATGCACCCGTCAACGGGCCCGTGAATGGGCATGACTCGCATAACGGACACGCGGCGTCTAACGGCAACGGCACAGCGGGGCAGCCGGATGCGCCGCACGGTGGCCGCATGCTTGGCGAACCGTTTCCCGTGCTTGCCGGCGCGGCGTCGGCATCGTCTTCGGCCGGCGTGCTCGCTGGCCATGCGGCGCTGGCGGCCGGCGTGTCGCACAGCGGCGCCACCGCGTCTTCGAGTGCCGCGGGCCCGAGCGTTTCGCATGCCGCGCAAAGCGTGGCGGTCGCCCAGCCGGTTCTGCTGGCCCCGGTGGAGGGAGAAGCGGCCCAGCCGGTTCCCGGCGTCCCATTTAGCGCGCTGCTGCCGCCGACGCTGCGCACGGCGCTCGGCGCGTTGCGGCGCAACCTGATGCGTTCGGCGCTGACATCACTGGGCATTATCATCGGCGTCTCGGCGGTGATCGCCATGATCGAAATCGGCCAGGGCTCGCGCCGCGCTGGGAGCCAACAACCTGATGGTGCAGTCGGGCGCCGCCTCGACCGGCGGC
Source organism: Planctomycetia bacterium (assembly GCA_021413585.1). Taxonomy (GTDB): domain Bacteria; phylum Planctomycetota; class Planctomycetia; order Pirellulales; family UBA7805; genus JAIOPX01. The sequence continues at coordinate 2,654 of JAIOQB010000176.1, forward strand.
ATCAGCTTCGGTTCGGGCACGGTGATGACCCTCACCCCGCAGGACGCCGAGCAGATCAAGAAGCAATGCTCGGCCGTGTCGGCCGTCAGCCCTGTGGTCCGCGTCCGCACGCAGGTGGTGTATGGCAGCCACAACTGGGTTCCGATGCAGATTTACGGCGTCACGCCCGACTATCTCAAGGTCCGCGACTGGGACGAATTGGCCGAAGGAGACACGTTTACCGATCGCGACGTCCTCGGCGGCAACAAGGTGTGCCTGATCGGGCAAACGCTGGTCCGCGAGTTGTTCCAGGGAGAATCGCCCATCGGCCAGGATATCCGCGTGCAAAACGTGTCGCTGCGCGTGGTGGGGGTGCTGTCCCGCAAAGGAGCCAACATGATGGGCATGGACCAGGACGACACGTTGCTGGCCCCCTGGACCACGATCAAATACCGCGTGGCCGGCTCGAACGCCTCGCAGGTCAACCAAAGCGCCGCCGCCGGCAGCGGAAGCGGCAGTGGCACCGCCAGCGGCTCGACCCAGGTCAACACCCTCAACACGCAGTATCCGGGCTCGACGTGGGCTCCCTACACGACCCCCTCGACCACGCAGCAGGCCGACACGCCGCAGCCGGTGCGGTTCACCAACGTCGATCAAATTCAAATCAAGGCCGCGTCGCCGGACGAGACCGCCAGCGCGATCAAGGAGATCAAGAAAATACTGCGCGAGCAGCACCACCTCCGCCCCGACCAGGAGGACGATTTCAACATCCGCGACATGGCCGAAATCACCAAGGCCATGACGGCCCAGTCCTCCACGATGGGGGGCCTGCTGCTGATCGTGGCGATGATTTCGCTGGTGGTCGGCGGCGTGGGGATCATGAACATCATGCTGGTGAGCGTCACCGAGCGGACCCGCGAGATCGGCCTCCGGATGGCGGTCGGCGCCCGCGCGGGCAACATCCTGCGGCAGTTCCTCATCGAAGCGGTGGTGCTGTGCCTGTTCGGCGGCACGCTGGGGATCACAATCGGGCGACTGATCTCGATCGCGGTGCGCTACATCCAGCGCTGGCCCACGGAGATCTCCATCCCCGCCATCGTGGCCGCGCTGCTGGTGGCGATGACCGTCGGCGTGGTGTTCGGGTTCTACCCGGCGTGGAAAGCGTCCAGACTGGATCCGATTGAGGCGCTGAGGTACGAGTGACGTCGGGCTGTCATAATGTGGGTGCTACTGCTGGCTTGTCCAGCAGTGCCTTTCTTCGGCCAATTCTTAACCGCGAATCCTCGTCACGGTCCCAACTATATTACTCTGCGCACCACGGCGAGAATAATGCTCAAAACGATAGCAAGTATCACCACCGCAATCAGGGTGAATTCAAACCATGGAACCCCAAGAAATCGTCTCATGCGTCTGGACGTTCTACAGTTGGTTTGTCCACTCTCTCCGCAGGCAAGCAGCTTGCGGATGGCAACACATTCATTCGCTTTAGCAACAAAAACAGCGGAAGCTGCAAGAGCATCAAACCGCCGACTAGCAGGACTCCCACCGTGAGGACGCCGACGCCACCGTAGATGATGAAGGCAATGGGAACGCTCATAAACGCCAATAGTACCGTGGCGATGGCGATTGTCAGAAGACGACGGCGCATTGAGATTGCCCTACAAGACTACAGCCCGTAGGTCAGGCCGTCGGCCTGACATCTATGCATTGCCAAAAACGCAATTGTCAGACCAGAGGCCTGACCTACCCGGCTAACGCCGAGGCAGCGCCTTTTCCATTTCCGTCAGGTTCAAAAAACTGAAATCGGCGTCTTGCGCTGTCGGCTGCTTGTGCCGGGCGCGGAGCAGCGCGGCGATCTGCTCTTCAGCCTGGCGGGCGTCGGTCGCGTCCGCCGTCCGCACCATAATATGGTCGACACTGTTGTGAGGAAGCGCGGTAGCCGCCGTGCCCGGCGCGCCGCGTAACGACGCGTCGGCTACGGGCCAGGGAAGCAGAATGGTATCGTCTCGATCCATCCCAATCGCGTTGACCCCTTTGCGAGCCAGCACGCCCACGACCCGCAGCGACACGTTCTGAATCCGGATGTCGTGGTCGATGGGACTCTCACCCTGGAACAGCTCGCGCACCAGCGTCGTCCCGATCAGACAGACCTTGTTGCCGCTGAGTACGTCGCGGTCGGTGAAAGGTTCCCCTTCGGCCAGTTCGGTCCAGTCGCGGATGTCCAGATAATCAGGCGTGACGCCGTAAATCTGCATCGGCACCCAGTTGTGGCTGCCGTAAATTACTTGGTTCCGCACCCGGACTACGGGGCTGACGGCTGCCACGGCCGAGCATTGCTTCTTGATCTGCTCGGCGTCCTGAGTGGTGAGCGTGGAAGCCTCCCTGCTCCCGAACGAGACGCCGCCGGTCGATTTGCCGTTGCGAATCAACAAGACGCTTCCCTGTGATCGATTGCCGGTCTGGGAAGTCGCAGCCTGAGGCGCTTGTGCTTGGACACAACCAATGCACGATATTGCCAGCCAAGCTAAGCCGAATGAGCTAAAAAGCCCATCTCCCCGGGTTAGCCGCCCAAGCGGCGGTGTTCTAACGGCCAAAGGAGTAAACATGCCGCACCTCGTAGCCATGGTCGCTTAGAATGCCTGGCGATCTCTGGAGTATCGATCAGGCATTCCGAGAAGTCAACGAGGAGCAGACGTACGTGAAGAAGAGGCCGCCGACACATGCGCTAGTGCGGTGCCATTCAACGGCAGATCAGAATCCTGCGTCGTGAGAGGCTGTTCCGCCCCGCTCACACCAAAATCTCATTCACCACCCGGCTCGGGATCACGCCCGTCAGCCGCTGATCCAACCCTTGGAACCGGAACGTGAGTTTGCTGTGGTCGATGCCCAGGCAGTGCAAAATCGTCGCGTTGAGGTCGCGGATGTGGACGCCGTCGCGGACGATGTTGGCGCTGAAGTCGTCCGTTTCGCCAAATGTAATCCCCGGCTTCACGCCGCCGCCCGCCATGAACGTGGTGAAGTTGCTGGGATGGTGGTCGCGGCCGTAGTTGGTTTTGCTCAGTGCGCCTTGGCAATACACCGTGCGGCCGAACTCGCCTCCCCAGATCACCAGCGTGTCGTCGAGCAACCCGCGCTGTTTGAGGTCTTTGATCAGGGCCGCCGCTCCCTGGTCCATGTCGCGGCATTGCAGTGGCAGGTCGCGCGGCAGGTCGCCGTGATGGTCCCACTCGCGATGGAAGATCTGCACGAAGCGCACGTCGCGCTCGATCATCCGCCGCGCCAGAATGCAACTCGCCGCGAACGTGCCGGGCATGCGGACCTCGGGCCCGTACATTTCCAAGATGTGCTGCGGCTCGTCGCTGAGGTCGATCAGGTCGGGCACCGACGACTGCATGCGAAACGCCATTTCATACTGCGCGATTCGGGTATTGATCTCCGGGTCGCCGATGGCCGAATACTGCTGCTCGTTCAATTCCGCCAGGCCGTCGAGCATGCGGCGTCGCGCGGCGGGGCTCACACCGTCGGGATTCGTCAGGTACAGCACCGGGTCCCCCTTCGCCCGCAGGGCCACGCCCTGGTGCTTGCCGGGCAGGAACCCGCTTCCCCACAGCCGCGAATAGAGCGCCTGGGCGTCGCGCTTCGCGCTCCAGCGGGGCGTCATCACCACGAACGCCGGCAGGTTGTCGTTCATGCTCCCCAGGCCGTACGAGAGCCACGCCCCCAGGCTGGGGTTGCCGGGGATCTGGTTGCCGGTCTGGATGAACGTGATCGCGGGGTCGTGATTGATCGCGTCGGTGTGCACGGCCTTGATGAGCGCGATGTCGTCCACCACGCCGGAGAGGTGCGGCAACAACTCGCTGACCCAGGTTTGGGTTTTGCCATGCTGGGCGAACTTATACATCGACGGCGCGATCGGAAACCGCCCTTGGCCGGAGGTCATCGTGGTCAGCCGCGCCTTGAGCGCCGACTTGGGCGTGTCGACGTTGAACATCCCCTGCAGCTTCGGCTTGTAATCCCACAGGTCGATCTGCGACGGCGCGCCGGCCATGAACAGATAGATCGCCCGTTTTGCCTTGGGGGCGAAACTTGGAAACCCGGGCAAGCCCAGGGATCCCGCGGCGGATGCGGCCGGCGCCGTGGCGGAACTCCACCCGATCTTAGGATCGATCGTCGCCAGCGCGGCGGAGCCCAGGCCGATGGCCGTTCCTTGCAGGAAGTGGCGGCGCGCGACGAGTTGTGCCTGCGCTTCCAGCGAACCGGGCTGCGGGGAACGAAGCTGCGTTGAACGAAGCTGTTGCGAGTTCAGCGACATGGCATCACCCTTTGGTAATCGTTTCGTCCAGGTTCAGCAGCAAGTTGGCCACCATGGTCCAAGCGGCCAACTGGGCCCGATCGAGCGCCGGATTGACCTTCGATTCGCCGTTGGCCAGCAGTTTATTGACCGCCTCGGGCGCTTTTTGGAACTCTTCCAATTGGCGGCGATAGACCTTCAGCAGCACAGCCAGCTCGTTCGGCTTCAGTGGTCGGGAGGTGGCCAGCAGGAAGCCGCGCTCGGCGCGTCCTTCGTCGGTGGTGCCCCCTTCTGTGATCATCCGTTCGGCCAGGTGCCGGGCCGGCTCGAAGAACTGAACATCGTTGAGCAGCACCAGCGATTGCAGCGGCGTATTGGTGCGCGGACGACGGCAAGCGCACGCCTCGCGCGATGGGGCGTCGAACGTGACCATCTCCGGCGGCGGGGCGGTCCGCTTCCAGAACGTGTACAGGCTGCGGCGGAACAGCCCCTCGCCGGTGTCGCGCTTGTAGTGGGCCGTATTGCTCGCGGTGTAGGCCACCGCCTCCCAGATGCCGTCGGGTTGATACGGCCTGGCCGGCGGGCCGCCGATTTTATCGACCAGCAGGCCGCTGACCGCCAGGGCCACGTCGCGCACTGCTTCTCCATCGAGGCGGAACCGGGGACCGCGGGCGAGCAGCCGATTCTCCGGATCGCGCTCCAGCAACTGCGGCGTGACGCGCGACGACTGCCGATACGTGGCCGACATGACGATCAGCTTCTGCAATCCCTTCACGTCCCAGCCCGTGCGGATGAACTCGGTGGCCAGAAAGTCGAGCAACTGCGGATTCGACGGCCAATCTCCCTGCGAGCCAAAATCCTCGGACGTCTTGACGATACCCGTGCCGAAATACTGCTGCCAGAACCGATTGACCGTGACGCGCGACATCAGCGGATGGCCGGGCGAAACCAGCCAGCGGGCCAGCGTCAGCCGGTTGGCCTCCCCTTCGTGCGCCGGCAGCGGCGGCAGGAAAGCGGGGACGACGCGCGACACCTTGTCGCCATGTTGATCGTATTGGCCGCGAACGAGATCAAACGCTTCGCGCGGCTTGGGCAGCTCCTGCATCACGAGTGTGGCCTGTCCCGATTTTTCCAGCGTCGAGCGCTGCGCCTCCAGGTCGGTCAGTTGCTTTTTGAACGGCTCGAATTGCCCGCGCGTCTGCGGCGAGACGAACCGGTAGTAATAGTCGTGCAGCACGCGCTGCTCGACGGCCGATTGTTTTTGAGGATCGAGCGCCAGCGCGGCGCGCACTTCGGCCGGCAGGCTGGCGATGTTCTGGCCACGCTGCCACTTCTGCCAGGCGGCCAGGGTGCCGGTGGCCGTGTCGGCTTGCGGCGTGCTGGTGACGATGCCCGCCCGGTCCCAGTAGACCGTGCCGTCAAATTGCGTGAACGCCAGGCCGCGCACCACGTCGCCCGGGTTGAAGCCCACGCGGGCGGCGTCAACTTCCAGCCGCACCCAGCGACCGACTTCGGGTAGCGGTCCGGCGCTGACGCGGGCCGGTGTGCCGACGGCGCCGAACGGCACGAGGTCTTTCCCCCAGAATGCCCGATGGTCCCACGGACCGTTGTTCCACTGCAGCATCACTTCCTGCGGCGGGTTCTTGGGGTCGAGATAGATGTAGGCAAACAACCGGTCTCCTTTTCCGATCACCAACCCCGGATCGGCGCCGGTGAAGAACTGCTGGCTCTTCCCCTTGGCGGTGCGGATCATGGAGCGGGTGCCGCTGAAGACGCGGTCTTTCGGCGCGTCGATGAACTGCCAGGCGGCGCCCCCTTCTTCATGCATCTCGGCGCCGGTGGGGAGCGAGTCGTCGAGCCACACGTATTCGTACGTGCCGTCGGTATTTCGCGTGGGAGCGGGAGTGGCGGCGGGCGCGGTGATTTTGGCCAGCGCCTCGCTGATGCGGGCATTCACGGCCGCGATTTGAATCTCAATCGCTTCGACTTGCTTGCGCTGCTGCGGCGTGGTGACGCGCACCACCGGGCCGTAGTCCGCGGCGTTGCCGTCGAGCGGGCCCTCCGTGGTGGAATTGAAGAACGCGGAGAGCGAATAAAACTCCTTCCGCGTTAGCGGGTCGAACTTGTGATCGTGGCACACTGCGCAACCGGCGGTGAGCCCCAGGAACACCGTGGATGTCGTCACAACCCTATCGGTCGTATTGCGGATCTGCACCTCCTCCGCGATCGAGCCCCCCTCGCCGGTCGAGACATGGCAGCGGACGAAGCCGGTGGCGACTCGCTGGTCCGGCGTGGCATTGGGAAGCAAGTCGCCCGCGAGCTGCTCGATCGTGAACTCGTCAAAACGCTTGTTCTTGTTGAATGCGCCGATCACCCAATCGCGATACGGATAGATCGAGCGGATGTTGTCGATGTGCATTCCATGCGTGTCGCCGTAGCGAGCCGCGTCGAGCCAGTAGCGGGCCATGTGTTCGCCATAGCGGGGCGAAGCGAGTAGCCGGTCGACCACTTTTTCGTAGGCGGCGGGCGACTTGTCGGCCAGGAAGGCGTCGACTTCTTCCGGCGTCGGCGGCAGGCCGGTGAGATCCAGCGTCACGCGGCGGATCAGCGTGCGAGGGTCGGTCTCCGGCGACGGAGCGAGCTTCTCTTTTTCCAGCCGGGCCAGCACCAGCCGGTCGATGGCGTTGCGGCACCAGGCCATGTTCGCTACCGGCGGCAACTCCGGCCGCTGCGGCGGGGCGAAGGCCCAATGGTCTTTCCAGTCGGCGCCGCCGGCGATCCACTTGCGCAGCAGATCAATCTCTTCGGGCTTGAGCGCCTTGGCGTGCTTGGCCGGCGGCATCCGCTCGTCGTCTTTGGCGGTGACGCGGCGGAACAGTTCGCTCTTCTCGGGATGCCCCGCCACGATGGCGGTCTCACCCGACTCGATCTTGCCAAACGCGCTGGCATGTTGATCCAGCCGCAAACCCGCCTCGCGGTTCTTTTCGTCCGGGCCGTGGCAGGCGTAGCAATGGTTCGACAACAGCGGACGGATCTGCTTGCTGAAGTCGATTGGCGTAGCGGGCGACTCGGCAAAAGTCTGGCTCGCCGCAGCCAGCAATGCGACGATGGTCAGCAATCCCACCCGAGCGCAACTCTCAAGAGACCGCAACGGCATGGCAAGCCTCGTTGTCCGGTTAATAAGTGAGCAGAATGGTGCTAGCCACCGGTCCGTGTTTGCGTCGCGCCACGTTAGGATACGGGGGACGCCGCAACGTGGGTCGATCAGGCGGGAGGTCTTGGCGGGCGAATTTCAATTAGACACTTAATCACCAAGCATTGTCAAGTTTTTTGAGGTCGCCATAGCGATGTAAATGCAACTCCCAGCCGATTTTATCGCGATGTTTATCAGCGTATTGCCGGCAGATAGCCGACAGCCGATAGCTGACAGCCCAAAGCTCAGTCCCCTACCCCGTCATCCCGGTCGAAAGCTTCCGAGTACCACGCCCTGAGGGCCGCTTCGTGCTTGCGAATCCGCAGGATCAGGCCCAGGCCATCGTCCGCGAATCGTTTGCGGAGCGATTCGATCGCGGCCTCATCGGGTTCGACCTTGGCGGCGGCGGCGGCAAACCGGTCGGCATCGGCGGCGAAGCGGTCGAACTCCTTGAGTACCGCCGCGTCTTCCGCTTTGAGTTGATCCACCTGCACGACCAGCGAGATATCCTGCTCAATGATCTCCGCATACTGCGGCGGATGGCTTTCCGTAAGATGCCTCGCGAGGCAAGGCCGAACGGCACCCGCCGCCGCGCGGATCCTGCCGGACCAGCCGTCCAGATCCCCCGGCATCAGCGGCGCTTCGAGCCGCTCTTCGAGAGTGGCCAGGGTCTTTTTCAGTTCGTCGAGTGATAGACATTGGGACTTAGACATTGGACATTAACCTTCGCTGGGCCTCTGTGTCTCTGTGGTAAAAAATCGTCTTATGCCTCTCACCGCACCCACACGGTTTTGATATTCGTAAATTCTTGCATCCCAATCTCCGACAATTCGCGGCCGTAGCCGGAGCGCTTCACCCCGCCGAACGGCAGCCGAGGGTCGGACTTGACCGCCTCGTTGATGAACACGCAGCCCGCTTCGATCTGTTGCGCCAGCGATTCGGCCAGGGGCACGTCGCGCGTCCAGATGCTGGCTCCCAGCCCATAGGGCGAAAGGTTGGCCAGCGCGATCGCCTCGTCGGCATCGCGGGCAACGATGATCGGCGCCACCGGCCCGAATGTTTCTTCGTCAAATGCCGCCATGCCGGGACGCACATCGCCCAGCACGGTGGGAGGATAGTAGTAGCCAACGCCGGCGGGTCGCTGGCCGCCGCAGATTAGTCGAGCCCCCGCCGCCACGCTCGCCTGCACCTGCCGGTCCAGGTCGTCCACCAGATCGCGCCGCGCCAGGGGCCCCACGTCGTTGGCCCGGTCGAGAGGGTTGCCGACCTTCAATCGCCCCATCG
>JAIOQB010000159.1 GCA_021413585.1 Planctomycetia bacterium
TCATCGCTGCTCGACCATGGATGAGCTGATGAACGAGACTCGCGGTTACCTCAGACGCCGAAATCAACAACTCAATCGTCCCAAACGCAAAGCTGGCTAGACGATACAACCATTCCCAGAATCACGAACGGTCATTTAGAAGCTGGCTATTTCCTGCGGTTGAACCGAGAGGTGCTTGGCAAGAGAGTCGAGTGTGTGCTTCTGAACGCGCCGTACCTTGCCTTGTTCGATGCGGGCAACCGTTTTTGCGGCAAGGTCGGGCTGGAAGTCTTCCCGCCGCAGGCCACGCTGCTTGCGAAGTCGTCGTAGCGAAGCGCCGAATGTCTGCTCGTCTCGTAATCGCTGCTTGTGACGCCTTCGCCGATATTCAGTATCGTGTTCATAGAGAATTGCGTCCACGGCGGCTTCATATTTGCCAAGCCTCACCGTCTGGCCACAATCTATGACGGATACGGATTCAAAGTTCGGCTCCGTCCCATCGCCGGATTTCCTGAAGGTCGCCAGCGGCACGGTTAACGAGTCGAAGTTGCCTCGCCAGAAGGTGATCGTCTGCGTCGCGGCGTTGACAAAACCGCCGATCAATAAGTCCTCCCGGTTCGGTGCTTTTAACACTTCCGCAAGTTCTTCGGCCGCGATGAATCCACCATCCACCGCATATGCGATCCGCCGGAACATTGATGCCAGGGCGGGAATGGACTTCACATCGATCGCGTGAATGAAAACTCCCGTCCCCAACGGAGACCGCGACGAAACCGCACGTTTCAGCAGTGCGTCCGTCAAATCGCTCGCGTAACTCACCCAAATGGAGTCTCTCGTCGCCTGTGCCACCGAACTGCGCAGCTCAGCCACAGACGAGACTATTCGCGGGTTCAATCCCGCAAATGCCGCCGCGCGTCTGGCAGTCCGATCGAGCAGAATCACGGAATGATCGTGCTGCCTGGTTCTTGTCTTGACAGTCATCGGGCTAAGCCTCATCCACGTTCTCGGCGACCGGATTGGTCGGATACATTTCATCCCACTTGTCGCAGAGTTACCGCCACACGGTTTCCAGCTTGATAAACGCAAGCAGTTGTTCGGGGAGCAGCGAAGGATCGGGGTCGGCATCCATAAAGCCTCCCGTCCGCAAGTCGATCCGCCACGCCTCTGTGCCGCGAATGAGAGTGACGTGCGGCGGCTCTCGCGTTTCCTTGTCCCGAATCTTGACTTTCCAGCGTGCCTTGCGCAAGGCAGACGACAGCAGCAATGTGTAGGCCATCAAGGAGGCCCGCCGAGATTGCGCGCCGTTCGCAGAAAGCGTCGACTCGGACAACAACGGTAAGTATATGTCCAGTTGTTATAAAAGTCAATATGGGACATAATTTACTTTTCCGGCCACTCCGAACCTATGCGGTGTGACAGCATACGGCCTCAACTATCACCCACCCCCCGGCACGAGGCCTGTGGAAGCTGGCCTATTCGATCCATCCTCCGCCCAGTACACGTTCTCCGTCATAGCAAACCACCGCCTGACCGGGCGCCACGCCATCTTGCGGTTCATCGAACTGCACATGAATCCGTCCGTCTGGCAGCGGCGTCATCGTGGCCGGCTTGGCCGAGCTGTTGTAGCGAATCTGAGCCAGGCAGGAGCGAGGATCCGTCGGCGGGTCGGCGAGCCAGTTCACGCCTGATGCTGTCAACTCCGCCCGGGCCAGTTCATGTCGCTGGCCGATCACAACGCGGCGCGTCTCCGGCTCGATCCGTACCACAAACCGCCGGTCCCCCATCGCGATCCGCAACCCCTTGCGCTGGCCGATCGTGAAACCTTCGATTCCCTCGTGGTGTCCCAGGACTGTTCCATCCGTGGAAACAATTTCCCCGGACGTGTCACGGTCATCATCGCCGCGGCGGTCGCGAATGAACTCATCGTGCCGCCCGGTCGTGACAAAGCAGATCTCCTGGCTGTCTCGCTTATCCGCCACGCGGAGTCCCATATCCGTGGCCAGCCGGCGAATCTCCGTCTTGCGAAAACCGCCGATCGGTAGCAGCATCCGTCGCAATCGCGAGCGCTCGACGCCGAACAAGACATACGACTGGTCTTTCGTCCCATCCAGTCCGCGCAGCAAGGCCGGTTCGCCTGCCGCATCGTGTTCCTGGGGCGCCAGCTTCGCATAATGCCCCGTGGCGACAAACTCCGCACCCACGCTGTCGGCATAGTCGAACAGCTTGCCGAACTTCAGCCACGTGTTGCAGGCCACGCAAGGGTTGGGTGTGCGGCCGCGCGTATATTCATCCACAAAATAGTCGATGATCCGCCCGAACTCCTGCTCTAGGTTCAGCGCGTAAAACGGAATGTCGAGCCGCTCCGCCACCCGCCGGGCGTCCTCAGCGTCACTGGCGCTGCAGCACCCCTGTTTGTGATCCAATCGCTGCGGAGCCACGATCGGCAGGCTCGCCAAGACACGGGTGCCTGGGGCAAGTGGAGCGCCGCCCCAGCCAGTCTGGGGCGGCGCCTCGCCCACCACGGCGGGTCCGAGACTTGCCCCAGCCACCCCCGGCGCAGCGCAGGCCACGGGCGATTGCTCGCCGTGACGCATGAATACGCCGATCACCTCATGCCCCGCCTCGCACAGCAGGTGTGCCGCCACACTGCTGTCAACGCCGCCGGACATCGCGAGAACAATACGAGACATGTTTAGCGGCGGGGCACCGCCCCGCGTTTTTTGTGCAAGGTAATTTTCGACGCAACCATTCCTTCTGAGCGGAATGGCGCTAGCCACCGGTGCGCATCAAAGCCGAACCGTTCTACGACCGTCACCGGCGGCTAGCGCCGTGCCGCTCACAAACCAACTGCCAGTTTACCCCCTGGGTACACCACCGGACAGCCTCGACTGGCCCCCGCGGCAGCTACAACCTATAATTCCATTCTTCTCGCCGGCCCTGCGGCTGGTACACCTCACGCCAGAAACTACGGACACAAGCGACATGGAAAAAGAGCTGAAAGATCGAGCCAAAGCGATCCGCGACCGGATCCTCCAACTCCGAGACTCTCTTTGACCATGCTGGCAAACGCACGCGCGTAGCGGCCATCGAAGACGAGATGGCGCAGCCCGGCTTCTGGGATCGCCAGGAAGCCGCCCAGGCTAAAGTGCAGGAGATGAAGGGGCTCACGGCCGTAGTCCGTCCCATGGACGAACTGCTCAAGAGCGGCGACGACATCGGCGCGCTAGTGGAAATGGCCGAGGAAGACGATTCTCTCACGGCCGACCTGCGCACGGAACTCGACCAGGTTTTGGCCAACGTCGAGCAGCAGGAACTGAAAGCCATGCTCAGCGGGCCGCACGATCGCGGGCCGGCCCTGGTGACGATCAACGCCCGGGACGGCGGCACCGACGCCAACGACTGGGCGGAGATGCTGCTGCGGATGTACATTTTGTGGTCCGAAGATCGGGACTACGAGGTCGAGATCCTCGATCGCCAGGACAACGAGCAGGCGGGTA
>JAIOQB010000160.1 GCA_021413585.1 Planctomycetia bacterium
AATCGAGGCTTGGAGTGAGCGAGCGTCGGGCCTGCCAGGTTCTGGGCCAATCGAGGAGCACGCAGCGCTATGCTCCGTGCGAAGACGAAGAAGAACAGCGGTTGTTGCAGCGAATGCTGGAACTGGTGCGTGAGCATCCGCCGGAAGCGGATGATGACGACGAGGGCCAGGAGCCCCCGGCCGTTGGTATAATCACGCCCGCCGCTGTTGATTGCCAACAAGAGGGTTCATCTTTCAGAATGGAAACGGCTGGCAAGCCAGCAGTGGCACCCCGCACATCGGCAGGGTGGAAAAACTTCCCCACCAATCGAGCCTCGCCGATGCGAGGCCGTAAGTCGTTGGATAAAATCCATTTACGAAGTCCGGGTCGGTGCTGGCATGGTCTCGTGCCAGCAGACTTACCCTGGTCGAATCGGCCCTGGCCCGTTAGGTTGTCTGCCAGCCAAAACCCGGGGACGGCAACCATCTGGAGTCGGCCCATCGGACGGCACTTGGCATGTAGTGGCACGACAGTTGTTCTGCCCCTGGCCATTGATGATCGCGGGAACAGATTGATCGCAGAAACACGGAGGCGTCCGCATGACGTTCGTACAGTCGTTGAAATGGAGTTGCTGCGCCGCAGCAGCCGTGCTGGTGGGGATGTCGGGCCGGGCCCATTCGGCCGATCTAGTTGCCCCCGCGCTAATTCCCGCTGCGCCAATGGCTGCTGGGGCCGACAAGAAGCCGGCGCCGCCCTTTGCGGCACAGCCAGCGGCAGCCGCGCCAAAGACTCCAGCCGCTCCCACAACTCCAGCCACCGCGCCTGCCACGCCGGCCGGCATGACGTCCGCCGCCGGTGCAGCAGCCGTGGCAGATCCGCTCGCACCGGACATCGCAGAAGCCAAGGTCCGGCTCGAAACCATGGAGCGGGACATTCAGGACTACTCCTGCACGCTCATCAAACGCGAGCATGTGGACGGCAAACTGCAGGGCTACGAGGCGATGTTCACCAAGGTCCGCCAAAAGCCGTTCAGCGTCTACATGTACTTCTTGTCCCCCGCGGAAAAGAAAGGGCAGCAAGTCGTTTACATTGATGGTCGCAACGACGGCAATTTGATTGCCCAACCCGTCGGGCTGACCGGCCGGCTGGGGCCCTTTACGCTCCCGCCGACTGGCTATCTGGCGATGCAAGGGCAGCGCTATCCAATCACCGAGGTGGGCTTCATCAATCTCACGCGTCGCCTGATCGAAGTGGGCAAGCAAAACGGTCCCCCCGAGAATTGCGTCGTGAAGCATTATGAGAACGTCAAGGTAAAGACCGGTTCGGGCGACCCCCGCATCTGCCGCTTGACGGAAGTGACGCATCCGACAAAGCGCGAAGGGGACCGCTACTACATGGCGCGAATTTACATCGACAAGCAGATGAATATCCCCATTCGATTCGAGTCGTACGACTGGCCCTCCACGGAAGGGGGCAAGCCCGAGGTGCTGGAGGAGTACACCTATTCGAACGTGAAGCTGAACAACAATTTCACGGACGACGACTTTCAGATTCGCAAATAACGAACAATTCGTCCACCGCCATTGTGTAGTCTCTCATGACCAGGGCAGCCGCGTTTCGCGCCGCGGCGAGGCCCTGGCTCACCCGCCTGTGGCGTGTCGTGCGGCTGGCGCTGCTGGTATACCTGGGGCTGATCGTGGCGATGCTGTTCCTGGAAAACTCGCAGGTCTACCATCCCACACGCTACGACGGCGGCGCCGCCTGGCGCGGCGTCGGGCCGAATTGCGAGGACGCCTGGTTCAAGGCAGCCGACGGCACGAAGCTGCACGGCTGGTATCTCCCGCACGACAAGCCGCGTGCTGTGGTGTTGTTTGCCCACGGCAACGCCGGCAACGTGGCCCATTGGGTTGACGTGGCCCAGCTCTGGCACGACAAGCTGGACGTTTCGGTTCTCGTGTTCGACTATCGGGGCTATGGCCGGAGCGAAGGGTCCCCCAGCGAAGCGGGGCTGATGGCGGATGGGCGTGCCGCCAGGGCTTGGCTGGCCACGCGCGCTGGCGTGCGGCCGCAAGACATCGTGCTGTGGGGCCGGTCAATCGGCGGCGGCGTAATGGTCGATCTGGCCCGCGACGGAGCCCGCGGCCTGGTGCTGGAACGCACGTTCACGTCGCTGCCCGACGTGGCGGCCAAGTTCTTTCCCTGGCTGCCAGTGCATCTGCTGATGCGCAATCGATACGATTCTCTCTCGAAAATCGGCGATTACCACGGCCCGCTGCTAATGAGTCACGGCGACGCGGACAGCTTCATCCCATTCGCGCTCAGCCAGAAGTTGTTTGCCGCCGCGAACGAGCCGAAGGAGTTTTTTGCCGAGCGCGGCCGCGATCACAACGACCCGCAGCCAGAGGAGTATATGAAGACGTTGCGGAAGTTTATTGAGGGTTTGCCGTAGCGATAAATTCACTAGCCCGACGCGCAACAATGTTATGCAGGTGCTAGCTCCAGCGAAACACGGGCATATTTAAGGGTGCCCGGGGCAACGCCCCGGAAAGTCGGGGGCGTTGCCCCAGGCACCCTCTCTCATCCTTAACATATATGCCGTATTTCTGTGCTAACAAATGCATCATGTTGTTGCGCTCCGGGCTAGTGAGCGGCATGGCGCTAGCCACCGGTCCCTGTGGGCCATGCCCTTCGGCGGACCGGCGGCTAGCGCCGAACCGCTCACACATTACAGGCACCGCCCGGCAGGCGGAGCCTACTCGCCGCCGAGTGGCCAAAAACGACGATTGAAATTCTCGCGCGACTGATGTATAAATTCGTTCAGTATCACACGGCGGCGTCGCGCCTCGTGGCGCGCGTGATTGGGGCGCGTGATTGACGGATGGAACGGTGCGCACGCTTGCGCGGCAACAGGTCGCTGCGGCGGGCTCTTATTGTCGATCAGCTGCGGCGGCCGAAGGGACAAAGGTGCTCGGATGCCAACGAATAAAAAATCGCCCGCGATCGCCTTTTTGCATTGCACCCAATCGTCGTGCGCACCGAGCAACGCCAATCAGCGACACGAGTTACGTCGCAGAGCGGGCAAACGCAGCCAAAGTCGTTGATGCAAAAGTACGCAAAAGAATGCAAAAAAACGCAAAGAATCGCCATGGAAACGCAAAACAATGCGCTGAAAAGGCCGAGGATTTGCAACGATTCGCCAGGGGTGAGTGGTCGGGCTTTAATTAGTAGCGTGGGTGCTTGCACCCACGAAAGTCAGAGGTTCGTGGGTGCGAGCAACCACGCTACCGCACTGAACGAAGCGCAGCGTAGTGAAGCCCCAGTTGCATTGCTCTAGTACCGTGCCCAACCAATCGCTCACCAGCCCGACGCGTTGCGCGTCGGGCTAGTGGGCGGTTTCAAAAAGCGGGCCGGTGGTCGTGCAACCCCCGGGCGGAGCCCGGGGCTATTTGCCTGCCCGCCTACTGCTGGTTCGCCGGCGCCGCGCGAGTTGCGTGCTTGATCCCGGGTAAGATCAGGATCGTGCCGGGCTTGAGGTACTGGAAATCGTCGGTCATCTGCTGCCGATTGAGCTGGTAGATCTCCACCCAGCGTGAGCCGTCCCCCAACTCGAACCGCGCGATGCTCAGCAGCGTGTCTCCCTCGCGCACTTCATAGCGTCGCCCAACGGCGGGGCGTGTTGGCGGCGGCGTGTCGAAGCATGGCGCCATCGGCGCGGCGGATTCGGCGGCGTATCGATTGTCGCGAATCGGCGCGGAGGGGGCTGCGATTGGAGCGGCGATCGGCGGAGCCAGTTTGCCACCCGCAGGAGGATATCTCGATGCGGAACCTGCCACAGGGCCGCCATCGCTTTCGGCGGACGCTGCAACAGCATCAAAGCGAAGTGGATTAGTTGGTTTTGGCTGATTCGACGCGTGCGTCGCGTCGGCTTCCACAATTGAACCTGCGACTGCTCCCTCGTCCACCGGCCGCAGGGTGGTCCGCGGAACGCTCGTGACGGCGGCGACGGCATCGGCCTGAACGATATGGGGCGCCGGTTCGGCCGAGGTGCTTGGCGCGCTCAGCAGATATCGGCTGCGCGCCGGCGATTCGGCGCCATCGTGCGCCAAGCTTTGGCGGTTCTGTGACTCACTGCCGTTGCCGCTGCTCGAAGCGTTTGAATTTGAACCAGGCGAAAGCGTCGGCGGCGCCGAGTCGAACGCCGTGCGACCAACCTCCGCCGCCGGTTTAACGAGCTTGGGCGTTTCGGCCATCGACGCATCCCGTGACTCCATGGGGATGGGGACCGTAGCCGCAAAGGTCGACAGTTCCACATTGGCGGAGGGGGCAAATCCACCCGGCCGGCAGATTCTGAAGACAATCGCCGCGCACAGCACCACGCTCAGCAGCGCCACCATCCCCAGCCCGAGCTTCATTTCCCTGGTCATGTCGTCGTCTTTCTACGTGTTGGCCTTCTGCGGATTGGCTTCCATGGACGGGGCGCGCCGCTCAGTATTTGCTGATTTTGTCCGGTACGATCCGCTCCGCCACGCGCAAGCGGGCGCTGCGCGATCGTCCGTTGCGGCGAATCTCTTCATCGTTGGCCCGCAGCGGTTTGCGCGTGATCGCATTTAGGATGTCCGTGTCGCGAAATGCTTCCTTGACGCGGCGATCTTCCAGCGAGTGGAAGCTGATCGCCGCCAGCCGTCCTCCGACAACCAGGAACTTGGGCAGCCTCTCTAGCGCCACGTCCAGCCATTTCAACTCGTCGTTGACTGCGATCCGCAACGCCTGGAATGTGCGCGTCGCTGAGTCGATCGCGCCGGCGTGCCGGGCACGCGGTACGCAGCCGCGCACGATCTCGGCCAGTTGCCGCGACGTCCGAATCGGCGTGTGGTGCCGCCGCGCCACGATCTCGCGGGCAATGCGGCGGCTCATCCGCTCCTCGCCAAAGGCGTAAATCATGTCGGCGAGGTCGTCGGCTCCCAATCGTTCGATCAGCTTCCAGGCCGGCTTGCCCTGCTCGGGGTTGAATCGCAGGTCGAGCGGTCCTTCGCTCTCGAAGCTGAAGCCCCGTTCGCGGTCCGCCAATTGATCGCTTGAAAGTCCCAAGTCCATCAAGATCCCATTGACCGCGGTGATGCCCAATTGTTCGAGGATCTCCGGCACGTCGCTGTAGTTCGATACCACGGTTTTGATCGGCAGGCCGCGTAAACGCTCCTCCGCCGCTGCCACCGCCGCCGGATCGCGGTCCAGCGCGATGACGAGTCCCTCGGGCCCCACCTGCTCCGCCAGCAGCCGCGTGTGTCCTCCTCCCCCCATCGTGCAATCGACCATTACCTGTCCTGGCTGAGGTTGCAGGCCGGCCAAAACCTCCGCAGGCATTACGGGCACATGCTGCGTAGGCGTCGTTGACATGATGTAGGACGCCGCCGTTGGCTAGTTGTTATGAAAGATGCGCATTGCGCCTGCCCTGGGTGCCTGGGGCAACGCCCCAAACTCCAGCGCAGTTGGCCGCGCATGGTAAATGGTCGATTAATTAGCGTATGGAAATTTTTGACCGGCATGCCCGAACGGGCGCATCGCGATGGCGGTCGACTCCGATCCGAGTCGGCGGGGAACGATATGAATCCGGC
>JAIOQB010000161.1 GCA_021413585.1 Planctomycetia bacterium
AGGAAAGGGCGAAGGCAAAGGAATGGGCATGGGAATGGGCGAAGGCATGGGAAAAGGTGGCAAGCCGGGCGGGCGCAGCAAGAACCCCGGCCCAGGGCGGCGCGACTTCGCCCGCACGCCGGTCTACGGCGATCGGCCCGACGACACCAAATCGAACTGGAAATCGTTGAGCAACCGCGAGCGCGGCGCGCTGAGCGAAAACTTCGCCCGCGAGTTGCCGCGCGAATACCGCGAGATGCTCAAGGCGTATTACGACACGATATCGAAGCAGTAGTGAGCGGACTGGCGCTAGCCACCGGTAATCGGGGCCACGTCTGCCCTGGGACCGGCGGCTAGCGCCGTGCCGCTCACAGTAGGTCTCGCCTGCCGGGCGTGACCTTACAGTTGGTGCGACGTTCATTTTAGAGGATCGAACAGGTACCGCCCGGCAGGCGGAACCTACTTGGGCGTTTTCGTTGAGTTGAACCGGAGAGACATGCATGAAGATCCTCGCGCAAACGTGCTTCGCCATTATTGCTCTGACAATTGTCCTGACATTCACGCAGACGCCATCCGCCCGCGCGGCGGAACCGACGCAGGGCGTGGCTACCGCCGAACTCACGCCCGATGCGGAGCGGGCGATGCAAAAAGGCATTGAGTATCTCGCCGCGCACCAGAACGGCGATGGCAGTTGGGGAGGCCAATACAAAACGGCCGGCACTTCGCTCACGTTGATGGCGTTCATGGTTAAAGGACATTTTCCCGAGCGGCCGCCGTACGGCGAGCAGCTTTCGCGCGGCGTGACGGTGCTCGTGCGGCAAGCCTCCGCCCATCGGGGCTACATGGGCACCAGCATGTACGAGCACGGTCTGGCCACGCTGGCGATCTCCGAAGTGTGGGGGATGAGCCGCCGAGACGATCTGCGCGATTCGCTCAAGCGGGCGGTTGACGTTATCCTCCGTTCGCAAAACCCGGCCGGCGGCTGGCGCTATCAACCCAATCCGTCCGACGCCGACATCTCGGCCACCGTGATGCAGATCGTGGCGCTCAGCTCCGCCAAGGAGGCGGGCATCGTCGTGCCGGACTCGGTGATCCAAAAAGCGGTGGCCTACGTCACAAGCTGCCAGGAAAAAACCAGCGGCGGCTTCACGTACCAGCCGGGCGGGGCGCCCGGCTTTGCCCGCACCGCGGCCGGCGTGATGTCGCTCACGATGTGCGGGCAGCGCGGCTCCGACGCCGTCAACGGCGGGCTCGCCTATCTTGAAAAACAACCCGACGCGGCCTTCGAAAGCGCCGACGGCTTCTTCTACTACGCCCACTACTACGCCGCCCAGGCGATGTATCAAAACGGCGACGCCCACTACCGGCCGTGGTATCCCCGCATTCGCGAGTCGCTATTGAAGAAGCAAGCCGCCGACGGCTCGTGGGCGGAAAGCAACGGCATCGGCACGCAAATGGCCATTTTGATTCTGGGCGTGCCGTACCGCTTTTTGCCGATCTACCAGAGATAAGACTGCCTTGTTTTTTACCACGGAGACACGGAGGCACGGAGACGGAAAATGTCTAATGCCTAAGCACGAATGGGTAGTGTCTTAATCCTGTGTGCGGGCCAAGACGACAGCCCCGTGCTAGAATGCGGGCATGGCCTAACTAATTCAGCACCGAATCGTCCTATGTCCTATTGGTCATTCCCAAAGCTCCCACAGGGGCGATACAGCAATAGAGCCTTGCTGATACCCCTGTGGATGTTTCTGGCGTTCATTTTTTGTGGGATAACCCGTGCGCCGCCAGCTGTGATACTCATTGTCGGTGGGGGCATCGTGAGTTCCTGGTTTGTAATCTGGCTGTTTCGCTGGTCGCTGCACCGCAGGCGGATACGCAACATTCAAGAGGCGATTATTCGCCATCATGCCGAGGCGAAGCCTGATAGCGAGGCGGAAAAACCTCCGCTCCGAAGGCCGCCAGACTATCAGTAGCGGCTTGCTTCATATCTGTTATACGCCCTGCCTCTGGACCAGCCAGCACACAACTTTAAGACACTACCCACGAATGACGAATGAATGACGAAGCACGAAATCCGAAGAGCCATACGTCATTCGGATTTCGTGCTTCCTTCGTCATTCGGATTTAGACATTCGTCATTGACTTCTCCGTGTCTCCGTGTCTCCGTGGTGAGTGGTGATAAAAAAACTACGGCCCCGCCGCGTACACATGCACTCCATTGACGTCGCTCACCACGATCGTGTCATCGAGGATCTTCACCTGCGTGTCGTACCCGGCGACGGTTTGATAGGCGATCAGCGAGACGCAGGCCAGCGCGCCAGGGAGTTCCTGTCGGCCCAGGTTTTGCCCGGTGGCGCGGTCGAAGATGTCAACATAGACGCGCCAGCGGTCGTCGTCGGTCGGGTCGGGCGAGTGCTGCCCGGGGCGCGGCGGCTGCTGCTGCGTCCAGCCGCTGACCACGATCAGCTTGTCCCCCTGCTCGCGAAAGTCGAGCAGAAACGGCGGGATGTATTCCTTCGCCCGGGAGAGATCGAACACCGTTTCCTTGCGCGTAGCCGGATCGTATCGCAGCAATTGTCCGATCAGCCGGGCGTACACCACTCCCTGCCGGCAATGGATGCCAACCCAGCGGAAATGCCAGCGGTGGGCGGTGAGGTCGAGCGTCTTCTGCCAGCCGGCGGCGATGTCGGTTTGGCTGTTGTAGTTGAACGCCATGATGCGGCCCGTCGGCCAGTTGGAAACGAGATAACCGATGCCGTCCGTGTCGTACGTCGGCGCCCCGAACGTGCCGCCCCCCGCGGGCATCAACTGCCGCACCGCGCTGACCTGCCCGGTGGCGGCGTCGAGGATCGCCTCGCCGTTACGTCCGCCAGCGTCGGGTGATTGAATTCCGGTGAGCAGATGCAACTGCGCCTGTCCGTTGGACGCCCGCATGAGCAGCGGCTGGCACGTCCCGCCGAAGCGGAAATCGCCCGACATCGGCTTTGCCCACAGCAGTTTGCCGCCGGCCGGCTCGAGCGCGGCGTAGTAGCTGCTATTGCCGCGGCCGCCGGCGTAGATCAACCCGGCGTCTCCTTCGATCGTGTACGGCAACAGCGGCACGTCGCGCGACCATTGCTGCGCGCCCGTGGCCGCGTCGTACGAAGTGAGCGTAGTTACGTCGCTGGCCAGCAGCCGGTCACCCGCCAAGCCCACCGCCTGCGGTCGCTGCGGCAGCATCTTGTCCCACGCCATTTCCCAGTTCGGCTTTGAACGGACGAACCCGACGCGCCGGCCAGAGACCACGCCGAACGAGTTGGCGTCAGCGTCCGGTCCCGCACCCACGCCCGCGCGGAACACCAGCCGCGGCGCTTCGCACGGCACCGACCACACTTCCTTCAGCGGCAGCCTGAGCGTCTTGCCCGCGGTGGCGGGACCTTTGGCGGGAGACAGCGGCGGCGGCACGATTTCTACAATTGCGCCGTTGGGCAGTAGCGTGAACTCACCAGCTACACCCTTCGCGTCCGGACCGCCCAAGTCGCGCTGTTCCAAATCCTGCCCCGTCTCCGCTTGAATCCGCAGCAGCTTGCCGGCGGAGATCAGCAGCACGTCGCCGCCGATCAGCGCCGCTTGCGTGCCGGTCCCCTCGGGAAACTGCCGGCAATAGCGCTGCTCGCCAGTGGTCAAGTCGAGCGCGGTCAGCCAGTTGTTGTTCAGTCCCACCACCACCTTGCCGCTGACTCCCACGAGCTTGTCGGATGGCACCAGCGGCGTTTCCCAGAGGATCTTGCCCGAATCGCGCTGCAGGGCCAGCACGCCCGTGTGATCGCGCGGCGCGACCAGCAGCATATCGGCCCCGCTCTCCGCCGCCATCCGCACATGCAGCGCCGCGGCCCCTTCGCGGCGGGGATTGATCGAGATCGCGCTGCCTTGCTGGTGGATGGCGAACGGATAGGGATGCAGCCTTTCGACCGTCCCATCGCGTGCGTCTAGTTGCGCCAGCAGACCCATGTTCGTCGTGCAGTACACGTGCCCCTCGCGGACGCTGATCGGCGCGGACCCGCGCGTGTAGTCGAGCTTCGTCCCCTCGATCACTCCGATGCGGCTCTTCCACAGCAGGTGGCCGTCGACACCGCTGATGCAGACCACGTACAGCCGCGGTGGGTTGTCCCCCTGCACCATGCCCAAGGCCGCGTTGCGGTCCATGCTCTCCGGCGCGGCCATGGTGTAGATCCGATCGCCGACGACGGCCGGCTGGCAGAGTGACGCCAGGCCGTTCCAGGTGGCATCCTTGCGCGTCGTCCACCGCACGGCGCCGTTGGCCGGATCAACCGCTTCCAGGTGCGCAGGGTATTGATCGGTCATCAGAAAGTGCAGCGCCTGGCCGTCGGGCCGGCGGCGGGCGGCGAACCCTCGCACGCCGCGGCGCACTTCCTGCGACGGCGTCCAGGAGTTGCCCACGGTGTAGCGAGGGCTGGAGGCGTCGTACCAGGGAGTTTGCATGGCCTGGTCGGGCAGTTTGTGGAGCCAAGTGGGTTGGTCAGTTGTCAGTGGTCCGTGGTCAGTGGCGGCGGTGGGTTTTGGATTTGCGTTGAAACGAGCGACTACGGTGGGGCCGCTGAGGAACAGTTCGTCGCCTAGCCATTGCACCTGGCTCACGGGCCAGGGGGCGTGGATGCCCATGTCGCCGCAGGGGCCGTCGCCGTTCATTTCGCGCGTGGGCCAATCGCGCGGCAGCACGATCCGCCGCCGGGGCAGATCGGCAAACGCCATGGGTTTTCCCGCCGCGGCGGCGGCGGCGGGGCGGAGCAGATTTTTCTTCAGTTCGCCGGCGGCGATCGTGCCGCCGCGCCACGGCAACTGGGCCCCGTCGGGCACCGCCGCCATCGCCTGCTCAAGTTCTTTGCCGGAACCCTCCTCCTGCGACAGGGCCAGCCACAGCGAGGCCTGCGCTTCGGCCAGCAGCTTGTCGTTGGTGCTGTGCCGCAGGACGTCGCGCAGTTGGCGGTTGGCGGCGTCGAATTGCCCTTGGCGGATGTTCGCCTCGGCCGCTTCGACGAGCAGATCGTGCAAGCACGCGGCCAAAGGGTAGCGGCGGAACGTGCGTAGCAGCGCGGCGCCCGTTGTCTCGCGGCGCAGTGCGTCGAGGTCGCGCTTGGCAGCTTTCTCGTGCGCGTCGGCCAGTGGTTGCCGGCGCGCGATGGGGACTTCGACCAGCCGGCGGTCGATCACGGTCCACAGTGGGACAAACCGGTCGGCATCGCGGACGTATGCCTCCGAACGCGCGGCCAGGTCGAGCAGCATCTGCACGCGGTCCAGCCGCACCGGTTCCGTGTCGGTGCCGAACACGTTGCCGTGCTTGGCCGCTTCCCATTGAAACTCCAGGTCGCTGTCCGCCTGCGCTTCGGCCTGGTGGTCGGCCCCGTCGGCGGAGTTGAGGTCGCGTCCCTGCGGCACGTCGGCCGTGTATTCGCGATTGTGGCCGAACAGGCCCAGCACTTCTTCAAAACCCGCCGCGCCAGGGTGCGTCCCTTTCCGCAGCTTCCGCATGGCGTGGAACTGGCCGTAGTCGAGGAAGTCGGCGGCTTGAAAACTGCGGTGGGAGTAAGCCGTCATCACCGCCGGATCTTCGGCCTTGAGCTGGCCCGCCTGGTGCTTGTTGATCACTTCATTAATGGCGAACTCCCAGTCCTTCGCCTCGGGGCGCGACATGAAGCCGAACCAGCCCCAGTGCGTGTACTGCCCAAAGTTCCAGGCGAGCATCAGTTGATAACCTTGCGAGACGGCTTCCTTGTCGTCGGGAAAATCGTGGACCAGTTTTTGGCCCCAGTGGCCGCGCCAATACTCCAGGCCAAGCTGCTGATAGCGGCTGGCGATCTCCACGTAGGCCGCGATGCGCTTTGTCTTCTCGGCCGGGAAATGGGCCGACATCGCCTTGAGCAATTCGATCCGCTTCAGAATGGCGATCTGGTCGGCCATCGCCGCGGTGGCGGCGTTCTGGCGGAGTTCCTGCTGCCACTTTTCGATCGGGTGCGCGGCCAGCGTCTCGTCCCAGGTGGGTTTCCACTGCACGTCGACGCGCGTCCACTCTGGCGGGGCGGAGAGTTCCTGATTGATGTCGGGGACGAAGGGGGCGGCGGTAGGGGGCGCCGCCGCGGCGGACGCAGAGACTAGTAGCACGCCGGCGAGGCAGCACCAAAATCGCACGCGGGTTGCGTCCATTCTCATGGGTCTGCCTCGCCGGGTGATTGCGGTGGGTTAAGAAACCGGTGGGAAGGCTCGCGCAGCGTCGGGTGGGCCCGTACATCATACCCAGAACAGCAGAGAAAATCATTTGCCCCGTAGGTTCCATCTGCCGGATGGACCTGAACTGCTCGCAACGTCACGCCGCACGACAGGTCTTTGGTTGGTGTCAAGCTGGTTGGTGCTGCTGGCACTGGCACAGCCAGTGGCACACGAAAAGAGCAAGGCAGGGACGGATGGGTTGGTGCTGCCGATGGCGCAGCGTGAACTAGCGCGCATCGGGTGCGCGATGGGGATCACTGCGTACGTCCAGGTACCGCCCGGCAGGCGGACCCTACTGACAATCGCAAAGTAGGTCTCGCCTGTGTCCGACCTTCAGTCTCAAGTCTCAAGCCACAAGTCTCAAGCCTCGTTAGCCGCCGCTGACCCAGCGGCGCGTTGTGCGGGCGCGAGTCGCGCCTGTCGGGGACAGGCGGCTAACAGGCGTGTTGGCGATGCGACCTGCTCGCGAGGCCTGACATTCGCTTGCGTCCGTCCTCACGCCTCAAGCCTCACGCCTCCAGTCTCCCGTCTCGTTAGCCGCCGCTGCCCCAGCGGCGCGACGTGCGGGCCCGGGACGCGCCCGTCGGGGACGGGCGGCTAACGGGCGGGGAAGATTTTTGCTCTACTTCAATGAACGGCAAAATCACATACATTACCCACTCGGTGCCCGATCATGTCCGTTCGCATCTTATCCGCCAAGGTCGTCACGCAACTGCTGCCGATGGCGGAGACCGTCGCCCTGATGCGCAGGGCGTTTTTGCATTTGGCGGACGGTTCGATCGTAATGCCGGAGCGG
>JAIOQB010000162.1 GCA_021413585.1 Planctomycetia bacterium
TCCAACCGAATTGTAATCATAGCGCCGCCGGAATGCTTGGCCGCGTTGAAGGCCGCTTCGCGGGCGATCAGATACAGTTGGGTGGCGACAAAGTTGTCGTCCAGTGGTACTTCGTCGGTACACTCGAAGCGACAGGCGACCCCTGTCGTCGAGGTCACCTGCTGCGCCAGCTCTTCCAACGCGATGCGCAGCCCCCTCGCGTCAACGTCGACCGGGAACACCCCTTTGGTCAACGCCCGCAACTGCCGCTTCGTCTCGTCGATGGTGTTTTCCAGTCGTTCCAGGATGGGGTCCTGCGCGGTTTCGCCCATCTGGGCCTTGAGCGTCGCCAGCAACATGCTGATGCCGCTGATTTGCTGCGAGACGCTGTCGTGCAGCTCGCGCCCCAGCCGCTGGCGCTCCTGGTCGGTCAGTTCGGCGATCAACTGCTCCAGCCGCTTGCGCTCGCCGAAGTCGCGGGCCACGATGCACACGCCGGTCACCTGCCCGGACGCGTCGTCGATCAGCGACGCCGTGGCGGCCACATCCAGCAGCGCGCCATCCTTATGAGTCATCGTGTGATATTCCTCGAACCGCTGGCCCGCACGGAGCCGCTCCACCAGCCGCGGGAAGGACAGTGCGTCGTTCGCCGACGCCAGCATGGAGACGCTGTAGCCGACTGCTTCGGCCGCGGCGTAGCCGAACAAGTGCGCGGCGCCTTCGTTCCAATGCTGGATGGCGCCGTCGAGCGAAGTGACGACAATCGCCGCCGACGCCCCCTCCATGATCGCCGCCAGCCGGGACAGCGCCTCCGAAGCGTGCTCGCGCTGCGTCATGTCGCGAATCGCGGCAATGGAGAACTGCCGGTCGTTGACATCCAACGGGCTGAATTGAATGTCGATCGGAAACTCCGACTTGTCCTTTCGCAAGCCGACCAACCGGGCCCCCAGCGCCGCCGACTCGGTTTGCGGCGCCGAGAAGAAGTCGGCCCGCTGCCGTTCATTCTCGCCGCTGGGGGACTGCGGAATCAGGGTCTCAAACGGGCGGCCGAGCAGCTCGTCGCGCGTGTAGCCGAACAACTGCTCGGCGCGGTGATTGACCTGGGCAATCTCGCCGCCATGCTCGACCACCAGCATCGCGTCGGGAGCCGATTCCAGCAACGTGCGAAAGCGCTGCTCGCCGCGCAACAGCGAAACATTGGCCGACTCCAGATCGCTGGTGCGCTGGTGAACGCGCTGTTCCAATTGCGCCGCGGCGTCCCGCAACGCCTGCTCGTCCTCCTTTTTACGGGTGATGTCCGTGAAGTTGATCACCACCCCTTCGATGCGGTCGTCGTCCGTGCGATAGGGAAGGATGCGGCGAATGTACCAGCGTCCTTCGACGTCCTGGATCTCCTTCTCAATCGGTATCAGCGTCTGCAAAACCCGTTCGCTGTCGGTGAGCAACTCGTCGTCGGTAAAGTTGCGGGCAAAGTCGCGGATCGGGCGGCCGATGTCCGAGGGAATCACCCTCAGCAGAGGCCTGACCGCCGGCGTGAACCGCCGCAGGCAGAACTTGCGGTCGAGGAAAATCGTCCCCACGTCGCTGCTGGCGAGCAGGTTGGAGAGATCGTTGTTGGTTGTTTCCAACTCAAGCACTTTCTGCTCAAGCTGGGAGTTGACCGTTTGCAACTCCTCATTGAGCGATTGCAGTTCCTCCTTGGAGGTTTCCAATTCTTCGTTGGAGGATTGCAGTTCTTCGTTGATCGAGGTCACTTCCTCGTTGGCCGCTTTGAATTCTTCGTTTGAGCTTTCGAGTTCCTCGATGGTGCTTTGCAGCTCGTCTCGCGTGATGCTGAGGTCTTCTTCCAGATGATGGATGATCGATTCGTAGGTGTTGGTTGTCTCGCAGTCTTCAGGCGGAGGATCGGCGCTGGGTGCGCCCTTGGCGCTTCGCGCCGGTTTGGCTCGTGCCATGTTGGGCGGGTCTTCATCGGCAAAGCTCACCAGCAGCAGATTTTCCAGCTCGCGCGGCTGGTGCAGCGGCTCGATGACGAGGCGCACCGTGAACGACTCGTCCCCCTGCTTGATGCGAACGCCGCCGATGCTGACCGGCTGGTGGTCGTGCAGCGCCTGGTGCAGGGCCGCCCGCAGCCGGGCGCGCAGCCCTTCGCGCGCCATGCCAATCACATCCGATTGCAATTCACCGGCGGGGACTTGGAGGTAGCGGTCGACCGGGCCGGTCACAAACAGCACCTCCGCCTGTCGATTGATCACCACCGACGCCGGGGCAAATCGCTGCAGCAACAACTGCGGCACCAGCGTCTTAAGATGTCGAGTGTGCGTGTCGCCCGAGGGCACAGGCGATGGCGGAGCGAGGCGCGCGCCGTATTGCGGGCGCGTGGGCAACTCCAATCGTGGCGCTCGGCCGCGGCCGATGCGGTGGTAAATCCGCCACTTCCGCGAAATTGCTTGAAACAAATCGTCGTGCTGATGGATCGTTTCGCTGTTGCCCAATAGCAGGTAGCCGCCGGGCCGCAGCGCAAAATGAAACATGGCGAGGATTTTCTTTTGCGTCTCCGGCTCCAGGTAAATCAGCAAGTTGCGGCAGCTAATTAGGTCGAGCTTGGAAAACGGCGGATCGCTGATCATGTTCTGCTCGGCGAAGACCACCGTGTCGCGCACCTCCTTGTTGATGCGGAACGCATGCTCCGCCTTGATGAAGAACTGCCGCAGCCGCTCGGGCGTGACGTCGGCGGCGATGCTTTCAGGGTACGTCCCCTGTCGAGCGGTCTCCAGCGCAATGCGGTCGATGTCGGAGGCAAAAATCTGCACATCGCATCCCTTGCCGGCCGCCTGGCATTGCTCGATCAATATCATCGCCAGCGAGTAGGGCTCTTCGCCCGTCGAGCAACCGGGAACCCAGGCCCGAATGGGGAGCCCGTCCTGGTGCTCGCTCACCAGCGGCGCGATCACCTGCGTCTTCAATTCCTCCCAGGCCTCGGGCTCGCGGAAGAAATTGGTCACGCCGATCAACATGTCGTTGAACAACTGGCCGATTTCCTCAGTCGAGCGGCGGAGCAACTCCACATACTGCTGCATCGTGTCGATGTGATGGATGCTCATCCGCCGCTGCACGCGCCGCGACAGCGTTCCCTTCTTGTAGCAACTGAAATCGTATTTCAACCGCGCCCGCAACATCCCCAGGACCGCTTGCAGATGATCGGTCACCGGCTCGGTCGGGGTCGATTGGCCGACGACTCCTTGAACGTAAGGGTGCTGCCGATAGCGGACCAGCACCTCCGGCATCTGCTCGACGGGCGTCACCACGTCGACCGAGTTCGTGCCGATGGCGCTGCGTGGCATGCCATCGTATTGCGCCGTTTCCGGCGTTTGCACCATCACCATGCCGCCGTTGGCCTTGATCTCGCGAACCCCCAGCGTGCCGTCGGTGCCGGTGCCGGACAAGATGATGCCCACGGCCCGCTGCTGCCGATCCTCGGCCAGCGAACTCCGAGGTCAAGCTGGCGTGCGTGGGGTCGAGATGCTGGATCAGCACGTAGGCCATGCCCGTATCGGAGGGCAGCGCAGTGAGCAGCTTGCGAAACGCCTCGAAGCCACCGGCCGACGCGCCGATGCCGACTACAGCTAATTGGGACTCCTCGTGCGGCTGCGGCTGCTCGGAACTTGATGTCGCGGAGATCGCCTCCTCAATATCGCCGTTGGTCGCCGCTGACTTGTCCGGCCGGGCGCTCTTTTTCGCTGGCGTTGTGGAGCGCGGGGCTTTCCGGGGCGTTTTCCCGCTTGGCTTCTTCGCCATGATTGGAGTTTTCCGCGCAACGGCAGAAGGCCGCAGACGGGGGCCTTGAGCAGTCGATTCTACCGGACGGCCAGGGGGGTCGAAATGGGCAGGCGGGTCGTGCGCCGGGGGCGATCTCCTTGTTCGCCGTGATTTCTCCAGCAAATAGCGAGAAACCAGACGTAGCAGAAACCGCTACAGCATTTTGGCGGAACGAAGGATAGTGTTTTTGCACCGACCGGGTACGTTGAATCATGGCGGGATTTTCAGCGGACTGACCCCGACGTGATTCCGACCATTGCACGCGAACACCGCGCGGGGCAGGATGTTTTGGGCACTTCCAATCGCAGCGCAAGCGACTCGCCGACGAACCGACCACACTTCCATTCTTCGGGCATCCTGGGGAGAGTTCATGCTGGCGCACTCAATCGAGCCGCAACATCAGCAACCCTGCGGCTGCAAGATTCTCATTGCTGACGACAACCAGGCTGGATCTTGGATCCTGGGCCGGCTGCTGAATCTGCTGGGCTCGCATCAGATCCAGCTGGCCGCCAATGGCCCTTCGGCCTTGAATCAGATCCAGCAGAATCGGCCGGATATTGTCCTGCTGGATATTGGAATGCCCGGGATGGATGGATATCAGGTTGCGAAGGAGATTCGGAGCCAGCCTGAATTGGATCAAATGTT
Organism: Planctomycetia bacterium; assembly: GCA_021413585.1. Taxonomy (GTDB): domain Bacteria; phylum Planctomycetota; class Planctomycetia; order Pirellulales; family UBA7805; genus JAIOPX01. The sequence continues at coordinate 4,444 of JAIOQB010000162.1, forward strand.
GCTGGTGGCGTTTACCGGGTACGGGCAAGCCGAGGATCGCCAGCGGGCCGTCGATGCGGGTTTTGATCTGCACCTTCTCAAACCGGCGTCCTTGCAAGAACTCAAAGAGATGCTGCAACATCCCAAGTTGCCGTCGCGCCGAGCCAGCCCAGAAAAAAACTAGCCGTTCATCACACGAGAATTTTCGGCCAGTCGCCATGGGCAGCTTGCGCCCCTTGGGCGTTGCCAAAACTGCCGGCAACGCTTCCCTTGATCTGCCGAGGGCGTCTCCTTTATCTAGGCCGGCCCTCCATTTCCCGCCGCAACCCGCCTCGCAGCTTGCCCAAAGCACCACTTTTCTGGCAACTTGAGGTTTTCACGACACATAAAAGCCGTCCAAGTGGTTGTCGGCCATCCCCATTACTGGCAAAATCGAGGAGGGCCTTTTATTACCCGACTCGATCGGGCCAGGGAGCGATTGGTGGGAAAAAGCACTTTGTTGCCGGCGGATATCAACACGGAAGTCGCTGCGCCGCGCCAATTTTCCGGTCCGCCAGTGTGCTCTGATCAGTCTTTGCAGCAAAAACCGCTACAGGAAGCGGGGGGGTCCATAGGCGATCGGGTACGCCCCGGCGCGCATACCCGACTGGCGATCCTGCGCGTCGTGATCGAAGAGTTGCAGCGCGTCGTTCCGGCCAAGGACCGCCGCCCGTTGAGCATGCATTCCAGCCTCAGTGACGCCGGCATCGACGCCGAGCGCTTTCTCGACGCCATCAGCCGCATCGAAGGGCGCTACCAGATGCGGTTTCACGACGACTGGCTGCGCGACATGCGCACAGTCGGCGAACTTGTGGCGTGCATTTCAAAACAAATGTTCGACGCGGCCGACCGGGCCGCCGAACTGGCACCGGTTCAACAGCGAGCCGTAAAGCGATCGCCAGCCGCCAGCCCACAGACGACTCGCGTCGAATCCGCCACGACGCGGCGCTCACGAACGCGGCTGGAAGATGGCAACGCGTTTCCAGAATGCGAAATGTTGGAGAACCGGCTGGAGGGATTACAAGCAGCCGGCCTGGAAAATCCGTTTCATCACGCCAACGAGTCCGTGCAGGGCCGCACCGCGAAGGTCAGCGGCCGCGATGTCGTCAGCTTCACCAGCTTCGATTACCTCGGGCTGGCCGGCCACCCTGAAGTAAAGCAGTCGGCCAAGGACGCCATCGACCGTTTTGGCTGCAGCGCTTCGGCAAGTCGCATGGTCGGCGGAAACAACACAACGCTCGATGAGCTGGACAAGGCGCTGGCTGACTTCATCGGCACCGAGCGGGCCGTGGTGTTTCCCTGCGGCTATGGCACGAACGCTTCGGTCTTCAATCATTTGTTCGGCGAAGGGGATCTGATTCTCTACGACGAGTTGGCGCACAACAGCATCATGCAAGGGGCCGGCGCCTCGAAGGCTGGGAAGCGATCGTTCCGCCACAATGATTGCACTCAGCTCGATGGCCTGTTGCGCGACTTGCGGCCGCAGTACCGCCGCGTCGTG
>JAIOQB010000211.1 GCA_021413585.1 Planctomycetia bacterium
CGCTGGCGGAATTGGGTTTGGGGAGAGGCTCCGCCGGCCGCCATCTACTGGAACGACGGCGGCGAACCCGAGCAGCGCTACTTGGACCTCACGCAAGAGTCGGGGCTGCGGATCAAGGTGGACATCGCGGGCGACACCACGCTGCTGCTGTTGCAGATGCACCATAGCTGCTGCGACGGACTCGGAGCGCTGAAGTTTATCGAAGACCTGTTGACCTATTACGCTGAGGAAGTGGCGCGGGCAGCAGCCGGCAACTTTGCTTCGGATGATGAACCGATGCCGGTCAGCGATGTGCCGTCGGCCGCGGCGATTGATCGGCTGAAACGGCGGGCAGATTTCGGCCTCGGGTGGCTGGGGCTGATATTGCGGTTTCCGCTGGAGATCATCGGCGCCATCGGTACGCTGGAGTACTTCACGCACAAGCCCGTGCCGATTCGCAGCACGACCGGCCTCCGGCCTCATGTGTCGCTGCAACCCGACCGCTGCATGCATCAGTTCACGGCCGAAGAGACGAAGGCGATGAAAGCCACGGCCAACGAGGCGGGAGCGACGCTCAACGATCTGCTGGTGCGAGATTTGTTCCTGGCGTTTGGCGATTGGCTGGCCCAGCGCGATCCGGAAAAGAGCGACAAGCACGTGCGGATCATGGTGCCGATTAATCTGCGCACCCGGCACGACGGCGATCTATCGGCCACGAATGTCGTGGCGATGGTCAACGTCGACCGCCGCCCCCGACGCTGGAAGAATCTCCGCCGGATGCTGCGCATTCTGCACTGGGAACTGGCAATCGTGAAGCGGGGCCGATTTGGCCTGACATTCATCCGCAGCTTGCAGGTCAGCCACTACGTGTTCAACAAGCTTTCATGGCTGCTACCGCAGGACAAGTGCCTCACCACCTGCGTGCTCACCAACCTGGGCGAAACGTGGCGCCACTCGAAGCTGGCCGGCACGGATGGCCGACTGACCGCCGGCAACGTGACGCTGCGGCACATGGAAGTGATGGCCCCGGTCCGGCCGCTGACGAACCTGGGGATCGGCGTGTTCACCTACGCCGGGCGGCTGGGGCTGACAATCCACTACAACAGCCAGGCGCTGACAGCGGAAGATGCGGAGTTGTTGCTGGCGAAATTTGTCGCCCGGCTGAAGGCAAGCGCAACCTAGTGAGCGGATTGGCGCTAGCCACCGGTCCCACGGCAAGCTTGGCCCCACGAAAAACCGGCGGCTAACGCCGTGCCGCTCACGGACTCAACTGCGCCTGCGAACCCTGGCTGGCGTTGTGCAAGCCTACGGTCGACTTCGTGATGATGCTGTGCGTCAGCGCCGCCATCTCGTGCAACTCGTGGCACAGCGGCCCGATGGCCGCCAGGAATTGATCGACCTCCTCGGCGGTGATCGTCAGTGGCGGCTGGATCCGCAGCACGTGGGGATTCGAGCGGGCGGTTTGGGTGTAAATGCCATGCGACGTTAGCAGCGTCTGCATCAGGTACACCGCCTGGATCGATTCCAGCAAGCCGTCGAGGTTCGGCACGGCGTACTGCAACATGCCGGTCGGGTCGTTGCGTTTCCAGTGCGTGGCGATCGATTTGCGGATCGGCAGCAGATCGAGCCCCAGCAGCAGCCCTTCGCCACGAACCGCCGCGATCGATTCGGGCAATTCACCGGCCAGAGCGAGTAGGCCGTTACGCAGCCGCTCCCCTTGCACGCGGGCATTATGGACCAGCCGTTCTTCCTCCAGCACGCGGAGCGTTTCCAAACCCGCGGCGCAGGCGAGGCTGCCGCCGCCGAAAGTACTGGTGTGCAGGGCGAAATTCTGCACGCTGCCGTAGGCTTTTTTCCAGAGATCGCGGCGGCAGAGCATCGCGCCGATCGGCATCAGGCCGCCGCCCAGACTTTTGGCCAACGTCATGATGTCCGGCTCGACGCCGTCATGCTCGCAGGCAAACAACGCCCCGGTGCGGCCCAGGCCCGTTTGCACTTCGTCGACCACCAGCAGCGTGCCGTAGCGGCGGCAGATTTCCTGAGCCTGGCGGAGATAGCCGGGCGGCGGAACATTCATGCCCCCTTCGCCTTGAATTGGCTCGACGAAGAACGCACCGTACTGCCGCGTGCTGAGGGCCTCTTCCAACGCGGCCAAATCGCCAAATTGAACCGACGCCACATTGGAGAGCAGCGGCTCAAACGGCCGCTGGTACGCTTGGTTGCCGGTAATCGACAGGGCGCCGAGTGTTTTGCCGTGGAACGATCGATCGCAGTGCAGCAGCCCGGTGCGGCCCGAGGCCAAGCGGGCAAGCTTCACCGCCGCTTCCACCGATTCCGCGCCGCTATTGCAGAAGAACGCCATGTGCAGGCTGGGAGGGGCAAGCGAGATCAACCGCTCGGCGAGCGCTGCGGCATACGGATTGATCGCCGCAGGCGTGAAGCCGGGGGATTGGCCGCGTAACGCTTCCGAGACCGCAGTTGCAACGCGAGGGTGATTGTGCCCCAGGTTCAGCGAGCCGAAGCCGGCGACAAAGTCGAGATACTTGTGCCCGTCGACGTCCCACAGGTAATTTCCTTCGCCGCGCACAAAGGTTTTTGCAAAGCCGCTCTTGCCGCTGATGGCGGTCAACACGGGATTGATGTAGCTGGAATAACGCTCCGCCGCGCGGGCCGCCAGATCCTGCGGTCGTGGCGGCGGTGCAATCTGGTTCGTGTCTGTGGCGGTGGATTCAGGTCGATCGAGAGGCAGCCGATTCTGAAACCGCTGCCGGGCGACCGCTTTTCGATATTGGACCAACGCGGCCTCTTCCAGCAGCCCGCCGAACGTGACGAGCCGTGTGAAGTCGATGCCGTGCTGCTGAGCCAGTTCGCCAATCAGGCGGACCTGATCCGGCTTTACCGCACGGCCGAGTGAAAAAGACTCGTTGCGGCCCGCCAGAGCCAGCAACAGCGGCTCGGCCAGCGCGGTGGGGATCATGCCATGCCCTAGGCTGACCAGCATTGAGCCGCGGCGCATCGTGTCGGGCACCTGGCACTGGCCTCCTTCGAGGATCAGCACGTCGTCTCGTTCCGCCGCCGAGCCGGCGACGTCGCCCGCCAGCCCGAGATCGATGACGATCGAACCGGGGCGCAAGTCCTGTTGAGCGATGCAGCCGCTCGACGCGGTGGCGGTGACCACCAGATTGCAGCGGGCCAGGGCACTGGGAAGATCGTCCGTCAATTCGGCGCCGAGTTCGCTGGCGAGTGAAACCGCCCGGGCAGTTTTGCTGCGGCAGACGAGAATCAGCTTTCCAACCTGGCCGCTGAGCAATCGGCCCACGGCGGTGGCCACAGCGCCGGGAACGCCGACGACGGCCACCGTCGCGCGGGTAAAGTCGATATCGGTTTGCCGGCACGCCTCGCGCAGGTTTTCAACCGCCGCGCATGCAGCCAGACTGTTGCCATTCGTCAGGCCGACCGGGCTGTTGGCGGCGAAATGTTCGCCCTGATTTCCCAACACGGCGGCGAGTCCGCCGAGGCCGATGATCTGCGCCCCCCAGACGGCAGCCTGGCTGATTGCCTCTTCGATGAGCTGCATGGCCTGCGTGGAATCCTCAATCATTTCCCACAAACCGGCGGGGAGTTCGTAGATTCGCCCGATGGTGGGTTCGCCGGCGTTACCGATGCCGGCAGCAGCAAATCCATCCCACTCGTCGATCACGCGAACGGCGGTGAGCGACGATGATTCTGCTTTCGCGTCGGCCCCGATGAGGTTGCGCAGCATGCCCGCGAAGTTGATGGCGCTGACCTGGCGCCAGTTGGCCCGACTCAACGCGTTATGTTCCGGCAACCGAGGCGCGGCGATAGACCAAGGGTGAATTACGAAGGCGAATTTCATGTGGCGTCTCGAATGTTCGTCCAGGTGCAAGTGCGATGAAGTGACCGATTGCGCAAGAATGTGCGCCGTGCGAAAAGGAGTAAATCCATGATAGACAGCCGCGACGAGTTGGATCAAATTGTGCCAGCGACAGAGCGGCAGAGGCCGGAGAATCGTTACAGGTGGAACTAGGAGTTAGTCCAACCAACGGTTAGGGTCACTAGCCCGAAAGCGCAAGCGAGGGGGCAGCGATTTCCGTTCTGCCCCCTCGCTTGCGCTTCGGACTAGTGAGCGGATTGGCGCTAGCCACCAGTCTTCCGAGGGGCCGCGACTATTGTGTTACCCGCGGCTAGCGCCTTGCGGCTCACTTCACTGTCCATTGCCGCAGCGCCTCATACGCGGCCACCGCCACGGCGTTTGAAAGATTCAAACTGCGAACCTCAGGGCGAACAGGAATCCGCAGCAGGCGATCGCCCGCCGCAGCCAGGATCGAAGGCGGCAGCCCTTGCGATTCGTTGCCGAACACGATCACATCGCCCACGGAAAAATCGGCCGACGTGTATTCTCGCGTCGCCGTCTTGGAGAAATACCACGCGGTGGCGATCGGCAGGCGCTCAACCAGCGCGGGCCAGTCGTCAACCACCTCCCATTCCAGATGCTCCCAATAGTCGAGCCCGGCCCGGCGGAGGTAATAATCGTCGACGCGAAAGCCCAGCGGGCGAACCAGCCACAGCTTGGCCCCCACCGCCACGCAGGTCCGGCCGACGCTTCCGGTGTTGTACGGAATCTCGGGCTGGACCAGAACAATATGCAATTGCGGTTGATATTTCACGAAATACGAGATACCAGCCGATGGGCGCGGCGTCAACCGACCGCCATGCCGCTTATCCGCGCGGGCTGGTCGACGGAATTGAACCACAGAGGCACAGAGAAGGCGAAAAGGAGTAGAAGAATGTTAGAGTTCAGCATTGCCATTTGTTGTCGAATTGGCATTCTCAGCCTCGCCGGGCAGTCGGAAAATAGGCCGGGCTGAAAGCGCTGGTTAAACCCGGACGGTTGCCTCGGATTTGAGTCTGCGGTTACTACTGCAGTGCTGTTTCCTGCCCTGAACAGGCGTTGCCAGTTCGGCAGTTAAGTGAGAAAATGGGCGTTAGCAGAATGAAACGGACGGTAATCCGAATTCGCAACCTGCCTCACAACGCGCGGAGCTTTCCCGGTGGACATAGTTCGCAATCCTTCCCGCACGGTGCGCATCGGCACGGCGATTATTGGCGCTGGCCATCCGATTGCCGTGCAGAGCATGACGGCCACTTCCACGCGCGACGTGGCGGCCACCGTGGCCCAGGTGAATGCGTTGGCCGCGGCCGGGGCCGACGTGGTGCGGATCGCGGTCGATAGCGACGCCGACGCGGCCGCTTTGGCCGAGATCCGCGCGAACACGTCCGCCAATCTGGCGATCGACTTGCAGGAAAACTACCGACTGGCCGCCAGCGTGGCGCCGCATGTGAACAAGCTGCGCTATAACCCGGGACATCTCTATCACCACGAACGAACCAAGCCCTGGCAGGACAAGGTAAAGTTTTTGGCTGACACGGCGGCGCGGCACGGCTGCGCGATGCGCGTCGGCGTGAATTGCGGGTCGGTCGACCCGGCCAAGGCAGCCAAGTTCGATCCAGAGGATTCGATTTCGCCCATGCTCGAAAGCGCCTGGGAACATTGCGAATGCTTGGATAAACTGGGCTTTACCCAGTATTGCGTTTCGCTCAAGGATTCCGATCCGCGGAAGGTGATCGAGGTAAACCGCCGCTTCGCCGCCGCCCGGCCCGACGTGCCGCTGCACCTGGGCGTGACCGAAGCGGGTTTGCCGCCCGACGGAATCATCAAGACCCGCATCGCCCTTGAACAGTTAATTAGCCGCGGCGTCGGCGACACGATCCGCGTTTCGCTCACCGTGCCGAACCACCGCAAGCCGGAAGAAATCGCCGCCGGCCGGCAGATCCTGGCAGACATCGCCGCCGGCCGCGTGCGCAGCGTCGTGGACTATGGGCTCTCCACGCTCAACATCATCAGTTGCCCCAGTTGCTCGCGCGTCGAGAACGAAGCCTTCGTCGAGTTGGCCGAGCAGGTCAAGGCGATGACCGAATATGCGGCGGACCATAAGATCACCATCGCCGTGATGGGTTGCCGCGTGAACGGCCCCGGCGAGACCGACGACGCCGACCTGGGGCTATGGTGCGGGCCCAAGCACGTCAATCTAAAGCGCGGCCCGGAACTGCTGGGCGCGTTTACTTATGACGAGATTCTGCCGAAGCTCAAAAGCGAGTTGGATGTGCTGATCGCGGCGGGGATGCGCTAATATGCCACGCACACTACCCGGCCGCGTGAATCAGATCGGCGGCCAGCCGCACCAGGACTTCGCGGGTGAGATGGGCCGGCACGCTTCGGCGGGGGGCGTTGGGCTCTTTGGCGTAGCGGTGCAATTCCAGGCGGCCGCGGCCGGCGACTAGTTCGTAGTAGGTCGAGCGGCGCTCTTCGCGGTGTGGGGGCTGCGAGCGCATCTGGATGCTGTGCCCATCGGAGTCGACTTCGATTACGGCGATCGCTTCGAGCAGGTACGTCAAGCGGGCGGCCAGGGCCTGGCCGATGGAGTGCAGTTGCTCGAGCGAGGCGGCGGAGAGCGTGGGACTGGCGACGGACAGCCGAGTAACCGCGCAGGCCAGCGTGTCGATAGCCGTCACCTCGCAGGTCAACTGGCGCGGACCGTCGTCGAGCGAGATGGTCTGTGGACCGGCGGCCAGCGCGGCGTGGCCTTCGAGGCGGGCGAGTTCGTGTTGAAGCTGCTCCTTGAGAGTCATGATTTTACCTTTGCGGCTCTGCCGCTGCTCTTCTCAAATCCCCATCCACAATGCCCCACCTCCAGCCTACAGTCTCAAGCCTCCAGCCTGCCGCCTCACCCCTCACTTCCTCTTAATATCGGCCGCCGCTTGCTGCGACTTGCTGGTATGTTCGCTGCCGTCGAAGGAGAGCGTCGTCGGGACGTTCTCCAGCACCGTGACGATATGCACCGGACGCTTCCAGAGCTTGAACAGGTTGGCCAGCGTGTCGCGGGCGTAGTCGGCCTTCAGTTCCACGCCGTGGTAGGCGTGCTCCAGCACCATCTCGCCCCGGTTCTTGTGGTTGCCATCGACCACACGGATGCGCGGCCGGCCTGCGTTCGTCAAATTGAACAGCAACTGTTCTTTGACCTGCGGAAACTCGCGGGTTTCGATCTCGTACACGTCCGCCCTGCCGTTGTAGCCGAACTTGAACAGCTTGTGCTGGCGGCAGAACTCCAGCGTCAGGAACGTGTCGATGAACGTCAGGTCGTTGTGAATCCGGCGGACCTCGAAGATTTTTTCGCGGCCGCGGCCGGCGCCGGTGTCCCACTTCGCGCGGGCCGTCAGGTCGTCGCACTCTTCGTACTCTTTGCCAAACCGGCCTTTGTTCCAGCGATCTTCGATGTCGCGAAACAACTCGATCCCCAGCTTGTACGGATTGAGCCGTGTGGAGGACGTGGCCATCGTGCCGGCGTGATGATCGCAGTAATGAATCACTTCCTCGGGCAGCAACTGCCGCTGCGTCATGATCGTGGAGTGCCAGTAGCTGGCCCAACCTTCGTTCATGATCTTGGTCTGCCCCTGCGGAGCGAAGTAATACGCTTCGTCGCGGAGGATCGTCAGCACGTCGAGTTGCCAGGGCTTGAGCGGCGCGTGCTCCAGCACGAACAGCATCACGTCGGTCATCGGCTCGCTGGGGAAATGCTCTTGCTGCTCGCGCTTCTGCCGCAGCCGCTCCGTCTCGGCCGCCAGGGCGGCGGGGGGATTGATATAACGGTCCATGTAATCCTTCGCGCGGAACTTGCCCGGCGGCGGGAGCGGATCTTCCGCGTCGGCCTGCGGGAAGCGATCCTTGCCCACCTCTTCGCGGCGGCGGCGGATGAACGGGGCGTGGATGTCGATCAGATCCTCGATGCTCAGGCAGCAGTCGATGAACTCCTCGACCTCCTCCTGGCCAAACCGCTCCATGTAGCGGCGGATGCGGTTGCCGTGGTTCGCCATGTCGTCCATCATCTTGCGATTGGTGTGGCTGAACCAGGCGTTGTTCTTGAAGAAATCGCAATGACCATAAACGTGGGCCATCACCAGCTTTTGGTCGGTCAGCGAGTTGCTGCTCATCAAGTAGGCGTAGCAGGGATCGTTGTTGATCACCAGCTCGTAGATTTTCTGCAGGCCATAGTGATACCCCTTCGACAGCCGCTCATACTCCATCCCAAACCGCCAATGCGGATACCGCGTCGGGAACCCTCCATAGGCCGCAATCGCGTTGAGTTGATCCGCGTCGACCAGCTCGAAGATCGTCGGGAAGAAATCGAGCCCATACGAGCGCGCATTCTCCTCGATGGCCCCCTGGTAAGCGGCCAGCGTGTCGGGCAGCGGATCGTAGGTGATGATGGCCATGGTTGTTTGGGCTATCGGCTATCGGCTGTCGGCTATCAGCAGGAAGCACTTGGTGTCCTTGGGCATTCTCCGGCTGACAGCCGATAGCTGATAGCCGACAGCCCCCTCCTCACTTTCCCTTCCCCAAAAACAACTTGATCGATTCGTAAATCCCCGCCTTGTTTTCAATGTCGGACAGGACCAGCTTTTCGTGCTTATGGCCGAAGGCGGTTTCCAGCGCTTTGAGGTATTCGCCGCTGCCGTAGGGGCTTTCCACTTGGCCGTAGCAAAACTGGTTGGCCGCGGGCAGCAGCCGGTCGCGGAGCAGCGTGATGCTTTGCTCGTTGTCTTCTCCCCAGTTGTCGCCGTCGGAGAACTGGAAGCAATAAATGTTCCAATCGGAGGGGGAATACTTCGCGTCGATTAATTGGATGCACGCCCGATAGGCGGAACTGATCCGCGTGCCGCCGCTTTCGCGGGTGTGATAGAACGTATGTTCGTCAACGACCTTCGCGGCGGCGTCGTGGATGATGTATTGCACTTCGATGCCGTCATACTGGCTGCTGAGCCAGGTGTCGATCCAGAACGCTTCGGTCCGGACGATCTCCTTCTGCTCGTCGGTCATCGAGCCGGAAACGTCCATCATGTAGATGGCCACCGCCTTCGCCTCGGGCTCGATCGTGGTTTGCCACGAACGGTAGCGGCGGTCGTCCTGAATGGGCACCACGCGGGGCCGCTCGGGAATGTACGAATTCGATGATATTTGCCGCCGCAGCGCCTGCATGTACGTGCGGCGGAAATGCCGCAGCGATTCGGGCCCGGTGCGGCGGATGCTGGTGTAGCGAGACTTTTGCTGCTGGATGTTGGCCGCACCCTTGGGCTCGATACGTGGCAACTCCAACTCCTCGGCCATGATGGCGGCCAACTCGTCGAGCGAGATCTCGACCTCCAGCACGTGGGCACCCGGGTCGCTGCCGGCCTGTCCTTGGCCCCCTTCCGCGTCCCCCCCTTGGCCAACGGGCGTGCCGACGTCCCCTTCCCCGCTGCCGACGCCGCCATTGCCGTTGCGGCCAAAGCGAAAGTGCGGCACGTCCAGGTACGGCACCGGAATGCTGACGAGATCCTTCCCCTTCCGGCCGATCATTTCGTCCCGGGTAATATATTTGCGGAGATTCTCGCGAATTTTGCCGCGCACGATTTCGCGAAATCGCCGTTGGTCTCGCTCAATTTTCATGGACATGGTTTACTCCCTCGATCCTTGAGGGGTGTTCTTGCAATGCATTGCGAGTATGGGTGCCTGGGGCAACGCCCCAGTCGTTGTCTATCAGGGCTCAGTTTCAAAACATCAGCCGGAACGCGCTAGCGTCCGGTTCACACCCGAAAACCGGGGGCTAGCGCCCTGCGGCTGATTGAGTACTACCGTTCTGCTTCTACGAACCACTCTTGGTATCACCTCGAGCAAAAATGCTGGCCACAAAGTTCAACACGTCGGTGGCGCTTTCGTCGTCGTAGCCGTAATCGCGGATCAGCCGCCCTTTCACCACGTCGATCTTGGCTTGCGTGTCTTCGTCTACGACGTTGGAAACCAGACTGGTGAGCTTGATCGTGTCCTTCTGGTCCTCGAACAGCTTCAATTCCAACGCCTTGTGCAGCCGCTCGTTGGTCTTGTAGTTGAACTGCTTGCCGTCGATCGACAAGGCACCGATGTAGTTCATGATCTCCCGGCGGAAATCGTCCTTGCGGCTGTCGGGCACGTCGATCTTCTCTTCGATCGACCGCATCAGCCGTTCGTCCGGCTCGTCGTATTGACCGGTGAACTTGTTTTTGACCTTCTCGCGCTGCGTGTACGCCTTGACGTTGTCGATGTAATTCGCGCTGAGGCGTTTCAGCGCGTCCTCGTCCGCCGCGATGGCCCGCTGGACTTCGTTCTTCACGATGTTCTCGTACTCTTCCTTGATGACCTGCAACAACTCGCGGTAGTGGTTCCGCGTTTCGTCGCTGGTCAGCAGCGTGTGATGCTTCAGGCCCGACTCCAGCTCGTTGATCACCATGAAGGGGTTGATCGAGCGGGCGTCGGGATGGGCCACTAGGGCGTTGGAAATCTTGTCCTGCACGTAGCGGGGTGAAATCCCCTGCATCCCTTCGCTGTGGCATTGATCGCGGAGTTCCGTGATGTTTTCCTCAGTAAATCCGGGCAGGGATTTTCCGTTGTAGAGCTTGAGCTTTTGCAGCTTCGTCATGTAATCCTTCTCGTAAATCTTGATCTCGTCCGCCAGTCGCGTGACGTACGGCACGTCGATCTTCACCGTCCGGTCGCGCAGAGCCTCCATAAACTCGTTGTTCTGCAGGCGGCGATACTCGGGCTCGTTGGTGTGCCCCAGGATCACCTCGTCGATGTCTGTCTGGGCGAACTTCTTGGGCTTCACCTTGTGTTCCTGGCTGGCGCCGAGCAGATCGTACAGGAACGCCACGTCGAGCTTGAGCACCTCCACAAACTCGATTAGCCCTCGGTTGGCGATGTTGAACTCGCCGTCGAAGTTGAACGCCCTGGGGTCGCTGTCGGCCCCGTACTCGGCGATCTTGCGATAGTTGATATCGCCGGTCAGCTCGGTGGAGTCCTGGTTCTTTTCATCTTTGGGCTGGAACGTGCCAATGCCGACGCGGTCCTTCTCGCTCAGCAAAAACCGCTTCACGCGCAGGTCGTTCACCACGCGGGGCCAGTCCCCGTCGTACTTTTTCAGCCGGTCAGCGTATAGATAGCGGCAGAAGGGGCACAACTCGCCGACGATGCGAGTTTGAAATTGCTCGCCCGAGCGCCCTTCGTTCAGCCGGGCTTCCACGTCGCCGCGGAAGCGGGGGGAGATCACATGCAGCGGCTCTTCGTTCATCGGGCACCACTCGACGTGGGCCTTGGCGTCGTTGAACCAGCCGAAGGTGTACAGCGCTCCCTCGTCGCGGCCGGAGTAGCGCTCCAGCCCTTTCTTGAGCAGCCGCGCAATCGTGCTTTTGCTGCTGCCAACGGGGCCGTGCAGCAATAGCACCCGTTTTTCGATGCCGTAGCCTTTGGCGGCACTCTTGAAGGCGTTGACGAGAAGTTCCAGCGGTCGATCGAGGCCAAACACCGCGTCGCGGCCGCCGTCGTCGGGATCGTCGAAGAAGCGATAGTGGATCCGCCGCTCGCGGGCTTCTTCATAAGCCTCGGTGCCGTACGACATCACCATGTCGTACACCCGCTGGAAAGCGTTGCGGGTCACTAGGGGATCGGCCCGCACCACGTCGAGGTATTCCTCGAACGATCCTTCCCAATTCTTGCGACGGAACTGGTCTAGATCCTGGCGCTGCGCTACAAGCGTGAGTATTTCGCGTCCACCACTCATGAACTTAGTCCTCCTCGACGAGAGTGGGAACCCCGTCGCGCGCGGACATTTCGCCTGTCGTGTGCCGCGTGGCCGGGGGTGCCGCGGCAGTTGCCCGCCGCAGCCTCCGGAATTGCGAGTCGCTTGATCGTTGAGCCCCGCGCGGGGCCCGGTGCATCTCCTTCGACGTTCTATCGATTCAAAATGGTTCTGAATTAAGGTTTTTTATTTCGACGCAAAGGCGCTAAGTCGCAAAGAAACATTTGGTTCACTGAAACAACTACTTTCCTTTTTCTTCTTTACTTTGCGCGTCTTGGCGTTATTGCGCTTTTGCGTCAAAAGTTTTTTCGTTTAACAGCAATGACCTGACTATCTGTCCAGCCTAGTTCGGATCGCCCACGCTGCAACTCGGCGCCCAGCGGGTGAGCCAGGCGCGCAGGGGGAAACCCAACGGATTTCCTCGAGAGCGGCCCGGTCAACACCTGGGCCAAGTCGCGGGCGACAGAGAAAAATTGCGAAAGAACCGCGCCTGGTAGTGAGGTTCGCGTGGCAGGCAATTACGTCGCGAAATTTCTGCACCTGTAGGGGCTAAGCCAAAAAGCCGGCCATCCCTTGCCTTGCGCCTCGGCTACCTCTTTATTATTTGGCAGTATGAACAGAAGGAAAGCATCCGAGCAAGATCGACTTTCCGTTCTCTTATTCTCACCGCGGCCTTGTGAAAATTCGCACGAGGCGCAAACCTATTGCACATCAAGAGGTTCGGGCCGCGGCGCGGCGGCCAAATTGTCGTTGAGAAATTTTGCCGCGTCGCAGAAATAAATCGCGGCGAATTGATCTGGTCAATAGCACAGGTGTCCGAAATGCCATGGCCGTGGCTATGGCGCGACGCGAACAACGACGCTCACGCCAACAGCCGGGCCACGCTCTCCACCAGCCGGTCCATTGGGAACGGCTTGCGGATGTAGTCGTCGACGCCCAGCATTTCGGCGTAGGCCTTGTGGCGGCTTCCTTCGTTGGCGGTGATCATGATCACCCGCATCGGGATGGGCCGCGTGCGGCGGAGCTTTTCCAGCACGAGAAAACCGCTCCGCTTGGGCATCATCATGTCGAGGATCACCAGATCCGGGTCTTCGCGCTCGGCCATCGCCAAGCCCTGATTGCCGTCGCGGGCGATGAGGATTTCGTAACCCTTGGCTTCCAGGGCGTAGCGCAGCGATTCGATGATCTCGGCGTCGTCGTCGACCAGCAGGATCCGCTTGGCGCCGGTCCGCGGCGTGGCCGGAATAGGGGGCTTTTCGGTCGTCTCACTCATATCCTTCGACATGGCAGATTCTCTTTCAGCGATGTGGCTCTTCGGTTTCCTGGCGCCAGTTCCCTTCGCGCTGGGAATAATCTATCACGTCCCCCCGCTTCTGACTACCGTGCAACCGCCCGCCCATAGCCCCGGGCTCCGCCCGGGGGGTCGCGCGGCGCAAGGCCTTGCGCCGCACCCGCGCATAAAAAAAGCCACGTTCCAAATACTGGGCGACGTGGCGCGCGCTGGGTGAAAATCACCGTGTCAAACGATCGCTACGGATGCGGCGGTCCGCAACTGGAATGTTTGGGCCTCTGTTCCAAACAGGCCGAAACCGAAAATTAAAAGCTGAGCGCGGACATACCCTCGTTTTCGCTGGCGTGCCTGCAAGGCGTTTAGCGCACGGTGCGGAAGTTATTACGCAAAGCCATCCCCAGCCGAACTGGCGGGCGCTTCTTGCAATATTCGGGACGCTTACGCGGCTTGAACCGTAGCGTCGACCGCCGCGGCTCGTGGGTGTTGTCTTCTACTTCGTACTGATCCACTTCTTCGTAGTTCGAAGTCATCATGTAGCTTTCCCTCCTATGGTTCACAATCGGTCAGAGCCCCTGACCTTATCGCGACTACCACCCAGCCGCCGATCAGGGCAACCAGGTTCCAGATGTGCCGGCAGTTAATAGCAAACGGCGGGCCAGTGCTGGCACGGCCAATATGCAGATCGAGTTAAGAAACCATAGGGAAACAAGTTACGATTCGATTTCCCGCTTAATCGACGAAAATCATCGAGAAAAACCAATGGTGGGGCTGGGACAATTTGGCCCAAGAGTGTCCCGAGGTGGGCAGTGCCACTGGGGCGAAACGACCCATTTTGGGGTGATTTCGCCACAAGTAGATCTTGCCTGCCAAACGTGACCTGAAGTGCCTGCAATGCCGCGCCGAACCAACCGGGCCCCTCCCTGCGAAGGCAACCCCTGGCACCGAGATACGGCCCCGCAACGTGCCGCCGGTAGCTATCGATTCTCATTCTTTGTGGATCGAAAACCTTTGTGGTAAAACACGACCGTCGTCATTCCGCAAAGAGACGCACCGCGAATGAGTGCCAAATCGCGTCTGATACGGCCATACTTTGATCGAACTCCGGGGCAACGGATGAGATTTCGCACAGTCATCTTGGCGTGCATCTTTGCCGGCCTTTCGTCTCTGGCCGTGCCCAGCCAGGCTCGAGCTCGGGGAATTCTGATTGTCATCAACACTGGCGACACCTTCATGGCCGAGCAGCCGTTGCCCCCGGCGATTCAAGAAGTGGAACACGACGCGACTCACCTGGGTTATCATTGCCAGCATTTCGGACTGTTCTGGCTCACGTTGTGGACGTGGGAGGGCCACTGGTGCGTCTACAACGATAAAGTTCACTACGCCTTGCCCGATGACGCGGCCGCCATGGCGCTCGGCATCACCGGGACTAATCCAGGCAAGCCGTTTTTCTACCGCTTTCCGTTTGGGTTGTTCCTGATAACGGTCGTGATTGGCGGCTGGACCGGCTATGAAGTGTTCAAATTTCAGGTGAACAAGTGGTCCGCGGCCCTCGCCAAACGAAAGGGTAAGCCTCGGCCGCAGGACGACCTCCCAGACAATCAGGATGACGAGATTCGCCAGAAGCAGGCCGCTATCGAAGCCCATGTTGCCCGGCTCCTTAGCGAAGGTCTGGCACAAGACGCTCACCGACTGTACGTCAATTCGCGGCAGAAACTGGGCAACTGGGACTTGCCCCCCGAGACGCAGCTGGCGCTGATTGTCGCGCTCGACCGCGAGAAACAGCATGCGGACGTGCTGCCGCTCTTGCTGCGATACGTGGAACGCGTCCCTGGCGCGCCCGTCCGACTGAGGCTCAAGCTTGCCCAGCTTTTGCTGACGGTCCAGCCGCGCCCCGCCAAGGCGCTCGAAGTGCTCGCCGCGATTGACGCGGCTTCTCTCGATGACAAATCGCAAAAAATCATTGCTCAACTTCGTGCCCAAGCCGAACGACTTGCCGCCGACGAAGAGAGCGAGTTGCGTCTGGCCGATTAGGGCCGACAGTAGGTCTCGCCTGCCGGGCGTGACCTGTTACGGCTCGCCAAAATCTACGGCTGGGTGCTTGGCGACCAATCGACTACGGACATTGTTTACTTCTGCTACCCCCACTCAAAGGTACGGCCCGGCAGGCCGAACCTACTTTGCGGCCTCGTTGCGTCTGCGTATCCGACTGGCAGAAACTGCCCGCACTCGTCTAGATTGGCGGCGACGAAATAACCGCCTGCCCGCATTGCCCGTCGATCAAGATTGCCCCTGGATTGAATAATGAAACTCCAACTCCCCGAAATACCCTACCTTCCCCGCGATCCCGTCTCGTACCGCCCCCCCATCGCGCTGGTCGGCTGCGGCGGGATCACGTCGTATCACCTGAGGGCATACCGCAGCGCGGGTTACCACGTCGCAGCCCTGTGCGACCTGCGCGAAGAGTTCGCCCTGAAGCGGCAGGCGGAGTTTTATCCCGAGGCAGCGGTCTACGCCGACTATCGCCAGATGCTCGAGCGGCCCGATATTGAAGTGGTCGACGTCGCCACGCATCCTGCCATCCGGCCGGCGATCATCGAAGACTGCCTGCGGGCGGGTAAACATGTGCTCAGCCAAAAGCCGTTTGTGCTCGACCTCGAAGTGGGCCGGAAGCTGGTGCGCCTGGCGGACGAAGTGGGACGCAAACTGGCGGTCAACCAGAACGGCCGCTGGGCACCGTACTTCAGCTACATGCGGCAGGCAATCACGCAGGGGGTGATCGGCCGCCCCACCGCGGCCCATCTGGCGGTGCATTGGAACCACGGTTGGGTGAAGGGAACAGAGTTCGAGCGGATCCGGCACCTGATCCTGTTCGACTTCGCGATCCATTGGTTCGACATCTTGTGCTGCTTCATGGGAGACCAGAATCCGAAACGGGTGTTCGCCAGCATGGCCCGCACCGCCACGCAGCAGATTGTGCCGCCGCTGCTGGCTCAAGTGCTGATCGAATACGACTCGGCCCAGGCGTCGCTGGTGTTCGACGCCGACACGCGACACGGCCCGCTGGAAACGACCTATGTGACCGGCGAGCTAGGGACGCTCAGCAGCACCGGCGTCGACAGCAACCGCCAGCGGGTTTCACTCTCCGTAGGCCGGCAAAAGCGCCGTCCCCTGCTCACCGGCCAATGGTTCCCCGACGGCTTCCACGGCACGATGGGGGAACTGCTGCTGGCCATCGAAGAAAACCGCCAACCCTCGCACAGCGCCGCAGATAATCTGCGCAGCCTGGAACTCTGCTTCGCCGCCGTGGCTAGCGCCGAACGCGGCGAGCCGATGCTGCCTGGGAGCGTGTCGCAATTGCCGATCATCACGGAGACGCACGATAGCTCCGCGGCGTGAAGCGTTTGTAGGTCAGGCCTCTGGCCTGACAATCGCCGATCCAACCAACACCAAGTCGCGCTGCTCGCCGAATGCTAACACCTGCCACCGCCTCCGCGAATCCGCCGCGCATTCGGGGGCGAATGCAGTTTCGGCTCAAATCGCTGCTGCTCGCCACCACTTTGATCGCCGTCGCGGTGGGTTATGCATTTCGCGTGCAGACGCAGGAACTGTATTACGACAACGGCGCCCTCAGAGCCCGCCTCCAGGTCCGCCGCGGCCTGGGAGGAATGGTCTTCTATGGGCGGCAAACGTGGTATTACGGCACAGGGCAGAAGTTATATTCGCGAGTCCTATACAATAGGCCGTGCGACATCGGCCCCATGCTTTTACGTTACCTGATGTTTGAATACGTTTGCACTCCGTTTCAAATGGATGGCTCGTCCTACGGCGCCGCGACATTTTGGGCACCCGATGGCAGAGAGATCACGCGCGACGAAATGATTCAGATTTATCCCGGCGAGCGCAATCGGTTTGGAGGGCGTGGCGCCGTGTCCCTTGGCCATCTGTTCGATTCATCGCCAAGAAGGGACCACGAGTTTCGATTCCTGGAGTTGGGGGTAATTGAGTCCGACGATACCAAATAACTGCTACGCGACATCAACCGTAGGTCAGACCTACGAATCTTATCCGCCCTGCTCCAATGCCACAAAAAGGATCCCCAGCATTTTGGCTACGTTTTGTCAGCACGCTATTGCTGATGGGCGCCGTAAACGCCATTCCGTTGTACTCCAGTTGGAAAGCCTACCAGTTGGACGGCGTCGAAATTGCCGGCTGGCCGTTCACTTGTTTTGAGAATTGGGGCGGTGGCTATAGTCACATCCTTCCACAGATGCTCTTTGCGAATCTTGTGATCGCGATCAGCATAGCGTACTTTGTCGCCAAGGCGTTGAAGATGGGCTGGAGCGAGTTGTTCCACAAATTGCGAGCCTGGGATCGTGACGATACGCCTTAGAAACGTCGGCCGCGCCGCAGCGTCGTAGGTCCGTCCTCTGGCCTGACAGTAACTCGTCAAGCCAAAATAAATCTGTCAGGCCAGAGGCCTGACCTACGGTTTGGAGCCCGGAATGACGTTCGTTTCCGCCTTGGTGCTGATGCTGCTGGTCATGGACCCGCTGGGGAACATTCCACTGTCGCTGGGCGTGTTGCAGAATGTCCCGCATCATCGCCGGCGGCGGATTGTGATTCGGGAGATGTTCATTGCCCTCGCCGTGCTGGTCGGGGCGATGTTCGTCGGGCCGTACGTAATGAGCGTGTTGCACCTGGAAAATATCGTGCTGCAACTGGCGGGCGGGATCGTGCTGTTTTTGATCGCGATTCACATGATCTTTCCCGGCGAAACGACCCTCACGCCACCCGAGGAGGCCGAGCCGCTGATCGTGCCGCTGGCCATTCCGCTGGTCGCCGGCCCGTCGGCCGTGGCCACGATCCTGCTGTTGAGTTCGCAATACCCTCACAATCAAATGGAGGTGCTCCTGGCGCTTTTGACCGCCTGGGGAGTGACCGCGGCGACGCTGACGATGGCCGTGCCGCTGAGCGGAATCCTGGGCAAACGTGGCCTCCGGGCGGTCGAACGCCTGATGGGTATGGTGCTGATCATGGTCGCCACGCAGATGTTCATCTCCGGGTTGAGAACTTTTTTGTTGAACCTGGATACGCTCAAGCAGTTGAAGCCGGTGTAGCTTAAAGTACCCCTCACGCTCCGCGTGAGGATTGGTGAGGGCATC
>JAIOQB010000212.1 GCA_021413585.1 Planctomycetia bacterium
CAACTCACCCCACTCGGCTGTCCGATCGGCCAGCACCACCTGTTCGCGAATCAAATACTTGTCGAGATGGGTAATAATCCGCTCCGCCTGCCCCGGCACGGTATCGAGCACCAGACGATCCGCCTCGCAAGAAATAATCACATGGGCAATGATTTTCCCCTGCACCGAGGTAATAAACGCCTCGCACCCTTCCCCTGGCTTGAGCCCCCGCACGTCGTTGGTGCAGAAGTTGTGCAGGAACGTCTGCCGATCAGCCCCGGTGAGTTCGACCAGCGTGCGGCCAGGTAGAGACGCCACCCCCACGCCGGCGGTCAGGGCCTGATACTCGTGCGGCGGCGCGGGTTCCACAGATTCTCTCCCGCAGCGCGTGCGCTACGCGTCTTCCTGCTGCAACGTCGGCACCAGGTATTGGGCACTCTCCAGCAGAATGCACGAGTCGAAATGGTTGCTCAACCGGGCCAACTCCGCTCCGTCGCGAATCGGCGCGATGCCGAGTTGCTCCACCGTCTCGGCCTCCAAGCGGCTGAGCAAATAAACCCTGGCGTTGTCCTGGGCATGCAGCAATTCCAACGCCGCGCTGGTGTCGGGCGTGTGAGACTTCTGCACGGCCCGCTCGGCCGCGTCACTATCTCGGGCAGCGGCCAAACGCCTGAGCGCCGGGCCCGGTTCGATAGCCAGATCAGTACATAAAGCGATCGTTCCGCCGTCCGTCACGACGCTGCGTGCGGCCACAAGTGCCCGAGCGACATTGTCCCACGTTTGCTGTGTGGCCGGGCCATCGATCGCGGCGACGACCAACTCCGCTCGCTGCGGCACCGTTCGCTGCCATGCCAGGGCACAAAGTTCGCGGCCGCGGCGTAGCACGGCGCCGACTTCGCCCGCCAGGATATGCAGCACGTCGCCACCACCGGCTGGCACCACTTGCAGCGTGAGGCTTAATCCCAGCAACCAGGCGACTTCGTCCGCGTCGGATCGCACTCGTCCCGGCGCCGCTTTATGACGCTTTGACGTTGCACCCCTGCGGCGTGCCGTACGGAAGTGCCGCAGAGTCTCCGCGTCCGAAAACGTCGGATACAGCCCACCATGCAGGCCGCCGTTTCCGGGCGTCGCGTCGAGACGTAGACAGCCCAGTGGAAGCACCAGATCCGCTTCGTGAATGTGGCGATTGAGATAGATCGGCTTGCCGTCGGCCGCGGCGGCCAGGTAGCTCAGTTCGCCCCGGCGTTCCGGGTCGTGCGTGACTAATTCAATGGCCGCGGCCACCGCGGAATTGAGCCCGCTGCGTGGATCATTGGCGTCGGCGGACAGCCCGGCACTCGATCGCAATAAAGTGATATCGGCCGGCGCCACGCCGGCTGCCAGCAGCGTATCGACCACGCCCGCCACCAGCCCGGCCGCCTGCGGCAGGCCCGGATCGAGTGCGATGGTGACCCTATCCCCGGGCACTACGCTCTGTGAAAGCGGCGGGAAATCAAGCGGATCGACCAGCGCCGCGGCCATTGCGGCCGACGGATCATCGAGCGGCTCGCCCGGCGGCCGGCCGCAGCGCGTCACCTGGGCCGTGGGGGCGAGCGAAAGCGTCACTTCAGAGCCGATGCCATAGCGCAGCGGAGAATCCGCTGCATTTAAATTGGCCGCGGCATTTTTTGAGGTATTGCTGGACATTAAAGCGGGTTGCTGGACTTTGAAGCAGGGCAAATGCACAAGCCGGGTATGAGAGGACTAATGCCATGATAGGTGCCCCGCCGAGCCACGGTCAAGAAGTCGCCTTTACGCGCTAGCCCCGTTCGCAACATAATCACGATAGTGGTAATTATCACCTTGGAAGGAATCCAAAACCGTCGTGCCACCCGCGACCTTGCGTCGTATGGTGGATCGATGGCCAATTTTTGCGAAGGAGCCGCGCGATGGAGTTGTTTTGTTCGTGGGGTCGTGAAGCCTGCCAACGTGAAGCTTGCCAACGTGAAGCCTGTCAACGTGAAGCCTGTCAATCTCTGTGGCGGCGGCGCGCTGTAGCTTGCGTAGTCGGTGCGGCTTGCCTCATGGCAGCAGGTTGCGACGGCCCAACCACCGCCATCAATCCTCCCTCGGCGGCCGGAGCAACAGACAAATCCCCCACGGTCGACTCGGTGCTCGACCGCGTGGTCAAGGTTTATTCCGAAGCCAAGTCGTACAAGGACGAGGGTAAGATCGTCTTCCGTCTGCGCGCCCCGGACGGCGATCACCCGGAAGAGTTCGACCATCACGTCGAGTTCCAACGGCCCAATCTGATGCGGTTGGAGTTTGAATTCGCGTGGCCCGCCGCTTTCGAAGGTCATCCGCCGCAGCATGTGCTGGTAGTTTCCGACGGTCAGAAGATCTACGCCAAGCCCGAAGGATTTGACAACCAGGTTGCCGTGACGACCGCGCCGGCCAAGATCGAGGTGCCCGCGCTATATGAATTGCCGGGCGTTGGCGGCGCGATGCCGATGGGCATTACCGACCGCAGCGTGGCCCTCGATTTGTTGACCTCGGCGAAACCGCTCAGTGGCTTTGACCGCAAGGCGGCCAAGTTACTCGACGCTGGCCGGATTAATGGCCAGGCGTGCGATCGGGTGCAGTTCGAGACCGAGAATGGCCCGCTCACGCTATGGATCGATCAACAGACTTCCGTCGTGCGGCGTGTCCAGCATCCCGTCCGCAGCTTGTTGGAAAAGCTCAAAGAAGACGGCATCAAGGAAGTCGAGCTGACCACGGAACTGGTTGACGCCACGATCGATCCGGTCATTCCGTCCGATCGATTCACCTGGAAGAAGGACAACCAGGAACATCTGGTCAGCGATTTTGTCCCGCCCCCCGATCAGAACGACGCGCCGTCAAAACTGCTGGGCAAGCCGCTGCCGGACTTCAAGTTCGTCACCTCCAGCGGCGAGAAGGGGGATTCCGCGTCGCTGACGGGCAAGGTCACGGTGATCGACTTCTGGGCCACTTGGTGCGGCTGGTGCATCAAGGGAATGCCCGGCGTGGACGAAGTGCGGCAGAAGTACGCCGGCAACGACAAGGTGCGCTTCCTGGCGATGGATATCGACAATCCCGACGTCCCCAACCAAAAGGTGGCGGACAAGCTCAAGGAGATTAAGGTCAATCCACAGTGGGCCCGCATGACAGTCAATGAATCGGACGACTTCAACAAGCTGTTCGACGTCAATGGCATTCCAGCGATGGCGATTGTCGGCCCTGATGGTCATCTGCAAGTGCTCACCGTCGGCATGGACCCCAAAGTCACGGAAAACTTGCCGCAGAAGATTGACGCCTTGCTTAAAGGCGAAGATCTGGCCAAAAAGGCGACCGAAGCGTGGGACGTGCAACAGCGCGAATATCAGCGCAAGCTCGCTTCCGGCGGCACCGACACGAAGACCACCACCGTGGCCATCCCCCGCGCGGAGATCGCCCCCCCGTTAGAACCGAAAACCTGGACGCTCAAGCCACTGTGGGTCGCGGCTGACGTCAAAGCGCCCGGCGCGATGTTAGTGTTGGCCACGTCCGGCGCCGCGCCGCGCGTGCTAGTGATCGATGGCGGCAATGAGGTGGCCGAACTGGACCTCGCCGGCAAGCAAGTTGCCCGCCACGCCGACCTGTTCAAGGGGCAGCCGCCGATGTCGTTCATCCGCACCTTGACGGACAAACAGGGAAAACGGTCGTTTATTCTCGGTGCGATCGGCCAGGAGCAGTTTCATGTGTTCGACGCCGAGTGGAAGAAGACCTTGAGCTATCCGCCGTCCGGCCCAGCTCGGATCTTCGACGTCCAGCCGGCCGACCTGGCGGGAGATGGCGTGCCGGAAATCTGCATCGGCTGCTTTGGCGCGGCGGGTGTGAACGCCGTCGGACTCGATGGCAATCGCTTGTGGCACAACGGAACGATTGAAAACGTGGCTGACATGACCGTCAGCGCGGCCGATGCTTCCGGCAAACGGCGGCTCCTCTGCACGAACCAAAAAGGGACGATCGTGCCAATCCGCAGCGACGGCCAGGCCGACGCGCCGATTCAACTGGCGGATCGAGCAATCGTCCATATCCTGGCTGCCGACCTCAATGGCGATGGCAAAGAGGAATACTGTGCCCTGGCGATCGACGGGTTGGGAAAGTCAACCGTCATCGGCCTGAAGATCACGGAGACTGGCGGCGAAATGACCTGGGAGCATCCGCTGCCGGAAGGGGAGCCGGAGCGTTCGGTGCAGATGCTCACCACCGCCCGGCTCGATCCGGCTGAGCCCGGCCAATGGCTGGTGGCGGCGGCCGATGGCTCGGTGCAGATCGTATCGCATGACGGCGCGGCGATCGATCATTTTAACTCCGGCGCTCCGCTCACCGGCCTGGCATCGGCGGTGCTCGACGGCCAAAGCGTCCTACTGGTCGCCCACCCCGACGGCCTGAGCGCCCTGGCGGTAACGCGGAAGAAGTGAGTATTTTAAAGCACAAGCGGGGGGACGAATTCCTTCCTTCCCTCCTTTGCGCGTCTTTGCGACCTAGCGCCTTGGCGTCGACGTGTGTAGCTAATTTCAATCAACTTTGAATCGAGCACCCTGATGGCCAAGAAGACAATTGCCGACGTGGACGTGAAGGACAAGACGGTCCTGATGCGTGTCGATTTCAATGTGCCGCTGGACGATCACGGCCAAATCACCGACGACCGCCGCGTGCGGATGGCCCTGCCGTCGATCGAGTCGGTTCTCGCTCGCGGTGGCCGGCTGATTCTGATGAGCCACCTCGGCCGGCCGGAAGGGAAGGGGGTGGAGCCGCAGTTCAGCTTGAAACCGGCGGCCGTGAAGTTGAGTGAACTGCTCGGCAAGTCCGTGGTCATGTCCGCGGACATTGCAGAGGGCGACACCCGAGCGAAGCTCAAATCGCTTGGTCCCGGCGAAGTGATGCTGCTGGAGAATCTGCGATTCGACAAGCGCGAGCAAAAAGGAGACGCCGAGTTTGCCCGCGGCCTGGCTGAACTGGCCGACATCTATTGCAACGATGCGTTTGGAACTTGTCATCGCTCCGACGCTTCGATGGTGGCGGTGCCGGCAGCCATGGCGGGGAAGCCGCGCGTGTCGGGCTTTCTGGTCGCCAAGGAAATTCAATATCTGTCGGACGTTTTGGCCAAGCCCGAGCGGCCCTTCGTGGCGATCCTCGGCGGAGCCAAGGTTTCGGACAAGATCCAGGTGATCCGCAATCTCTTGGGCATCTGCGACCAAGTACTCATCGGCGGCGCCATGGCCTATACGTTTGAACTTGCCCGCGGCGGCCAGGTTGGCCAAAGCAAAGTGGAGCCGGACAAGGTGGATCTGGCCCGCGAGTTGTTGGCCTCAGCGGGGGACAAGCTGGTGCTGCCGGTCGATACCCATTGCGGCGATAAATTCAGCCCCGATTGTCGAAAACTGGTCGTCGCGGCTGGCCATGTGCCGGATGGATATCAGGGCTTCGATATCGGCCCCGACACCGCCCGGCG
Organism: Planctomycetia bacterium; assembly: GCA_021413585.1. Classification (GTDB taxonomy): domain Bacteria; phylum Planctomycetota; class Planctomycetia; order Pirellulales; family UBA7805; genus JAIOPX01. The sequence continues at coordinate 5,477 of JAIOQB010000212.1, forward strand.
GTACGCCACGTTGCTTCAATCGGCCAAAACGGTGATCTGGAACGGACCGATGGGGGTGTTCGAGATGCCCCCCTTTGATGCGGGGACGAAGGCGGTCGCCCAGGCGATTGCTGACGGCAATTCCACCAGCATCATTGGCGGGGGCGACAGCGCCGCGGCTATTGAACTGCTGGGTTTTGCCGACATGGTAACCCACGTCAGCACCGGGGGCGGGGCCAGTCTGGCGATGCTCGAAGGAAAGAAATTCCCGGCCGTTGAACTTCTGGACGACAAGTAGCGTCCAAGGCCCAGACGAGCAGCATCCAAGCTGCGGAGGGGGCTGGGGGCGATGCCCCCAACGCCAGGCTGGGACACCCATGGGGCGGTGCCCCGGCTGTTCGGAGGCCCGGTCCGCAGGGGGTTTTCGGTGGTGCCGAACCCTATCCGATTTGCTTGACGCAGCTTGCCCCGTCTGCCATCCTAGACCCTGTGGCTTTATAGAGGTCAGGCAACCATCGCCGAGTGTTGGAGGGTTCGATGAGAACGGGATTCACGGGTCGAAATGCGTTGATGGGTCGTCGGGCAGGTCGTCTGTTATTGACGGCGGCAATGTTGACGGCGGCAGTGTTGGCGACGAGCTTGAGCGCCTCGCGGCTGCTTGCTGCCGACGCTCCTGCTGCCGATGTGGCGGCTGCTGTCAAAGCGGACCTCGCCGCCGGAGAGTTTTCTCCTGCCCTGCGTCGCGTCGAGCAACTCCAAGATCAGAATGCTCGCGATGGCCTGCTCAATGAAATCGCCTCCGCACAGCGCGCTGCCGGATTGCCCGATGCCGCGGCCCAAACGCTTGGCCGCATCGGCGACGATCGCCAGCGGGGCGGCGCCGTGGCCGCCATTCTCGCTCAACAACTCGCTCCACCGAATCCGATCCTCGCACAAAACGGCCTCGCCGGCGGCGGACAACAAGTCGGCGGCGGCGGCGGATCCGCGGGACAAAATCTCGACTTTCAACCGATCATGGACCTGATCAAGGCCACGATCGAACCCGACTCGTGGGACGACGCCGGCGGCCCGGGCGCCATCAAGGACTTTCCGGGTGGCGTGCTGGTTGACACCAACGGCCTGCTGCAACGGATCGTAAAGAACGACACGACGGGTAGCCTCGAAGTGCTGCGCCGCGACGCGGCCACGCAAGGCGCGAACACGGAAGCTCGCCGTGCCGCTCCGCTGCGCAAGATTTCGCTCACTCGGCTGGAGCGGGCCCTGCAAATGGCGCGGGCCGCGGGCCGCGCACCCGACGAAGCGATGCGGATGCTCGCCGGCTTGCAAAGCATTGAATACGTGCTGGTCTATCCGGAAACGCACGACATCGTGCTGGCCGGCCCGGCCGGCGATTGGCGGCGGTTGGCGGAAGGACGCGTGGTTAGCGTCGAAACCGGCCACCCTGTCGTGCAATTGGAAGACCTGGTGGTGATCCTGCGGCACGCCTCGAAGGAAGGTATGGCCCGTTTTGGCTGCTCGATCGATCCGCTTCCTGAAAACGTCGCTAAAACGCAAGAATACGCCAATCAATCGGCCAAGCACAAATTGGCCGAAGGCGCCGGCGCCGTGAAGGAGTTTGCCGACGCGATCCAACGCCACATGGGCCAGCAGAAGATTGACGTGTTTGGCATCGACCCCCGCACCCACGTCGGCCGCGTGCTGGTTGAAGCGGACTATCGCATGAAGCTCGTCGGCCTGGGACGCGAAAAGCCGGCCGGCGATTTGGTTAGCTATTGGGACACTCTCAAAGGGAAGCCGCAGCCCGAAATGTTGCTGGTGCGCTGGTGGTTCACGCTCAATTACGATGCGGTGCAAGCCACACCCGAGCATACGGCCTACGCCATCCGCGGCCAGGGTGTGAAACTGCTAAGCGAGAACGAGATGCTGGCCGAGAAGGGGCGCCGCGTCGCCACCGGCAAGTCGGACGAGCTGAATCGCCGGTTCGCCCAGTCGTTCACCAAGAACTTCAATGCAATGGCCGCAAAGTATCCGATCTACGCCGAGCTGCACAACATGTTCGACCTGGCCCTGGCCTGCTCGCTGATCACGTCGGAAAAGCTGCCGCAGCAAGTCGGCTGGCACATGAGCGGGCTGCTGGACGAGGCCCAATACCAGGTGCCGCTCGGCCCGGCCCCGAAGACAGTTGAAAGCGTTGCCCGCTATTCACAGCCGGATGATCGCGGCCGATTCATCGTGCAGGTCAGTGGCGGCGTCCGCGTCGACACGCAGCAAATGGTGGGTCGCGGAAAGATCGAAACGGCCACGGGGCCGTCGCTCTCCACGGAACTCGGCCGCTCGCGACCGGTGGCGAAGGATACGATTACATGGTGGTGGGATTGAGTTGTTGTGGGTGAATCGTAGCGTGGGTGCTTGCGCCCGCATTTTTTTGGTGGCCGTGGGTGCAAGCACCCACGCTACAATGCTCACGCCACCTGCCGTCGCGCTTGCCGTTCAATGAACGCCGCATAATCCGCCGGCGTGTCGATCCCTGGTGCCGCCGCGAGCACGATCCCCACGGCGATCTTCTGCCCATTCTCCAGCACCCTTAACTGCTCGAGATTTTCAAGCCGTTCAAGCGGCGACCTCGGCAGCCGGCCAAGCTGCAATAGAAACTCCCGGCGGTAAGCGTAGACCCCGATATGCTGATGGAACGAGGCCGGCTTGGACTCGGCTGAATCAATCGTAAGCAAATCATCGTGCCATTCTCGGGCATGCGGTATGGCCGCCCGGCTGAAATACATTGCATGGCCGCTCTGGTCGCATACCACCTTCACGCAGGCCGGATCAAGTAGCAGTTCGCGCCGCCGGATCGGCGTGGCGAGTGTCGCCATAGCCGTGCCTGGGTTTGCCTCCAGTAGTCCGATCAACCGGTCGATCGCCTCGGCCTCGATCTCAGGCTCGTCCCCCTGGACGTTGACGATGATGTCGGCCGATGCCAGTGGCTCGTCCGAAGCCACGGACGCAATCCGATCGGTGCCGCTCTGATAGCCGGGCGCCGTAAGCACCACGCTTCCGCCAAAGTAGCGCACTTCGGTGGCGATCTCGACGTCCTCTGTGGCGACCAACACGCCCGCCGGCTTGCGGGCTCGGCAGGCCGCTTCGTAGGTGTGTTGGATCAGCGTGCGGCCCGTCTCGCGTAGCAGCAGTTTTCCCTGCAAGCGGGTCGAATGCAGCCGGGCCGGAATGACCACATAGCTCGATTGGCGGGTAGATCCAAATACGCTGGGCATGACCAGTCTCACAATGTCCGGATGTAGCGACCCTGCGGCCGTGGCGGGTTGAGAGGGCTTGGCTCCGCGAAGTATCGCCATCGGCCGGGCATTATTAGCCAAAACGTCCGGCTGGTGGTAGCTCAACCCGCCGCGACCCGCCCCAACGCGGCAAAACCGGCGACAGCGAACGACTTTAGGGGGTAAAATATCGGGTACGTTAATACTGCGCTGGATGCCTGGGGCTGAACGTAGCGCAGCGAAGTGAAGCCCCAGAATTTGTTGGTTCTGGGGCTTCGCTTCGCTCTGCCCCAGCCACCCCATCGTCAACACTACCGCGACCAGATCGGACTCTCGACCATGTGTGGAATCGTTGGCTACGTTGGACATCGTGAAGCCACCGACTTTTTGGTGGAAGGACTGCGCCGCCTCGAATACCGCGGCTACGACAGTTCCGGCGTGGCCACGATCGACGCCCGCGGCGGACTGCAAGTCGCCAAATCGGTCGGCCGCATCGACCGGCTCGCCGCGCTGCTAAGCGAAACGCCGCTGGAAGGGGACATCGGCATCGGCCACACCCGTTGGGCCACGCACGGCCAGCCCAGCGACGTCAACGCCCATCCGCATCTGGGTGGCAATGGTTCCGTGGCGATTGTTCACAACGGAGTGATCGAGAATTACGTGCCGCTGAAGGAACGCCTGCAACTGCAAGGGTACGAGTTCGTCTCGGCCACGGATAGCGAAATCATCGCCCACCTGATTGATAGTTGCCTGATGCAGCATCAGACGGCGCTCGACGAAGCGACGCGCGGCACCCGCCGCCGGCACGAGTTGCTGGTGGCGGCCATCGCCGAAGCGCTGGCCCAACTGCGCGGCACCTACGGCCTGGCGATTCTATTGCGCGACGATCCCGACGTGCTGATCGCCGCTCGATTGGGAAGCCCGATGGTCGTGGGCGTCGGCGACGGCGAGCATTTTTTAGCCAGCGACGCCTCGCCGATGGCCGGCTTCACGGACCGCATTGTTTATCTTCGCGACCGCGAGATGGCGGTGATCACGGCTGACGCCCTGGAAGTGATCCATCGCGACCGTGGGCAGATCGCGCACCTGGTCGAGGTGCTGGAGCAAGTCAACGAAACGGTCGATCTCGGCGGCTTTCCCCATTACATGCTCAAGGAAATCCACGAGCAGCCGGAAACCATCCGCAACGCCATGCGCGGGCGGCTGAACCTCGACGACGCCACGGCGGTCTTCGGCGGGCTGAATCTCAGCACGCGGCGGCTGCGGCAGATGAATCGCATCATCCTCACCGGCTGCGGCACCAGTTGGCACGCCGCGTTGGTGGGGGAATATCTGATCGAAGAACTCGCCCGCATCCCGGTGGAAGTGGAATACGGCAGCGAACTGCGTTATCGCAACCCGCCGATGGACGACAAAACGCTGGTCTTCGCCATCACCCAAAGCGGCGAAACGGCCGATACGCTGGCGGCCTTGCGCGAGATGAAGCGCAAGGGGCATCCGACGCTGGCCATCTGCAACGTCGTGGGCAGTACGATCGCACAAGAGTCCGACGGCGGCGTTTACCTGCATGCTGGCCCGGAAATCGGCGTGGCGTCCACCAAGGCGTTCACGTCGCAATGCACGGTGCTCTCGCTGTTAGCCCTGTATTTCGGGCGTTTGCATCACCTGGGCTTCGACGCCGGAATGCGGATCATCGAAGAGTTGCGGCAGTTGCCAGACCTGGTAGCCGCGGCGCTAAAGACCGACGCCGAAGTTCGCCGGATCGCCGAGAAGTATTATCGCCTGAACAACTTCCTGTACCTGGGCCGCCAGTACAACTTCCCCACGGCCCTGGAAGGGGCGCTGAAGCTCAAAGAAATCAGCTACATCCACGCCGAGGGCTACCCCGCCGCCGAGATGAAGCACGGCCCGATCGCCCTGGTGGATAGCCACACCCCCAGCGTTTTTATCATTCCGCGTGGATTTGTCTATGACAAGGTGCTCTCCAATCTGCAAGAGATCAAAGCCCGCGGCGGACCGGTGATCGCCGTGGTGGGAGCTGACGATCCCCAGGTGGCGTCGATGGTGGACGACGTGCTCGTGGTCCCCGCGGCCCCCGAATACCTGCAGCCGATCGTGATGAGCATCCCGTTGCAATTGCTGTCCTACCACATAGCCGTGCTACGCGGCTGCGACGTGGACAAACCGCGCAATCTGGCCAAGAGCGTGACGGTGGAGTAGATTCACTGCTTGCGCGAGGGGACTGGTGCCGAGGCTCCGCCCCTACATCCTCCATCATCCATCCACCATCGCACATCCACTCCGGGCCCGTAGCTCAGTCGGTTAGAGCAGGGGACTCATAATCCCTTGGTCCCAGGTTCGAGTCCTGGCGGGCCTACTCGATTTATGCTTGTTTTGCCGAGTGAAATGCAGTTTTCTGCCATTGGCACCCCTTCGCCTGTCTGTACTCGCCCGGCATCTTTTTGACAAGATTTGACAAATCATATAAAATGCCCATGTTTTCAGTGTTTGCTCACGAAAAACGGGAATGGGGGGATTTTTTATGGTCAGGCGGGCTGAGGGCGAACGAATCCTTTCCTACCATCGGGAGGGGCGATGCTGGCGGAAGTACCGCACTTGTAAAATCACGGGCAAAGGCAAGATGCATTATCTTGACCCCCGTGGCGTGCCGGAGAGTGACAACGCCAGCTATCTAGAGGCCGAACGCAACTGGCAACGCAAGGTTGCCAAAATTGAAGCCCTGGAAACGCTGCATTTCGCCAAGGTCGATGCGGAAACAAGCCCGTCGATTGTCACGGCGTTGAGTTTGGTCAATGCCCAGCAGGCAGCCGACGCGGAGCGGGCGGCAGTCACGGCTCCCGAAGCTCTACGGGATATTTCAAACGCCGTAGCCTTTGCGGATTTCTCCGCGATGCTGGCCCGTCAGCAGGGCACTTCAAACGATCAACAGTCCCCCGCCACGATTGAGGGGCTTGTCGGGCTCTATGTCGCTGATAAGCAACAAGAGGCCGACGCGGGGCAAATCAGCATTGAAATGCTAAAAGAGCATCGCCGCAATTTGCAGGTGTTCAGTGAGTTTGCCCGCGACTCCAATCGCATTGCGGTTGACCAAATCGACTCTCGTTGCCTGGACGAATATCGACGCTGCATTTTGGCTCTGACGAATGCCCAGGTCGCGGAAGAGGCCGACGCCCAGCAGTTGGGGCCGGTAACTATCAAGAAACGACTCGCCCGGCTAAAGCAATTCATTGAATGGGCCTATGCCAACGGTCACTTGCGAGAATTGCCCCGCAACTTGAAAGGCTATACCAGAGTAAAGAGTGAGGCCGATCCATCGCTCACCGTCGGCAAGAAACGGTGGGCTGTCGGAGAATGCCGGGAACTTTTCGAGGCATCGTCGGAGCGAACGCAACTCTATATTTGCCTCGCCTTGAATTGCGGATACGGTGCGACCGATATTGCCACTCTCTTGCATGACCACGTTGATTGGGATTTGGGAATTATTCAGCGGTCGCGGCACAAGACCGGCACCAAACAGGCCCATAGGCTTTGGCCCCTAACGGCGGCTCTATTGAAAAAGCATTGCACGAAACGGAGCCGCATCTTGCCGGGCGGTGGGCCGCTGTTGTTAGGCAACAACGGTTTGCCGTTGGTGAATTACGATGCTGACAACGGCTGCCGAAATGACGCCATCCGGCTAAGTCTTGATCGGACACTTGAAAAAATCATTCGGGACCGCATTCGACGTAACGAGCCGGGGTTATTTGCCCGCAGTAAGCAGGGCGACAAGGTTGGCCAAGCGAAACGCGAAAAGGAAATCAAGCGGGCCGTCAGCGAAGAACGCCAAAAAGAGACTCGCGGCTTCTATGCTTTTCGCGGAACGTCGGCCGATATGATTGAAAAACAATACGGCACGGGGTCAAAGCTCGCGGACCAATTCCTTGCCCACACTGAAAAAGCGACCAAGCGTTGGTATGTTGACCGCCATTTCGATTTGCTGTTTGAGGCCATCGGCTGGCTCGATTCTCAATTTCAATTCAGCGAATTGCCTAGCCAGAAATCCGAGGCGAGTGCAATTGATTGCACGTCGGCGATTTCGGCATAGCTTCCCACACTCTCTTGCTTGCCTATTCGCAGCTTGCATGATTTTCTCATTGCAAGTCGCTGTCGATTCACGACATACAATTTTTCCAGGTCGTGAATTATTGTTGCCCAAGTGTCCGGCAAGATTCTGCTGAAAGTGACGTTGACGTAGTGTATACCATTTGGTATACTATGCGGCACTTTCAGGCCACATAAAAGGCACATTGACGGGGTTCATTCGCCATGACGTTGACCGAACAAATCAAGTCGATGGTCATTGAATCGAATCTGTCGCTTTACCGCATTGCAAAGGATTCTGAGATTCCGTATCCGCAGCTTTATCGCTTTGCAACGGGTGACCGTGGCATGAACTTGGCAACGGCTGAGAAGCTATGCAGTTATTTCAGCGTTCGATTGACCAAGCCCCGAAGCTATCCAAAGTGACAGGTGCAACCGATTGCACCCAACAAAAAAGCCGGCTGATCTTCTCGCGAAAGATCGCCGGCAGAGAACTGCAACAAAACGCTCCCCCGTGCAAAGGAAAGAGCCGTAATGTCTGTCGTCATTGTACCACAAAATGCTCTTGCCGACAACTCTTTTGACGACGTTTGCTCTCCGTGGATTCGCGGACGAGGATTATTTGGCGACTGCGGGGGAATTGCTCGTGTAAGCACACGCGATCAATTCTACGGAGGCACATCGCTGCCCGCTCAACAGGATGAAATTGAAAATGTTGCGGTTCGCTATCACGCCAATTTGGAACGTGTTATTTCCGTCGTCGAATCAAATACGGACGGCCCGGGACCAGAATTGCAAAAGGCGTTTGATTACGTGCAAGAGCAAGGGCTAACGCTCATTGCCTGTTCGTTGGACCGCGTTACAAAGCAAGACCTGGACTCCACCGGGGGCGAGCGTGATATTTACGTCATTGTCTCCGAATTGGGGCGGATCGTAGATCGTAAAGAGGTACTATCCGACGCATATCGCCAACGCCAACGAAGCATCGCAACGAAGCGATCAATGCAATTCTTGAAACGGCAGGGAAAGCACGTTGGGCGGCCGTTCAAGCAAAAATCGAAATAAGGGTCCGACAGGTGGGGGATTCACCTAATGCCACTCGGCCGCAGGTGTATACGGTATTAAGGGACTAGATTAGAGAATAGCTTAGAGGGAGGGCCGGAGGGAGCGTAGCGACCGACGGTAAGGCGAGCGTAGCGAGCCTATAGCCAGGTAGTTTAGCTGCTTTGCTTTTTTTCTCCCCGCCTCCCCCGAAGTGCAAACGATTGCACCTGCTCTATTTTCGCGGGATGGCAGTGCCCTAGTCCTGAGTGTGGACAAGACCAGCATTGTCCCCCGTCCCCCTGCTAGAATCAGGGCCATGGAAGAGAAGCCATTCCAGTTCTCGATTCGGACGATTTTCGTGGTCACGGTGCTGGCCGCGATATTAATGGCAGCGGCGTGCTATGTTCATTCGGCTATGCCGTATGGACCGCAGCCTTCATATGCTCGCCATCCGGGCGATTCCCCATGACCCCGCCCCGCTTCCAATTCACGATCCGGGGGATGCTCTGGGCCACGTTATGGCTGGCGGTTGGTTTAGCGGCGTTCTTTTGCCCCCCAGCCTGGTACAGGCACATGACATTCGGGTTCAATGAGTCCTACCAGCTCTACGGCGAACATCTAGCGGCCCTCCTCGCAACTGTCTGTCTAATCCCAGCCATAGGTGCGATTATGGGCAAACACGCGCAGGGGATTCGTACCGGGCTCATTGTGGCTGGGGCCTGCCTTATTTGGTTTGTTCTGATCGTGACAAGACAGCATATGTAGGGCGACTTCCGGCCAGCAACACGCTGTTAGGACACTACCCGCCGGATTTGCTAGTTTGTTGCGAAGGTCCCAGACTCTATAATCCGTGGACGTTTTCGGAGATGACGGTGAAGGAGTCGCCATGAAACGTGATATGGAGTTAGTACGCAAGATTCTGTTCGCGATGGAAGAACACCCGGAGGGCTTTGCTCCGAGCAAGTTTGACCTACCGGACTTTACCCAAGAGCAGATTGGCTATCACGCCTATTTGATGAACGAGGCCGGGCTGATTGAAGCCGCAGACGTGACGTGCATGGGAAGCACAAGCCCAGAAGCAATTCCAACGAAGCTGACATGGGAGGGGCATGAGTTCATCGACGCTGCCCGCAGCGACACAATTTGGAATAGTGCCATGAGTCAGATAAAAGCCATCGGCGGCGGTGTTACGATTGCAATGCTCACCGCGTTATTGAAGAAACTGATGGCTGAAAAATTGGGACTGGCTGGGATATAGCTTGCCGTCCACATCACACGGACTGTTTTGGAAACAATGAGAAGGGAAGAAACGAAACATAAGTAAGAGAAACAAACAGGCCAAGTAGCCTGAATTACAATCTGAATCCTTTTGCCGTCGCACGGAAAACTGCAACATTTCTAAGGCACGATCGGCGATTGGGCTGGCTTCCACGTTATGGGAAGAGCGTGCCGGGCACTCAGCCGATGGGAGCCGATGCAATGCAAGATCAATGGTACGTCAAGAAAACTAGCGGCCAGCAATTCGGCCCCGTCACGTTCGCCCAGCTACAGCAATGGGTCGATCAGCAGCAAGTAACAAGCACGGATTGGATACAACAGGCGGGCGATCCAGCGTGGAAAATGGCCAGTAGTGTTCCGGCACTCTTTGGTTCTCCCGTCGTGCCGGCCATCGAATCAAAGCATCGGCCCCGCCCAGGTACTCCGCCTGGATCTTACTCCGCATTGCCAGTGACCGACGATGGCGGATTGCCGGACTTTGACAATCTGCCCCGCCCTGTCGCCCGCAAATCGCCCGATGACTCAGCATCGCAAGCTGATTTTCCAGACATTGATACTACATCGCAAACGCCAGTACGTAGCAGGCCCGCGAGCGAACCGTCCCCTAAGAAGCCGAAAGGGGCGAGCCGACTGTTTAAGAAAATGGAAGTACGGGCGACGTGCAATGCTTGTGGACATGTCTGGCATTATTTGCCGGGTGAGAGAGTACAAGAGTTCGGCAACCGGCTCAGTGGTGTCGGAAGCGAAATGAATAAAGTGGGATGCACGATGCTGACGTGCGGCTGTCTGTCTCCCTTTATGAGCAATCCACAGCGTACTAGTTCGCTCACCACTCGTTGCCCGAAGTGCAATTCGTCGTCAATTTCTAGGGAGACGGTTCGTCACTAATTATGAGAATCATTGATCCGCCTATCGCAATGGTGCGTGGTTATCAACGGAGTATTTCTCCCCGCCTACATGCGGCCGGCGTCCGATGCCGGTTTGAGCCGTCTTGTTCTGAATACTGTATTGAAGCGTTGGAGAGACACGGCTTGTTTCGCGGGCTAGTCAAAACAGTTTGGCGACTTTTGCGATGCAACCCACACAATTATGGAAGTTGCATCGACCATCCATAGGGCAGAAAAAAGATTGAGTGCCAACGCGATTGCCCATTCAATCATTCTGCGAAACGGCTTGCGAAATATGCGACAAAACGGCGTTTTATGCGTATAATGTAGGGTTCTTTTCACCCTGTATTGGAGTAAGTACGCATGACAACAACTCTTGCCGACGTGCAAACGATTGCACCTGCCCCGGTTTTACCTGTCGCCCCTGTTTCGCTTCCGATCATCGACGCCGACGATCAACACCGCGAAGCCTTCCGCCTGAAAATGGCGGGGGAGAAACCGGCCGAAATTGCCCAGCGATTCGGCGTTGACGTATCAACGGTCTATCGGTGGTTTGAAAAACACCGGGAAGCCTATCGCCTAACCCTGGAGAACAGTACCAGCGTCAACATTATTGCGGACGAAGTAGCACGCTTAGACTCTCTGGAGCGGGACGCCCTAAAGAGTGCTGAGCAGTCAATTAGCGAACGGGCGAAACAGGGGCACCGTCGCATTGCTTTGCAGGCCATGAAAGCCCGCCAGCAGCTTTTGCTAGAGTGCGGGGTGATTCCCAAAGAGCCCACGAAAATCTATAGCGTCGTGAGCCAAATGAAACCGTCCGAATTGCAAGAGACGGCGGGGCGACAGCGGACAGACGATGAAATCCGCCAAGACCTTGTTAGACTGTTGGGGGAAGATACGACAGTCTGAATAATCAGCGTTCAATCTTGCAATTCGGCAGTGCCGTTGTGAGTCTTTGAACCTCTTTGTCGTTCACCTGCGTATTGGCCAATCTAAGACTTATCAGATTCGTCATTTTGTTCAATGCTGATAGGTCTTTGACCTGCGTGTCGTTAAGGTAAAGAAAACGCAGATTCTTCAAAGAACTCAACGGCGAAAGGTCGTTCACCTGCGTGTTGTTAAGAACAAGTGAGTCTAATTGCGTCAATCCGGCCAAGGGCGATAGGTCTTTTACTTGTGTCTTACTAAGGTTGAGCGATACAAGATTCGTCATTGTGGCCAAGGGCCTTAAATCGCTCACCGGGCTACCAGAAATAACGACGCTATGTAAATTGTTCAAAGGGGCCAGGGGCGTCAGGTCTTTTACCTGCGAATTGTTTTGCAGCCAAAGCTGTTTTAGGCTCGTCGCCTTGTCCAACTGTGATAGGTTGCTCACTTGCGTTGTGTGTAGGGCAAGTACTTCCAAATGAGGTAATTTAGCTAGCGGTGAAAAATCTTTGGGCTGACTTTTGATTAAAAAAAGTCTTGTGACGCTCGGATACTGGACAAGGGGCGACAAATCACTTGCTCCAGAATGGAGCCATATTTGCTTTACGTCACCCGTAGTTTCGTCAAAGCTTACCGTTCCGTCTATTTTGCTTATCTCGGCAGCGATTTGTCGATGCCGCAATCCTTGTTTTAGCTGAATCCCAAACCATACGAAGAAAATGCTCGCAAGCACCAACAAAACGAGCGTCCGCAATCGGTACTGAAACCAGCGGCGTTTGGGTTTGGGCGGTGGTTCGATCATCGTGTGCCCCGTCTTCCAAGCTGTGGGCGGTCAAGCCGTATGAACATTGGGAGCCAGCAAAAGGGCCGCAAAGATGAGTGCATTAAGAAATGCGAGTATCAGTGCGAGTGTCGTCGACGAATCTGTAGGTTTGTGCCGAATCCGCTCCACAATGGAGACTCCAAGTTCTACAAAGATAACCACGCTTAGGACGCTAATAACAAAGACTTGAAGCGACGGCCTTGTTTCCAACGCATCACCGTGCAATCCCGTCGCCATCAAACCCAAGATGAATACGACGTTGAAAGCACTTCCAATAGCCACGACAGTCAATGCTCGCATCGGTCACTCTTGGGCGACAAGCCAAAAACAGGGTCGAATTATTGGTATATCCTGAATCTACCTAGAAATCCTGCCGTCGGGTAAGCAGCTTTGTGTGTTTGGAAAAAAACTTTTTCCGATTTCCTAGCTGGCCAGGATGGCATAGATCGTCGGCCGCGATAAGGCAAGAGTCGCGGCTATCGCTACGATGGATTCCCCGTCCCGCTTCAATTGTTTGACGGTTTTCACTTGAACGGCCGTGACTTTCTTCGCAACGCCCGCTTTGGAGCCGCCCCAGCGTTTGCCTTGGGAGCGGGCAGCAGCTTGCCCGGCCGCGATTCTCTCACCCCGGACTTCCGTTTCGTAGGCCGCGACAGAGGCCAGCACGTTAGCCATTAGACGCCCTGCGGCGGTCCCCAGGTCAACGCCATCCTTCAATGAAATCAGCCCTACCTTGCGGGCCGATAGCTCTTCAAATAACGCCGTTAAACCGCTGGCGGTTCTGCCGAGTCGATCCATTCGCCATACCACTACGCTGGCCACCCTGCCCGCTCGCACGTCAGATTCGAGCTTATTCCAGCCCGGCCGATCCATTGTCTTTCCGGTCATTTTGTCGCGATACCATCGCACCGGGGTATCCTGTGCCTTTGCCCAGCGTTCCAGGTCCGGCAATTGGCTCCGCGTGTCTTGCTTGCTAGTTGAAACGCGAACGTAAATCGCAACGTGTTTGGACATAGCGGCGACTCCCAAGAAAATGATTGACCAATGCAGGGAGTCTAGCCGGAAGCGGGCCGAATGTCAAGTTTCAACTGTAGATAAAACTTTACAATCGACGAAAATCAGAATGGCCCGTTATGCCCGCAAAAAAGAGGCTTGCGAATCGCGATTGCGGGGCGAGTTGATACTTTACAAAACGGCGGGCCGACGAATGCCCAAAGAGAATTGCCCATTAGCAGCGTTACCACGGGCGGGGAGCAGGGTAGCCGCTCCCGTTAAAAAGTCGCTACCCCGCTCAACCACGCCCGCTCACGTCCAAACCGCCCCGCCAAAAAAAGAGGGGTGGGGGGGGCGTGTCCAAAATTGGCACAGGCGTTGCGATAACCCCCGACTTGCGTATTTTTTTCCGTCCGAAAATCAGGTTTCCGCTAAGGCACGCTCCCTGCTATGGCTATCCTCGAATGCCCGAATGTCGCGTTCTAGCGTGCTGACTCGTCGCGGCTTCGACGGGGCAACGGCCGGATGATCGACCTTCCAATCCTGAATAAACGCCAACGCATCGTCTTTCGTTAGGCAGGTCATCAATCCGCAACTCCAACCGCAATTGATATTGGCCCGCTCGGCATCATCGAAAACTTCGCAGCGGCCGTGAATCGTCAACGATTCGAGCCCGTAAGTCTCGGCATAGCGGTCTAACATTTTTTGCCGTGCGGTTTCTTGATCGCTGGCGTAAATCATGCAGGATCGGAAGGGAGTCCCCCGAAAAAGATAAAACTTTTGCACGGCACGGGGCCGATTGGCTTTCAATTCGGCAAGGTCGTTCTCTAGTTCCTGAATCTTGCGGTCGAAATCCGCTCGCGTTTGCAGGCCGTTTAGAATGCTCATTTTGTTACCTTTCAATTAATTGACAATGGTTCCGGCTTCGCTGCCGAAACGTGCGGGACAAAGACTCTCGATCCATTTTGAAATGCTTAAAATCGGACGGGGGAAGGGCTCGCAAGACCTTGCCGGGCAAATCGCTCAACGCGAAACCGTCATTGCCACGAATCACCCGAACGCGAGTCAATAAGACCTGGCTACGTTCGCAGCTATTCAACTTCTCTTGCCATAGCCGCGACGTAGCCACGTTGATCGACGGGCCGTAGAACGCCGCAACGTGGTTTCTTCGCTGGCCGATCATGCGGAAGTAAAAAATATAGACGTTCTGCATAGGGTGCCTACGATTGCACTAATACCCGTCCGGGCGTTGCCACGGGAACAGCGAATCGAATTGCTCATTCGGATCGTTGACCGTGCGGGCGGATTTATTTGCATCGACTTTGACCGGCAACGGTTCGGGGCCAAAAAACATAGCATCAAAGCATTCGTTCGGATCATCGGCAACCGATTTTTGCACGGCCCGTTTCTGAGCTTGTGCGATTTCTGCCGGGGTGCAACGCCTAAACTGTTTTGGCGACAGTAGCCCAAAAGGCGATTGCACCATTTTTTGAATCTCAATCTTGCCGGCATCGCCAACGCAAAGAACCTTGGCAGACTGGCGGGATTTATTCTCGCGACTCATTTTCTTCCTCCCATTTTCTGAAATTAGCTTCAACCATCTTGAAAATTGCGATCATAAATTGATTGACCCGAACGCCCCGCATTGCCAGCGGCTTAACAAGTTTCATCGCAGGCGGGTCGTCGCAATCGGGCATTGACCCCGTATCAAATACAATTAGGCCGTCGAAATTGGATCGGCTGACAAGTTCTTGAACGAGTTCCCAGCAAGTGGCCTCTTCTAGCGGATTCATTTTTTCACCAACTTCGCTACATAGGCCCGGCATTCATCGACTTGGCAAATCAAGTGTTCCAGCATCAGGCGGCGTTCGTCGTTAATATGCATGAGCGTTGCCGCGATAAACTCGCAGGCGTCAGCCTTATGCAACGTCCGATGCAGTTGGTTTCGTTGAAAAGTGGCAAGCGTTGCGGGGCCGATGGGCAGAATATGTGTAACGCGGCCGGGGGCACGATTCACGGCTCGCACAAAAGCCGATTTCCTGTCGCGGGCCAGCACGGTTTGGCATTGCGGCCCTGTCGGAGTAACGCACGTAGCAAGGTAGACATTCATCGTCGGTGGGCCTCCATTGCCTGGACGATTCCCAACCCGTCGAAAACGCTATTGCCGGGCGATGGCGACGAATGCGAACCGAGTTCCCAACTTTCCAGGCGTTCGTGAGTAGCGTTGGGAATCGTGTGGCCAGCGGCCTGGACATACTCGGCGACGATCAACGCCGATTTTTCTACCGCCTGTCGCGTTGCCGTTACGTCTTTGTATTCACGACGTAGGCATTCGATGATTGCAGGTGCGGCGGAAAGAGCTTCAGCAGGCGACAAACACGCTATGTCAATCTGAGCGTGTTTTAGAACGATGCCACGCAATGCGGGCGAGAGAATCACAGGCATGGAAGCACCTTAGTTAGCTAGAAATTGAGCGTAAGAACGCCAAAAGCTAATCTAAGGTTGGGGTCGCTTGACCCTGTTCGCGGGTGAACCCTCTGAACGCCCGCATTGTACTACATTTGACAGTTTTTGACAATTCTGAATTGCTTGGAACAAACAGATATTCGCAACTGCAATCGCCGTAACGGAGTTGCGATTCCCATAGCGAACGTGTCTCATAATCCCTTGGTCCCAGGTTCGAGTCCTGGCGGGCCTATTTCTTTTTTCGTTTGCCACTGCCGAATTATGCCGCGCGATCAACTCTTCGCCACGAAATCGTTGGCCGTGCTGTTGAAGGAGATGGCCGGCGCGCAGCGGTTGCGGCGCGTGCTGGGGGGGCCGCCGCCCGGGAATATACCGGCCCCTCGCTGATGGTTTCCTATCTCGTGGCGGGCGTCACCTGCGTTTTTGCGGCGCTATGCTATGCGGAGTTTGCCTCCATGGCGCCGGTGGCGGGAAGTGCCTACACGTACGCCTACGCAACGCTCGGAGAGCTGGCGGCGTGGATCATCGGCTGGGATCTCATTCTGGAATACGCAGTCGGCGCGGCGACCGTGGCCAACGGCTGGTCCGGCTATTTTCAAAGCGTGTTGGCGGACTGGGGCATCGTACTACCGAAGGCCTGCTGTAACGGGCCGATCGGCTATAAGTCGGGCGTGTTTCATCTGACCAACTCGTATGTCAACCTGCCCGCGCTGGTCATTGTGACGATCATCACGGCGGTATTGATCTGGGGAGTTCAAGAGAGCGCGAAGCTCAACTCGCTCTTGGTGTTTATCAAGGTTGCGGCGATCGTGTTTGTGGTTCTCGTCGGTGCGTTCTATATCAATCCGGCCAACTGGCATCCGTTTGCTCCGTTCGGTTGGACCGGGATCAGTTTCTTCGGCATTCCGATTTGCGGGCAAACGAATGCCGGCGGTGAACCCGTGGGCATGCTGGCGGGGACGGCGATCATTTTTTTCGCCTACATCGGCTTCGACGCGGTCTCAACCCACGCCGAAGAGGCGATCCGCCCGCAGCGCGACGTGCCCATTGCCATCCTCGCTTCGCTGATCATCTCCACGGTGCTGTATGTGGCGGTGGTGGCGGTGCTCACGGGCATGGTTCCCTCCAGCACGCTCAGCAAAGACGCCGGCGTGGCCGATGCGTTTGCGCAAAAGGGGCTCCCTTGGGCGGAGTTCATCGTGGCCAGCGCCGGCGTGGCGGGGATTACGTCGGCACTGTTGGTGATGATGCTTAGCGCGCCGCGGGTGATTCTTGCCATGGCCCGAGATGGCCTGTTGCCGGAGCGGTTCTTTGCCGATATTCACCCTCGCTTTCGCACGCCGTGGAAGAGTACGCTGGTGTTGGGGATCGCGATTGGAGCGATGGCCGGCTTGCTGCCAATCGACGCGTTGCTTCATTTAGCAAACATCGGCACGCTGCTGGCCTTCGTCATCGTCTGCACCGCCGTGCTGGTGATGCGGAGGACGAATCCCGCGGCCACGCGGCCGTTTCGCTGCCCTTGGTCGCCCGTGATCCCCAGCCTGGGGATTGCGTGTTGCCTGCTGCTGATGTTCTCGCTCCCCGCGGCCAATTGGTGGCGGCTGGTGATCTGGCTTGTTTTGGGCCTGATCGTCTACTTCAGCTATGGCTACTGGAATAGCCGCGTGCGACGCGGGCTGGAGTAATGCCCGCGGAGATCCTAGCGATCTTTGCAACCTGTTAAGGCCTGTTAGGTTACACGATTTCCGCGACTGAACCCTGGAGGGCTTGGGGACTTCTCACAGCTCCCCGGTCCCTGCTCAAAGCCGACAGCCGATAGCCGATAGCCGCCAGTCTATCCGAAGCGAAAACTTTTTGATTTTGGTGGTTGCAATTCGACCACCCCCCCGCTATCTTGGCCTCTAAGTCAACCGGCTCCAGAGATTGAGCCGGGGCTTTAACCAAGGAATCGCCAGTCAGATTTAAGAAAAGCTGTCCGGGTTCTCCCAGGTAACTCTGCGCATTGCGCGGGCGTTGGCCTTCGTTGGAGATTCCAGGCAGCTTTTTTCGTTGACCACTCGGTCAGTCGCCGGCCCGCTGGCAGCAGGCTCCCCTCGTTCCGCTCTCTGGCGGGCGTGGATCCATCCCCTGCCGCCAATTTCCCACGGTCCGGCAACCGCAACCTTCGCAGTGGCAACGGCACGCGCCATGACCCGGCTTCGGTGATTCAAAAAATAGCAAACAGGCAACACGAGCGAGTCAAACGGAATAGGTAATAGGTCGGCACCAACTACTAAGACAAACACTTCCAGATGCACTACATGTTCAGGGAGCAAACTTCTATGAGACTTGTGAATGGATTCTTGCGAATTGTGCCGGTCCTCGGCATTTGCGCAGCAGCGCTGCTTTGCCCGCTGACGGCGAAGGCAGCCATTTTGGTGATTGACAATTTCAGTGACGGCGGCGGAAATCTAACCGCTAATGCAAACCTCAACGAGGGACCGGCATTAACGGGCACGCTCGGTGGAAATCGCGACACAACCATTACCAAGCTCTTGGGCGGCGGAAGCACCACGGCGTCGATCAACTCTGACACGCCGGGCGCGATCAATATGAACGACACTGTCGGTGTGACAGGCGAGTTGGTCGTTTTTTGGTTGGCCAATAACGCAGACCTAACGATAGGCGGCGCTACGGGCGTGAATATCGATTTTCTCGTAACCGACGCCGCAGCCACGATCAAATTGAAGCTGGAAGATATCGACGGAGGTGCCTCGCAAGAAGTGGTTTTGCCGTCTCCCGCGTCCGGGTTCTTGTTTTTCCCTTACAGCTCTTTTGGAACGCTGAGCCCGGCGAATCTGCAGAGCATCGACAAAGTGACTTTGACCGTCACGGGCAGTCCTTCCGGCGACTATTCGATTTCGCTGGTGCAGACGCAGGATGCGCCGAGCAGCGTGCCGGAACCGTCAACGTGGGTCCTAGGACTGGTTGGCCTGGCAGGATTAGGGCTGGTTGCCTATCGTCGCCGTCGGGCTTGAGCCCGGTGGCCGTTCGCGTATCTACGAGCTAGACGTTAAATTCAAGAAAACCGCTGGGGAAACTCGGCGGTTTTTTTGTTGCGCTCGAGTGGAATATATCTGTGGAACGCCCCCCCGGCAGTGCCGGGGGCTATGGGCAGCGTGAATAAGCAGGGTGCTAGCATCCCCTCGCGCCCCTAGCAGCCAGGATGCCTTGACCCGGATTGCCCGGCGTTCCTACAATCCCGCCCCGCGCCCGGCTCCTTGGCCGGCGCGGTCGTACCCTGGCGCATCGCCACCAACCGCAAAATGGAGTTTCGGTTATGTCGCTCAATCGCAAGCGTTTTGGGCAAGGCCCTCGCTACTACTTCGGCAAACGGACTTGGGCCGCGCTGGCCGGACTGACCGCGGTCGGAATCGCACTGACGGTGCGCTATGGAGTCGGCGGCCGCGTGGCGAGCGCCGTTGGATTTGACGGCGGAAACGGCGCTGCGGAAACCGGCGCCGCAGCAGGCCAAAAACGCGCACCCACCGCCATCGTCAAGCCGCCGCTAAAGAACGTGGCGTTTGTCGACGGCCGCCCCATCACGCGCGAAGAGCTGGGAGACGAGTGCCTGCGGCAACATGCCGACGAGGTTCTCTCCGCCGTGATCAATCGCTTCTTAATTGAGCAATACTGCCGTGACCGCAAGGTGACGATCTCCGACCAGGAAGTGGACGAGGAAGTGCAGCGCACCGCCCGCCGCTTCGGCGTCCCCGTCGATCAGTTCTTGACCATGATGGAATCGAAGCGCGGCATCACCCCCGAGCACTATGCCAACGACATCATCTGGCCGACGATCGCACTGCGGAAGCTGGCCGCAGACCAGCTAAAGGTGACGGACGAAGAAGTGATCAAGGAGTTCGAGACCCGGTTCGGCCCGCAGGTGCGGATCCGGCTGATCTCCGTCGGCAGCCAAGAGAAGGCGGAGAAAATCCGCGCGGCGGTCGTGGCCAATCCCGATGATTTTGCCAAGTTGGCCAATCAATACTCCAGCGACGTCGACAGCGCCAGCGCCGGCGGCCTGATCCCGCCGGTGCGAAAGCACCTGGGCGAGCCGCAGTTGGAAGCGATGGCGTTTGGCCTGCAGGAAGGGGAAATCTCGCCGGTGATCCCCGTTCACAATCAATTCCTGATCATCAAGTGCGAAGGTCATATCGCCGCCCACCCCCCTGCCAAGGCAGTGATGGCCGCCGCCGAGTTGGAAATCAAGGCGGCCGTGCGTGACCGCAAACTGCGCAGCACCGGCACCGACCTGTTCCGTACGCTGCGGAGCCAGGCGAAGATCGAAATCGTCATGAACGATCCGACGCTCAGCCGCCAAATGCCGGGCGTTGCCGCCCGCGTCAACGGCCAGGCTCTGACGATTGCCCAATTGGCGGAGGATTGCATTGCCCGTTATGGCCGCCAGACTTTGCAGGAACTGATCGGCCGCCGGCTGCTCGAAAACGCGCTCGCCGAACGGCAACTCGACGTGGCACCGGCAGAGGTCGAAGCCGAGATCGCCCGCGCGGCGCTGGCGGCCGACATGGTGACTCAGCCGGGCCAGCCCGACGTCGCAAAATGGATCGACACCTACACCAAACAGGCGAAGATCAACGAAACCGCGTATCGCCACGACGTGGTGTGGCCCAGCGTGGCGCTGAAGAAGCTGGTTGCCAACAAAGTTCAAGTGACCGACGAAGACATGCGCCGGGGCTTTGAAGCCAGCTACGGCCCCCGCGTCCGCTGCCGGGCGATCGTGCTCGACAATCACCGCCGCGCGCTGCAAGTGTGGGACATGGCGCGCCGCAACCCGACCCTCTCCAATTTCGCGAAGCTGGCCGAGGAGTATTCGATCGAGGAAGGCAGCAAAAACCTGGGAGGCGAGGTGCCGCCCATCCAGCGAAACGGCGGCCAGCCGGTGCTGGAGAAGGAAGCGTTTGCCTTGAAGCCGGGCGAAATCTCGGGCGTGATCCAGCTCGAAGACAAGTTTGTCATTCTCTATTGCGAGGGACAGACCAAGCCGGTGGTGTTGCACGAGGCCGAAGTGGCCGACGTGCTGCGCGAAGACATCCGCGAGAAGAAATGCCGCCTGGCGATGGCTCGAGAGATGGAGCGCATCCAGGCCGAAACGAAGATCGAGAATTTGCTCGACCCCTCCGCTTCGCATACGCCGAAGAAGGCGAAGGACAAAGAAGCCCGCTCGGGCGAGGTACCCTCCGGCCAGCCTTCTGTCCTGGAAAACGTCTACCCGCAGGCGGAAGGGAATTAGGGCGCAGTCAAAAACGGCGGGAAGCCGAAACTAGCCCGAAGCGCGAGCGGGGACGGCAATTTAGCTCCCGCGCTTACGCTTCGGGCTACTGCTTTTGGGTTTGCTTTCCTGGACGGCGGGCCAACGGAACTTTCCCGTTTTCCCCGCGGCGTATAGACTGAAGCTCTGCCGAGTCCTTGACGTCTTTGAGCCAATCACGCTGCTATCGAGCCAACTGCAATGAGTCCCAACGACGAAAAAAAACCGTCCGACGCGAAAAACCCCAACAGCGATCGGGTGGACGATCCGGTCGACTAGTCCCGGCCGTTTCGGATCACCGTGGCCGACCGAGTACACCGATTGCCGCCGTACCTGTTCGGGCGGATCAATGCCCTGCTGTACCAGAAGCGGCGGGCCGGCGACGACGTGATCGACCTGGGCATGGGGAACCCCTCTGATCCGCCCAATGACCTGGTGATTGAAAAGCTGGTCGAAGCTGCCCGCGATCCGGCCAATCACGGCTACAGCCAGGCGGGTGGGCTCACGAACCTGCGGCGCGAGGTGGCGGCCAAGTATCTCAAGAAGTTCGGCGTCCGGCTGGATCCTGAGAGCGAAGTCATTGTCTGCATCGGCTCGAAAGAGGGTTTTAGCCACATGTGCTTGGCGCTGATGGGGCCGGGCGATTCGGCGATTATTCCCGCGCCGTATTTCCCGGTGCACTCGTACGCCGTGATGCTCGCATCCGGCAACGCGATCTCGCTGGAGGTGGCGGACAGCCAGAAGTTTCTCTCGAACATCGCCTACACCTGCCAGCATTTGTATCCCAAGCCCAAGCTGCTGGTGATCAACTACCCTCACAATCCGTCGACCGTGACCGTCGATCCGGAATTCTACGTCGAGGTGGTGCGGCTAGCCAAGCGGTATGGCTTCTACGTGATCAGTGATCTGGCGTACGCCGACGTCGCGTTCGACGGGTACGTGCCTCCGAGCTTTCTGGCCGCGCCGGGCGCGAGCGAAGTCGGCGTTGAGTTCACGACGATGAGCAAGGGCTACAACATGGCGGGCTGGCGCGTCGGCTTCTGCGCCGGCAACGCCGAAATGATCCGCGCACTCGGCACGATCAAAGCGTATTACGACTACGGCTCGTTCGCGCCGATACAGGTGGCCGCCATCATGGCGTTGCGGCACACCGACGCCGCGGTGGAAGCGCAGTCGGTACTCTATCGCGGCCGCCGCGATGTGTTGTGCAATGGACTCAAGCGGCTCGGCTGGCAGTTGAACGTGCCGCGGGCAGGGATGTTTGTGTGGGCCAAAATCCCCGAGCCATGGGCCAGCCAGATGTCCGCCATGGATTTTGCCACGATGCTTTTGGAGAAGGGGGATGTAGCGGTCAGCCCCGGCACTGGCTTCGGCCCACTCGGCGAAGGCTACCTGCGGCTGTCACTGGTGGAAAACGAAAATCGCTTGCGCCAGGCAGTCCGGCAGATCGGCCGCTGCCTCGGGCAGCCGCAAGCCGTGGCGGCCAGCGGGGCGACTTAGGGCCTGCTCGACCCCGGCTTCAGCCGAGAATTCTTGGCCAATTCTCACCCGTCGACCCCAGCAGCGGAATAGCCTGCCCTATGGAACATCGCCGCAACTCCAGGCTGTGAAACGGCTTGTGGATGATTTTCCGCCACTCCTCGACCCCACCACCACCCGAGGGGTTTTTGGGCCATTTATTCCGCAAAGTTGTTGCAATCGGTAGCGGAAGCAGGCAAAATGGGGGGAAGTCATTGAGCGGCGTTCGTAGGTTATCCAATTTCACTTGTGAGAGACGCTACTGGCAACAGTGTTCGCGGCATGTTCAACAGCTACGCAATAGATCACATCATTGGTGAGTCCGCTTGGGCACAGCGCATTCGTAAGCGAGTCCTTCAGGTCTCCGCTTACGATTACAACGTGCTTGTCAGCGGTCCGTCCGGCACCGGCAAGGAACTGGTGGCTCGGGCTGTCCATGCACATAGCTCGCGCGCACTGAAGCCATTCATTCCCGTCGATTGCGCCACGATTCCCAGTGGCTTGTTTGCCAGCCAGTTGTTCGGCCACGTCAAAGGCGCGTTCACCGGCGCGGCGCATGCGTCCATCGGCTGTTTCCGCGCGGCCGAAGGTGGCACGCTGTTTCTCGACGAGATCGGTGAGTTGAATCCCGATCTCCAATCGCAATTGCTCCGCGTGCTGCAAGAACGGCAGGTGGTGCCCGTCGGCGGTCATCAGCCGATTCCAGTCAACGTCCGCGTGGTGGCCGCCACACATCGCGATCTGCAAAAAGAAGTGCAGGCGGGGCGCTTCCGCTTGGACCTGTATTACCGCTTGAACGTCGTGCGGATGGAAACCGAGCCGCTGTCGCAGCGGATCGACGACATTGGCGTGCTGGCGGATCACTTCCTGGCGAAGGCCGCGGTGGACAACGGCCTGCCGATGAAGCGGATGAGTCGCT
Organism: Planctomycetia bacterium; assembly: GCA_021413585.1. GTDB lineage: Bacteria > Planctomycetota > Planctomycetia > Pirellulales > UBA7805 > JAIOPX01. The sequence goes on from JAIOQB010000212.1 coordinate 28,989, forward strand.
CGGCTTTGTCGGTGCTCGAATCGCACGACTGGCCCGGCAACGTCCGCGAGTTGGAGCACACAATCGAACGGGCGATGGTGTTCCACGAAGGAGCCACGCTCGACCAGCATTCGTTTGAAGATCTGCTCACGGCCAAGACCGCACCGCAGGCCGATCCGCTGTGGATGGACACCCCGCCGCAGCAGTTGCAGCAGCGCGAGATTACGCAGCAGCAAGTGCCGAAGGGCGATGTCGCACGACGTGACAATGCCCACAGTCAGCCGCACGGTTCGCTTCCCTATTACGCTGCTCCGGACGTTGAGCCGGCGTCGCCTGCTCGTGGCTCATCGCGGCAAGTGGCCGAAGACGTGGTGCCGGCCGTTGCCGAACAAACTGATGGGGACGTGACGCGGCTGGAAAGCTGGCCGACGCTCGATGAGTTGGAGGCGGAGCATATCCGCCGCACGCTCAAGGAAACTTTCTACAACCAGAGCGCCGCCGCCCGTCTGCTTGGGATCGACCGCAAGCAGCTTGCCCGGAAGATCAAGAAGTACGCTCTCCGCGTGCCGCGTCTCAGCCCCGGCCGCCCCTCGGGCTGCTAGTCGGCTGGGCCGACCTCAGCGGGCGGAATCTGGACGGGGCGGTGCTGCGCGACGCAGTGCTCAACAAAGTGAAGCTCGTCGAAGCGTCGCTCGCGGGGGCCGATCTGTGGGGAGCGAAGCTCACGTCGGCCAATCTGCAGGGTGCCCAACTGCGCGGCGCCGATCTGGCCGCGGCGGTGCTGGTCACGGCAAATCTCAACGGCGCTCGGCTCGACGAGTGCAATCTGTGGGGTGCCAATCTGGCGGGTGCCCGGCTCGTGGGCGCCAGTTTGGCGGGGGCCGATCTCTCCGGCGCCCGGCTGGCGCCGGCCAACCTCAGCCAGGCGAATCTCAACGGCGCGCGGCTGATCAACGCCTACATGTACGGCGCGCGTTTGGACGGCGCGTCGCTCCGCGGCGCGCAACTGGCGCAGGCAGACCTGTCCGGCGCGACGCTCACCGGCGCGAACCTGGCCCAGGCGAACCTGCAAGGGGCCAAGCTCAACGATGCCGATTTAAGCGGCGCGTCGCTAGTTGATGTGCTGATGACCGAAGCCAACTTGCAATCGGCGTCCTTGGAGCAGGCCGATCTGCGCGGCGCGGTGCTGCGGCAATCGAATCTCACCGGCGCGAATCTGCGCGGCGCCACGCTCGTGGGCGTTGATCTGGAAGACGCGGTGCTCGCCGACGCGGATCTGTCCGACGCCGTGCTAACGGGCGCCCGACTGGCCCGCTGTAACCTGCAACGGGCACGGCTTGGCGGCGCCAAGGTTGCCGATGCCCGACTGGATGATGCTGATGCGCGCGACCTTCACGCCGCCGGCGCGGTGTTTACGGGGGCCATCCTGGCCCGCGCGAATCTGGCCGGCGCGATCTTCGCCGGCGCCGATTTACGCAACGCGAACCTGTGGGGGGCCAATCTCAAAGAGGCCGATTTGCGCGGGGCCAATCTGCTCGGCGCGTCCGTCACGCCCGAGCAATTAGCTGACGTGCATTCCGACGCGGCCACGACCTGGCCGGTTGGCGTGGCGCCGCCGGACAGCGCCCCATCTGGCAATGGTTCAGCGACTGGGAAGACCACTGAGCGAGACCATCTCGATGGAGCCGGCGCGCCCGCCGCGACAACGCTCGTTGCCGGTGCGACCGCGGCCGTCCACACGCTCCCTGCTGCAACCACTTTTCGCGAGCACTCGGCCACGCTCTTCGACGCGACCCTATCGGCGGACGGCCGGCTGGGCATATCGTGCGACGCCGCCGGGCTGACGCTGTTTTGGGATCCGGTCACGCTACGGACGCTGCAGCGAATCGCATTCACCTCCGAAGCACGGGGCGCGGCGCTGATGCCTAAGAGTGGGTTGGCGATCGCGGCCGCCGCCTGCCGGCCGCAGGGGGGCGAACTGCGAGTGTGGAACCTCCGCACGCTAGGGGAGATCCACCGCATCCCGCTTTCTCAGGCCCCCGAGCGGCTCTTGCTGGCCAGCGACACGTCGCGGTCGGCGGTGCTGGCCATGCCCGGCGAATTGGAGGCGTGGAGCCTCGACGATCGAGTGTCGCTGTGGCGCGTCCCGCTCCCCAGCGGGCCAGTGTATGACGCGGCCCAAACGCCCGACGGCTGGCGGATGGTGCTGGCGTCGGATCGATCCCTCAGTCAACTCGACATGGAATCGGGGCGCGTCGAAAGCGAGTTTGCCACCGCCGCGGGACCTTTCGTGGCGGCCGCGGTGTCGGCCGACGGCCGCTGGGCGATAACAGCGGGCGAGGATCTCGTGCTGCGATGGTGGAACGTGGAAAGCGGCCAGGAGCAAAGCCAGGTCCCGCTCGCCGCGGCACCGCACTGCCTGGCGCTAAGCCACGACGGCCAACTGGCGGCAGTGGCCAGCCACGAACAGCAGATCTACGTGCTAAAGATGCCCGGAGGCGGGCTGGCATGCGAATGGGAATTGCCCGGCACCACCGGCCGCACCCTACGCTTCGCCCCCGACGGCCGCCTGGTGCTGGGCGGAGACGACCACTGCGTACGAATCTACACGGTCAAGCAAATGTCGAACGTCTAAGCACGAATGACGAAGGAATGACGAAGCACGAAAACCGAAGAACAATTCGCCAACTCAGTCCAAGCCAGCGATTACAAGAAACGTCTTTTCTTCTTTCCTTCCTTCGCGCTCTTCGCGACCTTCTGTTCAACAAAAAAGACGCTTGAACAGAAGGTCGCGAAGAGCGCGAAGAAGAGAAGGAAGGAAATCAAAAACAAGTCAAACTTTCTTCAGTTCCTCCGTGTCTCTGTGGTAAAAAAACTTCTGTAGAGCCGGTCAATTTCCCGCCGGCGGTGGCGGCGCACTCTCCGCGGCGGCGCCCTCTTTCGCCGCCCCGTCCTCCTTTGGCTTATCCATCCGTACCAGCAGCCACTGCTGCGTGTCGCCGCTTTCAAAATGGATCAGCACCGGTGCGGTGTCTTTGGTCAGATTATAGATACCGGTTTCCATCACCGGCCATTTCTTGCCGGTGACGGTCCATGCCGCGCGTTGCGTTTTCTTGTCGACCATTCCTTCGAGCGTTTGAGCCTGATCGACCACGGTGTTTTGATACGTGCCGACCAGGGCGCCCTCCTTGCTCACGGCCAGTTGCAGGTACATTGTCGGCTCGGGGCCGCTCGCCTCGCCATCGCGCGTCAGGGCAAACACGCCCAGCGGCATGAACTGCGCGTTCTTCTGATCCGCCTCGGGCGGCACGCTGGCGGCAATCTGCGAGGCTTGCTGCGCGTACTCTTGTGTCGTCGTGTACGCCTGATCGCCGTAATAGACGGAGTCACCCTGGTAATAGACGTTGTCGCCGTAGTTGTAGTACACCGGCTGCCCCCATCCGAAAGGCATCCAGGCGGCCAGCGCTCCCCAGGCGGGGAAGCCCCACCAGTTCACGTTGTTGTGCCACCACCATGGATGATCATGATTGTGCCACCACTGGTTGTCCCAAGGGTGATGGTGATCGAACGGGTGATCGTGCCACTGCTTGGCGATTTCCTGGCGACGCTGCTGGCGCTGATCCTGCCGCTGCGATCGGTCGTCGATTTTGTTCGGGCGATTCTGGGCCCAATTACCATTGCCCGGGCGGTGCTGCCCATCGGCGCCAGGCCGCAGACCGTCGTTGCCGGGGCGAACCCCTTCGCCCGGCCGCCCTTCACCCGGACGATGGTCGGCGGTACCCGGAATGCGATTGCCTTGACCGGGGCGCTCACCATGACCGGCCGCTGGATGATCTTGCAGAAACTCGGCCGCCGCGCCGCCAAAGCGATTTTCGCCCGCTTGGCCTGCCCGCTCGAGTCCGGCTGCCCGTTCGCCGCCGGCGGGCAGATCGAGAAAGTTGCGCAGCTCGCCATTGGTCGGCCGCGCGCCTTCAAAGCCACGTCCGGCTTCAAACCTTCCTGCGTCAAACCGCCCCGCTTCTCCGGCGCCGTTGAAATTGCGGCCCGCGTCAGGGCGCGCCACGGAAGGCGTGCGATCAAATGATGCCCGCCCGGCACCACCGCCTCCAAAGTCGCGGTTCCCGCCACCACCAAAATCACGCCCCCCGCCTCCACCGCCTCCGCCTCCGAAATCGCGGCCGCCACCTCCGCCACTAAAGCCCCCTCCCCCACGACCTCCTCCGCCACCCCCACGGAATCCACCCCCGCCGCCGCCACGGCCAGGCGCGTCCCCTGCCAGGCACAAACAAACGGCCGCGGCCACTAGTGCCAATTTGAAATTCTTCATGGCTGATTCCTCAGGTTCTACATCCGGCGGGAGATGGCTTGCATCTCGTATACGTCTTTTACCACAGAGGCACGGAGAACGCGGAGACGGACGGAGGGGAGTTTTGAACAGAAGGCCGCGAAGATCGCCAAGAAGCTTTCTTCGCGAACTTCTGTTCAAGACGTTTTTCTTCCTTGAAATCTCCTCGTCTCTTCTTCTCTGTGTTTCTGTGTCTCTGTGGTTCAGAATAGTTTTGTTGCGGTTCTACTTAGCGTGCGCCATCTCGCTCCGCCAGCACTTCATCCACGTTCGGTTCCACCCGGCCGTCGATTTCGCGATTGACGGATTGCCAGCCCAGCACGTCGTCGCTCACTTTGGTCAGGATGTTGACCGCCGAGCTGCGCCGCCCATCGGGCAGGACGCCGTTCTGGCGGATAAACCAGCGATTTCCTTTCCGCTCCCAGGTGGCGTCGCCGAATCCGCCGCCGGAGTCGAACACCCAGGAGCGGATTTTCTTCGTCGCCGGATCCCAGCCGATGATCTGCATGCCAGACACATTCGGCTGTCCGGGCGACGAGGCGACAAACGACCGCGTGATGAAGTTCTGGTTGCGCGTCCATTGGCATTCGGTGACGATGCGCCGCGGCGGGGCCGCCGTTTTGGCGTCTTTGTCGGCCTCTGGTTCTTTCGTGGTCCACGAGCCGATCAGCCACTCGAGTTCCTTAAGCTGCTCGCGGTGGCTTTCCACCTGGGGGGCCGCGTCCTCGGTAACACGATCCAGCAGCCACTTGCCATCGCGCTTCACGTCCACGGCCGTATACGAAGACTCCTCGGGCGGGCCCTTCTTGCGAATCAGGCGCGTGGTGCCCCGCTCGACCGCCACCCCCGGCGACATAAGCTGCACCGAGTCGACCGTCACTTCCAGCTTTGCGTCGGCGTCGGTCTTGAAGTCCTCGACAAAGAATTTCTCGAGCGCCGCCCGCCCGACCACTTGCTCGCCGGCCGCCTTGTTGGTGTACACCGCCTCGGGCGACCACATCGCCGCCAACGCCGCCGCATCATGGGCATTGAACGCCGCGACATACGCCTTGGCATTCTCGCGAATCGCCGTCTCATCGGCCGAAGGAACCGGATCGGCCGCCGCAGCGAATAAAGGCCACAAGATGATGATGGCAGCCAAACCCGAGACGATGTATTTCGTGGGAAAAGTCATGAGAAGTGAACTCCGATCTTCATACACATGCGGGCCGCGAAGAGAATTCACCGCCAAACGGCGAAGACAGAAACGCCTGCCATTATCATGCGGAAAATCCGCGCCGGGCGAAAGGGGCGGGGAGAAACGGACGAACCCTGACGCAGGAGACTAAAGCCGTTTTGCGGCTAAGTGCGTTGGGCAGGCGCATCTTGCCAAATTGCGAAAGGTTGACGGCGTGGGGCAACTTAGAATCTACCCCGTCCCAACGTGCCAAGAACGAAGTGATGAAAGCAAACTACCCGGCAAGGATTCGAACCTTGAATGAGGGAACCAAAATCCCTAGTGTTACCGTTACACCACCGGGTAAAACGCAAAACGCTCGTCAGCCTCGATTCGCCGTCATGCACAAGCGGCATCGTTATTAGCCGCCGGTCCCCGACCGGCGCGGACTTGGCATCGGACGACGCGCCGCTGGGGCAGCGGCGGCTAGCAAATTCCTCCATCTAGCGGCCACTAATCTAACGCACTCGCAGCCGATTCACAACGTCGTAGGTGATCTGCTCCAGTTCGATCGCCAGATCGACCCCCAAGCGGCTCACATGGGGCGGCAGATTGATCGTTACGGGGGCGAAGTTCACGATTCCGTCGATGCCGGCCAGCACGAGTTGATCGGCCACGCCTTGCGCGGCGGGAGCGGGGACGGCGAGCATGCCCAGGCGAATTCGCTGCTCACGTACGACCGCGGCCAGCGTGTCGATGGGGCGGACCTGGATCCCTTCGATTATGAGTCCGGACTTGGAAGGGTCGGAGTCGAACGCGGCGACGATGTCGAACCCTTGCCGCGAAAAACCCTTGTAGCCCAGCAGGGCGCGCCCCAGGTTGCCGATGCCGATGATCGCCACGGGCCAGACGCGGTCGGTGCCGAGGATTTTTTTGACTGCGGCGACCAGCTCGTCGATCCGGTAGCCGATCCCGGGGTAGCCAAAGTGCCCGAAGTAGGCCAGATCTTTGCGGACCTGGGCGTCGGAGAAGCCGAGCCGGCTGCCCAGGGCGCCGGAGCTGATCGTTTCCTTGCCGTCGCGCAGCAGGTGCTGCAGTTCACGCAAGTAGAGGCTCAGCCGGCTGACGACCGCCTTGGGGACGGAGCCGGCGTCCAGGGGTTCGGCGTTCTTGCTCTTGCGGTGCGGCATGTGAACTGGCGACTGTGGGCGAGGCTGGCGGGCCCTGCGAACGACCAATCGCCGCCGATTTCAACGCCCCTACTCTAGGAAACCGGGGGGGATGGAGCAAGGGTACGGGCCGCCCGGGGGGTTAATGACCAATGACCAAATCCCAATGACCAATGTGGGGGCTCGGCACCCGCGCGATTCACCCCCGGGCGGAGCCCGGGGCTATTATTGATACCTCAGCGCACACAAAGGCCCCTGGCGAGATGTTCTTCGCCAGAGGCCGATGTGAGGTTCAAGCTATGCGTACCGTCGGCTGCGGGACCGTTGTCGGCCTGCCGCCAGGGGGACTACTTCGTATACAGGTTCGAGTCGTCCAGGCGGACTTCGCCGGAGGTGGAGCTGTAGATCCAGCCGCCGCCGCCGGAGGTCAGGTCGCCGACCACGATCGTGGCACCGCCGGCCGGTTTGACGGCGGCGCTGTTGGTGATCGGATTGGTGGGCAACTGCTGCATGTACGGGCCGTACGTCTTGCCGTTGTACGTGGTCGCCGTCGTGAGGTCGGTCAGGGTGGCGTTCGGAAGGGCTCCGCCGTGCTGGGCCTTGAACAGCTCCACTTGCGAGCGGAGCGTGTTGAGGTTCAGCAGCGCGGTGCTTTCCTTGGCGTCCTTCGTCGAATCGGTGAATTGCGGGATGATCGTCGCGGCCAACACGGCCATGATGACGACCACGATCAGGATTTCAATCAACGTGAATGCATTGCGACGGTTCGATTTCATAGTGAACCTTGTCCTTTCCAAAATGTTGCCGTGACGTTATCTGAACACCTCGAGGCCACGGTACACCCCGCGCCTGTGAATTGTCGCGCACTGACACGGGCCCGGTGAATCCACCGGCCCGCCAGCCTCGCGTCGACTCGGACGCCCCTGCGGCGCTCAGTCGTCTTCCTCGCGTTGTCTCTGTCTCTAGGGCAGGGTACAGCGCGATTGGCTTTGCGCAGGAACCTGCTGGACTGGTCTCAGTTGACGGCCGAGCCCCGTAGTTCGCGGGTTTTCGGTCGTCACTGAGTATTTAGGTTGCGCTAGCGTAAAGGTCAAGAAATCGGGCGATTTGGTTTGACTGGCGAAAAACAGAAGGCAGGGGACCTCGCTCGACAGAGGGGGAGGCGAGTTCATCGCATGCCGCCGCCGGCACATTCGGCATCGCGACAATCGGTGCGACCCGAGCAATCGCCACGCGCGGCGAATCCGCTCCAAGCGATTTGAAAAATCCCCACTCGCTCTGGGAAGGGCCGGGCGAGGGAGGCGACTTGTAATGCGCCTCGTCCGTGCCGTGCCGAGCGGCCTGTCATCCGCTATCACCCGTCACATCCTACTCACAGGCCCCATTCTTGACAGAAAGTTCAACTGTTTTTGTCGTGCTAGCTCAAGCAGCTTATCCAGAGTGACGATGACTTAGATCAACCGGCGATTCTGTCGCCATTCTGTGGCGCCTAAAGGATTTGGGCAGCTATGGATGACTTGCAATATACGGAGGAATGGCTAATCCAGGTTAATTGACCTGGACGAAGAAACAGTGCGGGTAGGGATACCGCGCCTATGCCCAAAACCACGCGAACTCAAAAGCTGCGGATGAAGGAGGCCTCTGAAATGAAAAGCGTACTGGGACTGCCACTGCTGGCGGTCGTTTTGCTCATGATGCCTGCGGGGAAGGCGGACGCAGCCTTCTGTGGAGCGGCGCGTTTTCGCTGCTGCAAACCTTGCTGCGCCGTCGACTACTGCGGGTGTAAGCAGGTCTGTCACACTGTGATGAAGACCTGCAAAGAAGTGGTGTACGAGCAACAGCAGTACACCTGCTACCGGACCGTTTCTAAACCGGTCTGCGAGACGAAGACCATCGATTGCGTGAAGTACGTGTCGGAAACTCGCTTCAAGGAATGCGAGTACACGATTGCGAAACCGGTCTACGAGACCAAGTATCGCACCTGCACCTACACCACGTGCAAACCGGTCTACGAGACGAAGACCAAGCAGATCTGCTATACGGTCTGCAAGCCGGTCTACGAAACGAAGACCAAGACCACCTGCTACACGGTCTGCAAGCCGGTCTACGAAACGAAGACGAAGACCATCTGCTATACCGAGTGCAAGCCGGTCTACGAGACCAAGACCAAGACCACCTGCTACACGGTGTGCAAGCCGGTCTACGAAACGAAGACCAAGACCATCTGCTACACGGTCTGCAAGCCGGTCTGGGAAACCAAGACCAAGACGACTTGCTACACGGTGTGCAAGCCGGTCTACGAAACGAAGACCAAGACCATCTGCTATACGGTCTGCAAGCCGGTCTACGAGACGAAGACCCGCACGTATTGCTACACGGTGTGCAAGCCGGTGTACGAGACGAAGACCAAGCAGATTTGCTACACGGTGTGCAAGCCGGTCTACGACACGAAGACCAAGACCACCTGCTACACGGTGTGCAAGCCGGTCTACGAGACGAAGACCCGCACGTACTGCTACACCGTCTGCAAGCCGGTCTACGAGACGAAGACCAAGACTTGCTGCTACACGGTGTGCAAGCCGGTCTACGAAACGAAGACCAAACAAGTTTGCTACACCACCTGCAAGCCGGTCTGGGAAACCAAGACCAAGACGACTTGCTACACGGTGTGCAAGCCGGTCTACGAAACGAAGACCAAGACCATCTGCTATACGGTCTCAAGCCGGTCCAGGAGACCTGCGTGCGGGAATGCTGCTACACGATTTGCAAGCCGGTGCACTACACCAAGACCATCCAGGTCTGCTGTGGTCACTGCGAAACCCGCGTCACGGAATGCCCGGGTGCGGTGGTTTGCAAGCGCGTGCAGGAGCCGGGTTGCTGGACGTACGATCCCTGCTGCTGCAAGTGCAAGTATGTGCCTGGCTGCTGCAAGATCGTCAAGGTTCAGTGCCCGCCGGTGAAGACCTGCCACAAGGTGTGGGTGCCGGAAGTGCAAACGAAGACGATTGACTGCGTGAAATACGTTCACGAGACGGTCGTCAAGAAGGTGCCGTACACGGTCTGCAAGATGGTCCCCGAGACCAAGACCAAGACCTGCACCTACCAGGTTTGCCACATGGTTCCGGAAACCAAGACCAAGACGAGCACCTACACGGTCTGCCACATGGTCCCCGAGACCAAGACCAAGACGTGCACGTACCAGGTTTGCCACATGGTTCCTGAGACCAAGACCAAGACTTGCACGTACCAAGTCTGCCACATGGTGCAGGAGCAGCACGTAAAGAACTGCACCTACACGGTGTGTCACATGGTGCCCGAGACCAAGACGAAGACCTACACCTACACGGTCTGCCACATGGTCCCGGAAACCAAGACGAAGACTTGCACGTACCAGGTCTGCCACATGGTTCCTGAAACCAAGACGAAGACCTGCACGTACCAGGTTTGCCACATGGTCGCCGAGCAGCACGTGAAGAATTGCACGTACACGGTGTGCCACATGGTTCCTGAGACCAAGACCAAGACCTGCACCTACCAGGTCTGCCACATGGTCCCGGAAAACCGGACGAAGACCTGCACGTACACGGTCTGCCACATGGTCCCGGAAACCAAGACGAAGACCTGCACCTATCAGGTGTGCCACATGGTTCCTGAGACCAAGACGAAGACCTGCACCTACCAGGTTTGCCACATGGTCCCGGAAACCAAGACGAAGACCTGCACGTACCAGGTTTGCCACATGGTTCCTGAAACCAAGACCAAGACCTGCACCTATCAGGTCTGCCACATGGTTCCTGAAACCAAGACGAAGACCTGCACCTACACGGTGTGCCACATGGTCCAAGAGTGCCATACGAAGCAGATTCCGTACACCTGCTGCCACACTGTATGCCAAAAGTGTGTCAAGCAAGTGCCGTACACGGTCTGCAAGCCGGTGCACTACACGAAGACCGTGCAATGCACGAAGTACGTGTGCGAGAAGGTTCCCTACACGGTCACCCGCTGCTGCCCCAAAGTGGTCTGCAAGCAAGTGCCTGTGAAGGTCTGCTGCCCGGCTCCCAGTTGCTGTGAGTCGGATTGCACGGCCAAGCCCAGCTGCGGCTGTGCTGGCTGAACCGAAGTTCTTCAGTAGTCTGCGGTATTAGTTCGCGTGGTTTGTCATCCAGAGGCGGTCCGGTTCCGAAAGGGGCCGGACCGCCTTGTTTTATAGAGGCGGGAGGCTGGAGACTGTAGACTGGAGGACGGAGTGTTTTGCTGATTCTGCGACGATCCGTCCTGTAGCCGACATCCTCAAGCCCGTTACTCCACGTTCACCCTATGCCTCCAGCCTCCCGCCTCCCGCCTCCCGCCTCTTCCGTCGCGATCATCGGCGGCGGCATCGTGGGTTTGGCCACGGCGATGGCCCTGCGCAATCGAGCTGCTAAGGGGCTGATTGTGCTAGAGGCCGAGTCCGACGTTGCCACGCATCAGACGGGGCACAACAGCGGCGTGATCCACTCGGGCTTGTACTACAAGCCCGGCTCGCAGAAGGCGCTCAACTGCGCCGCCGGCCGCGAGGCGATGTACCGATTCTGTGCCGAGGAGAATATTCCGCACGAGCGGTGCGGCAAGATCGTTGTCGCCACCCGGCAGGACGAGCTGCCCAAGCTCGAAGAGCTGCGCACTCGCGGCCTGGCCAATGGGCTCGCCGGCATGGAGCAGCTTGGCCCCGAGGCGATCCGCGAGCGCGAGCCGCACGCCGCCGGCATCGCCGGCCTGTGGGTGCCGCAAACCGGCATCGTCGACTATGTCGCCGTCGCCCAGGCAATGCGGCGGCTGGTAGCCCAAGCGGGGGCCGAGGTTCGGACCGATTGCCGCTTGGGTGGCGTTACCCGAGACGGCGCCGAACTCGTGCTGGCCACCAGCGGCGGCGAGTTCCGCTGCCGAAACCTGGTCAACTGCGCTGGCTTGCAGTCCGACCGAGTTGCCCGGATGTGCGGCCTTAATCCTCAACTGCGCATCGTGCCTTTTCGCGGCGAGTATTACACGCTCCGCCCGACGGCCGCGGCGTTGGTTCGCAACTTGATCTACCCGGTCCCCGATCCGCGGTTTCCGTTCCTGGGCGTTCACCTGACCCGGATGATCCGCGGCGGAGTCGAAGCGGGGCCGAATGCGGTGCTGGCCCTGGCCCGCCACGGCTATCGTAAGGGGCGGGTCAATGTTCGCGATCTGCTTGACACATTTACCTACAGCGGGTTCTGGCGGATGGCGATGAAGTTCCCGCGTGCCGGCATCGGTGAAATGTATCGCTCGTACGTCAAACGGGCATTCGCTAAGGAGCTGGCCCGCCTGATGCCCGAGCTGACGGCCGGCGATTTGCAACCCGGCGGCGCCGGCGTGCGTGCCCAGGCGGTGCTGCCCGACGGCCGATTGGTCGACGACTTTTGCATCGAGCGGGCGGACCGGATGGTCCACGTCCTCAACGCCCCGTCGCCCGCCGCGACCGCATCGCTGGCGATCGGCGAGAGCATCGCCGAGATGGCAGCCAAGCAGTTCGAGTTGTAGGTTCCGCCTGCCGGGCGGTACCTCCGCTTCGCGCTAAGGCCGGCATTACCCTACCGCGAAGGTCACGCCCGGCAGGCGAGACCTACGGGCCGCTAGCGGGAGCATCATCGTCCGACCGACGCGTGATGAGCGACGCATAGACCTTAGGGTCGATATCCAGGGCAATAGCCCGCACCTCTGTGTCGACCATGGCGTGATTGATCAGGCCTGGGTGAAAGCTACTCGGCCCCCACTGCATGTCCTCGGCGCCGCCGAACATCACCGCGGGTATAAACACGGGTTTTTGGCCAGCAGGGCGAGCCCAAATGGCGGCGCCGTATGCCGGGGTTGTGGCCTGCCCCGTTGAGTCGATCTGTGGGTCAAACCCGGGGATCGAGATGGTCGTGCCGTCCCACCACGCGGCATATCGTTCTTCTCGCGTCTCACATAGCCACGCGGTACTGGCGGGAGCCCCGATATCGTTGAACGTATATCTGGCATACGGATGCAGCACACCTCCGTCGCCGTTCTTGGCGGTGGCAAATGCCGAGTTTTGCAGCACGGTCAACGTGGTGGCCCCCAGGGCTTTGTACTGCGTCAATGCGGGCCGAGGTCCGCCGCGGGAGAAAGCGTCGTAGTCCCGTGCCCGACTTTGGTCGCCCGATGGGAAGGATGGGCAGATAAACACGGGATAAACCGTTGCGGCAAGCGGCGCATTATGCTTGTCAAAAGCTTCATCGCGGACAAAGTTGATCGAGTCGTATACCTGGCCGGATCCAAAATAAGGTAAGACCCTTACCCAAAAACTATAGGGAGCACGGGTAGCGGCAGTCCCCCCTTGGCCAGGCACAACTGTTTTGACGTTGACATTATGCCTCCCCAAGTCCTGGCCATCGTGGTAGAACGCAGAGGCGGGGAACGTCTGCTGGTTGTCGTGGAACAGATGCAGCGAGATCGCCAATTGCTTCATTTTCACCGCACACGACGCCCGCCGGGCTTGTTCGCGCGACCTTTGCGCATACAAAATGGCCGCGCCGCTGAGAATTGCAATGATCAAAGCGACCACCAGCAATTGCAGCAGTGAGAATTGAAATCGATTCTCTTCTGGATTCATCATCTACCTCTGGCGGCAACACTTGATTCCGCCTAGCATCCGGCCGGTTCTACCGCACGAACTGCTGAGATGCCTCAGGCGCTGATTGTACGCAGTGTGGCCCGATTCGCCAGTGAAATAAACTGCCAGGGCCTTTGTATAGCCCCGGGCTCTGCCCGGGGGTTGCGACGCTCTATCGCTTAGCCGTTCGAACGCGATCCGCGGTGCGAGCCGATTAAACCCCTCGGGCGGAGCCCGGGGCTATGACGCGCTCTCAATTGCAGCACCACCGTTAATGCTGGCACGTTCGGCATGAACGGCAGAGCCTGCACACCACCCACATGGAATAGCGGTGCTGACTGTCACGCGGTGCTCGAATCGGGACCACCTCCGCCCCCACTCTCGCAGGGTGGTTTTGCTCCAACCCTAATTCGGACCTACGGTTGAGGTGCCTTGCGCACTTCGCGCTTGCCGCAATCCGGGCCAGCCAATCGGGCTAACATCGAACGCAGGGACATGACTATGGTGCAGGAGTTGATTGCACCGGAATCCGTCGCGGCCGAGCTAATCACCGCGATTCCGAATGACGCCGCGGCGACCGAATCGCCGCCGGCGCTCGAAGCGCTGCGCCGTGCGTTTGGCGTTCCCTTTGCGCACATCGACGGCGGCAGTGGCGAAGTGCTGCGGCCGACCGCGGAGATGCCCGGCGGCGATTGGGCCTTGTGGGGAGAGATGAGCCGCGAGGTCGCCGCCCGTGGACATGTCGAACTGATCGACGAGCGTGGGCCGTTGTTGGTGCTGGCGATTCCGCTCGGGGCAACGTCGGCCCGCGGCGGCATGACGAATACGGTGGCGGTGGCGGCGTTTCTCACGCGGAGCGTCACGTCTTCGCAGGACATTCAAAATCTGGCGGCGAGCCTCGGAGCCGAGGTGCCCCAAGTGGCGGCGTGGTGCCATCGACAAACTGTTTGGACGGCCGACGCGTTGTTGCGACTGGCCGCTTCGGCGCAGCATTCACTGATCGTCGACGCCCGCAATGTCACGCTTAGCTCGCACGTCGACAAGCTCTCAGACAACCTGGCATCGACCTACGAAGAGATCACGCTGCTGTTTCGGCTCACGGAAAATCTCCGCTTGTCGGACGGCGTGAGCGAACTGGGGCGCAGGGCCCTGGAGTGGCTGTTTGAAGTGGTGCCGGCCAAGGGTTTGGCCGCGGAGTTCTCGGCCGAAACCCGGCTGGACGAGATTCCCGGCCAGCACGCTTCGCTGCCCGACTTCCTAACCTTCGGCCAGTTTCCGCTGAGCCACGCGGAGATGGACGACCTGGCCCGCAGGGTTTGCGTCGCTCAAAGTCCGCAGCCGATCGTGATCAACCATCACGGCGGCAATCAAGATCAGTGGCTGTTCCCGCAGGTCGAGCAACTGATTCTGGTGCCGCTGATCAGCGGCGGCAAGTCGTTCGGTTACCTGGCCGCGGTGAATCACGTTTCGGACCTGGAGTTTGGCACGGTCGAGGCCCGGCTGCTCGGCAGCGTGGCCACCATCCTGGCCATCCACTGCGGCAACACGGTGCTGTACCGCGAGCAGGCGGAACTCTTCTCCGGCGTGGTGCGAGCCCTGTCGTCCGCCATCAACGCCAAGGACCAATACACTTGCGGTCATAGCGACCGCGTGGCCCGCGTCGCGGTGCGACTGGCGGAAGAGATGGGCTTGGCGCAAGATATGCGACGCACGCTCTACCTGGCAGGCCTGCTGCACGACATCGGCAAGATCGGCGTGAAGGACGAAGTGCTCAGCAAACCGGGCAAGCTCACACCCGAGGAATACGAGCACATTAAGCAGCATCCCGTGCTGGGGTACAGCATTCTCAAGGGCCTGAAGAAGATCGAGCCCGTGCTGCCGGCCGTGCTGCACCATCACGAGTCGTGGAACGGCAAGGGTTATCCCGACGGGCTGGCCGGCGAAGAGATCCCGCTGATCGCCCGCATCCTGGCCGTGGCCGACGCGTTCGACGCCATGGGCAGCGACCGCCCGTACCGCAAAGGAATGGACGACGAGAACCTCGACAAGATCCTGCACGACGGCGCGGGGCGCCAATGGGACGTCGAGGTGATCGACGCTTTCTTCCGCGCCCGCGAGGACGTGCGCGAGATCGCGAAGCACGAGCGGGAGACGATCAAGCTGGATGGGAAGGTTTGGGCGTGAGGCGCTTTGACTAGGCCGGGTGCCTGGGGCAACGCCCCAGAAGTGTTGCACCCGAGACATCTGGGGCGATGCCCCAGGCACCCAGATCCTGATCCCACCCTACTCGTACCGAATTAAGCTGAACATCTCATGTGGGGCAATCCGTTTCGCTCCACCCAGGTCGCACAGCTCGACCACGAATGCACACCCGGCCACTTTGGCGCCGGCTTGCTCGACCAGCTTGCAGCAGGCTTCCACGGTGCCGCCAGTGGCCAGCAGATCGTCCACCAGCAGGACATTTTGGCCGGGTTCAATGCCGTCAATGTGGACTTCGAGCGTGTCGGTGCGGTATTCCAGTTCGTAGTGGAACGACAGGGTATCGAACGGCAGCTTGCCCGGTTTGCGGACCGGGACGAAGCCGGCCCCCAGGTTCAGGGCCAGCGGCGCGGCGAAGATGAACCCTCGCGCTTCGGCCGCCGCCACGATGTCGATCTTATGGCCGCGAAAATGCTCGGTCAGCCGCCGCACCGACTCGGCAAACGCCACCGGGTGGCGCAACAGCGGCGTAATGTCCCGGAATAGAATTCCCGGCTTGGGGAAATCGGGTATCGAGCGGATATGCTCGGTCAAATCGATGGCTGCCGGGTCGCTCATGCCGGGCAGTATAGAGCGGAAAGCCGAAAGCGGAAAGCCGTCTACCGCGGCTCTTGCAGGCTGGCATTGAGCTTGCCCAGGGCTTCCGTCTCGATCTGGCGGACCCGTTCGCGGGTCAGGCCCAGGGCTTCGCCGATTTCCTTGAGCGTTTTGGGCTCTTGGTCGTTCAGGCCGAACCGCATCCGCAGCACGGTCGCCTCGCGGGGGTCCATCGTCTGCATCTGCTGCATGACGTGCTTGAGGCTGTCGCTCTCGACCATCTCGTCTTCGGGGCTTTTGAGATTGTCGTCCTGAACAATGTCACCCAAGGACCAACCCGTTTCCGCCTGATCCGTTTGCGGAGTCGAGTTGTAGATGCGGATCGCCTTCTTGATGATCGGCAGCTTTTTCTTGGGGAGCCCCAGCACGCGGGCGATCTCTTCGGGCGTCGGCGTGCGGCCGAGTTCTTCCGTCAGCCGGGCGGTGGCACGCCGCCATTTGGACAGCAGCTCGACCATGTAGGCCGGGATGCGAATCGTCTTGGCCGAGTTGATCAGGGCCCGCTTGATCGATTGCTTGATCCAGTAACTGGCGTAAGTTGAGAAGCGCGTCCCCATGCCGGGGTCGAATCCTTCGACCGCCCGCAGCAGCCCCAGGTTCCCCTCTTCGATCAGGTCTTGCAGGCCGAGTCCTTTGCCCGTGTAGCCGCGGGCGATGTTCACCACCAGCCGCAGGTTCGCCCGGACCATTCGGTCGCGTGCTCGCACATCGCCCAGGCCAATGGCAATCGCCAATTGCTGCTCTTCCACTGCCGAAAGCAGCGCCGTCTCATTGATCTCGCGGAGATACGTCTCCAGCGGAGTCTGGACGTTGGAGCTTGGGGCGCGTCGCGTGGTCGTACGGGCGGTGCTCATTGAGGTTCTCGCGACATCTGGAGAGTGTTCGCAGAGAGTATCGACGGGCGGAGCAAGCATTCTCCACGCGCGGGCAAACTCGGAGAGCTAAGCGGAATGTGCCTGGACTGCCGCTCGTAGGGGAAAGGCCGGCGCGCGTTGCTTGGGCGAGCGGACGCGCGCCGCGGGCGACGATTGTGCCGGTCGCTCGGGCGAGCGAGCAGGAAATAAAAAGGGTGGCTGGAGGTTCGCTCCAGCCACCCGGGTGTTTTTCCGCAACTCGTTGTGATTTCCACGGGGATAAACCCCGTGGCTCGTTTTCTTGTGGTCGCCGTTAGTCCTCGGACTTGGCCTTGATCAGCGGGCCGGAGTCGGAGCCGATACCACCCTTGAGGTCCGCGTTGGCCGCATTGGCACGGCTGGCGCTGCTCGTCGCCGGCTGGCCTCCATCCTCGCTGCCGCCGTTGTCTTCCGACCACTCGACGCGCTTGCGAGACAGGCCGATCTTCCGCTCGTCGGTATCGACGCGCAAAATCTTGACTTCGATTTCTTCCCCTTCTTTGACCACGTCTTCCGGGTTCTCAACCTTGTGGTCCGAAAGCTCAGAAATGTGCAGCAGCCCTTCCAGGCCGTTTTCCAGTCCGACGAACACGCCAAAGTTGGTGAGCTTGGTCACCTTACCTTTGACGATCTGGCCGGGCTGGTATTTTGACGGGATGTCGTTGGCCCAAGGATCATCGCTAAGCTGCTTCAGCCCCAGGGCGATGCGACGGCGTTCCTGGTCGACCGAGAGTACCTTGCACTCGACTTCCTGCCCCTTTTCCAGCACTTCGCTGGGGTGGCTGATCTTGCGGGTCCACGACATGTCGCTCACATGCAACAGGCCGTCGATCCCTTCTTCGATCTCGATGAACGCGCCGTAGTTGGTGAGGTTGCGGACGGTCCCTTTGACCGTGTTGCCCGGCGGATAGCGGTCGGCCACGCGGGTCCAGGGATTCTCCTGGGTTTGCTTCATGCCCAAGGAGATTTCCTGCTTCTCGCGATTGATCCCCAGCACGACCACGTCGATCTCGTCGCCGATCGACACCAGCTCGCTCGGGTGATTGATCCGGCGGGTCCACGACATCTCGCTGATGTGGACCAGCCCTTCGATCCCCTCTTCGAGCTTCACGAACGCGCCGTAGCTCATCACGTTGACCACCTGGCCGCGAACGCGGGTCCCCACGGGGTACTTGGCGGGGACTGCTTCCCACGGGCTGGCGGTCTTTTGCTTCAGCCCCAGGGCGATTTTTTCTTTTTCGTAGTCGATGTCCAAAATCTGGACTTCGATCTCCTGGTCGATGGCCACCATCTCGGACGGATGGCCGATGCGGCCCCAGCTCATGTCGGTGATGTGCAGCAGGCCGTCGAGGCCGCCGAGGTCCACGAACGCGCCGAAGTCGGCAATGTTCTTGACCACGCCTTTGCGCTGCTGGCCGAGCTGCAGCTCGCTGAGGAGCTGGGTTTTCTTTTCCTTGCGCTCGTCTTCGATGAGCGAGCGTCGGCTGACGACGATGTTGCGCCGCGCTTCGTCGATCTTGAGCACTTTGCACTGGATGGTGCGGCCCATGTATTCGCCGATGTCGGCCGGGCGGCGGATGTCCACCTGGCTGGCGGGCAAGAACACGTTCACGCCGATATCGACCAGCAAGCCGCCCTTGATCTTGCGACCCACCACGCCGGTGACCACGTCCCCTTCGTGGACGGTGGACATGACCTTTTCCCACTCGCGAATCTTCTTGGCCTTGCGCTTCGAGAGGTTGATCATCCCCTCGGCGCCTTCGACCTGGCCCTCGTTGTCCTCGGTCTCTTCGACCAGGACGTCGATCTCCTGGCCGATGGCCGGTTCGTCGTCGTCTTCGTCCCATTCGCTTCGCGCGATGGTCCCTTCGCTCTTGTAGCCGACGTCGATCAGAATGAAGTCGCCGTCAACGCGCAGGATGCGCCCCTTGACGATCTTGTTGGCCACGAGTCCCTGGCCTGTGAATTCCAGCAACGCCGGGTCGGCGGAACCCATCGCCGCGGCGAGTTCTTCCTCCCACTCCGACTGATCGAGATCGAGCCCCCGAATAAGATTGCGATTGACCATAGGTTGTTTTTTCGTGCCGCAGATGCCGCCGACGCCAAATTCCCCTCCCTTTCAGGGAGGGGCCAGGGGAGGGTAAAAGCATCGCCCTATCAGAGCGACTCCCCTTCCAGGTGACCGACGTAGATGAAACGCGTAACCTCAACGACCCGGCCGCCCAACCAAGGACGACAACCCATCAGGCCGGAGAATTGGAATCCAATCCGGCATTGTAGCGGGGTAAGGGCCAAGGGGCAATTGCACCCGGGATGCGGCTTTGAGGCTGCCATTTTGGCTTGTTCGGGTAGTGTGAAGGTTTGAATTGAGGGTTGGATTTCGCCCTCGTGGCCATTGCCCGTGGTTGTGTGCTGATGTGTGACAGCCGCTTGGGTTAGAGACAGGATTGGTACAGCCCAGTGACAAACCGCTGGTGCCTGCTTCCGCTACCTAACACCCAAGCCGCTGACTGCGAAAGGACTTAGGGTGACTGAGTTCATTGGCGACTGCCACTGGCGCGTTCGCGCGGCGTTCGCGCCCTGTCCGCGCCGCGCTCGCGCTGTGTACGCCGCCTGTTCGCGCCGAGTGTGCGTGCCGTTTGTCCGCGAGTTGTTCGCGCCGCCAAGAGCCGGGCAACCCGCACCAGCAGCCACTGGATTGCCAAAGGACAAAATCGGCCTCGTTCGCACGCGCTGCCCGCGCGCAACGATTGCGCAGAAACAAGCCGGCACATTGTAGCTAGTTTGTGGCAATCTGTACACTACTATTTTCGGCCATCGCGAGTTGAATGCCGCACGATCTGGCGACCAGTAGGTTCCGTCTGCCGGACTGTACCTCGCCACTTCTAACGGCCAGAACTCGCCAACCAATTCCGTGCCACTTTTTTCGACGCAAAGACGCCAAGGCGCCAATCGTTGTGAGCGGTTCGGCGCTAGCCGCCGGTAATACGATTGTCGAGGCTTTCTATGGCTTAGGCCTTTGCCGTGGTTCACATCACAATATATCGAGCATCGTGTCATACAATGGGATTTGCCCCTCGATAGATTCAAGAGCGGCAAGATATCGCAACTGGAAATCAACCTCGGCAACACATTCGGCAGAGTTGGATTCTTCTCCAATCGCTAAATCGGCCGCGTGCCACTGCATGACGGCCTCAAAGGCACAATGAGCCGCGCCCTTGGCATATTCGGGATGCCCGTTGCGAATTAAGCACTCTAATGCCTTGTAAACGCCGCCCGTAACCTGATCGATGTTAAACGCCCCGATGGTCACCGCCAAATCCAGGATCTTGTCATCTTTGAACAGTTCATCAATCCAATGGGCTGAACGTTCGGCGGCTTCTGTGGCATCCATTCCAGCAACTGCCGTCCAGCAAGTGACCAAGCCAATTGTCCACATGTCAGTAAACGGAGCAATCGATTTCGCATCGATTTTTCGCACGGAGTAGAGCGCGGTAAATGCGTCGGCCACATGCTGTGCGCACCCGGTGGCAAACGAGACCACCTGAATTGTGGACAGGTTCGCCAGCCGCTGCTGCAATGACGCATTTTGTTGAACGGTTTTTTCCCAGTACTCGCTCATAGAGCCAGGTCGCGCTCACTGGTAGGGCCGGTCTGCCGGACGGGACTTCACTAACGGGTCAAGCCTTCTTGCAGGACAGGTAACCGCCCGGCAGGCGGAACCTACTGAACGCCAAATGTTGGAGACGGTCCCTTTCAAACCCTCGTGCCCAGGCTCTGCCGGCTCTGCCTGGGCACGCACGGCCTTGGAGGCTCTGCCTCCTGCTGTCTCTGCTGCTTTCTATTCTTGAAGCAGAGAAACGCAACTCCGCGAAGACGAATTGGGGCAACTCAGCCTTTAAGTTCAAACCCCTTCTTATGGAGGTATTCTCGACATTTCTGCCACCGTTCGTCCGATCGCTGGCTATAGGATTCGCGCCAATCGCAACGGTTGCTCAAATAGGTCTCCTCCTGACTGTCGAGAAACTCGCTGATCTCGGTGGGATCCATGGCGATGCCATTTGATCGCAACTCCTGCTCGTAATTCTCAATCACCGAGAGCGAATCAATGTCCTTGATCTTCTTCAACGCTCCTTTTAGCTCCTTGTAATATCGCATCTTGTCGGTTTGGAAAAAATGATCCCACCCCTCCATGTCGATGTAGGTCTGGAATTCGATCAGCAGGTACACCATACGTTCATCGCGAGAGAGGTTGTCCGGATCTTCAACTCCCTGCTCATAAACACGTAAAGTGTCAATCACTCGATTCGCAGGCATAAGGTTTGCCCTTGCGTTTGGGTGAGTCTGCGCTCTAGCGTCAAGTATCCTTATCAAGACGCCAAGCTGTCTCGCAGGGCAGGTACCGCCCGGCAGGCGGAACATACTGCACGCCAAATGTTGGAGACGGTCCCATTCACCGTGTCAATCAAACAACCGGCTCACCGATTCATTCCGGTGAATTCGCTTGATCCCTTCGCCCAAGAGCTTCGACACGCTCAGCACGTGGATCTTCGGAATGAGCTGCTCGGGTTTGATCGGGATCGTGTCGGTGATTG